>URQS01000015.1 GCA_900550035.1 uncultured Prevotella sp. | reverse complement strand
TTGAGAAGCAGAAAGCCGAACTGCAACGTATAGAGGAAACCAAGCGACACAAGGAACAACAAGTAAGCCTTGCCGAACAGGAACTCAAACAGGTAAAAGCAGAGATACGCACGGACAAACTAAAGAAAACAGCCACCAATGCTGCTACCGCCATAGCAAGCGGTGTAGGTTCTCTTTTCGGAAGCGGTAAGCTGAAAGAACTGGAACATCACATCGAGCAGCTACATCAGGAAATTACCAAACGGGACAAAGCTACTGATGAATTAAAAATTCAGATACAACAAATACAGGAACAGCATAGCAGACAAATTCGTAATCTTCAAAGAATACATAATCAAGAACTTGAAGCCAAAGACAAGGAAATATCACGATTGAGCACCTTGCTTGAAAAAGCCCACAAATGGTTTCCCATGTTCAAAGAGATGTTGAGAATGGAAAAATTATGCGCTGTTATCGGGTTTACCAAAGACATGATAGAAAACCTCTTGACAAAGAAAGAATCCATACAATGTAGTGGCAAAATTTATTCCGAAGAACACAGGTGGAAATTTGACATCAAGAATGATATTTTTAGGGTTGAGAAACATCCGATGGATAGTGGTAAGCTTATGCTGACCATAAACCGACAACCCATAGTACAATGGTTTAAGGAACAATGGGAAAAGTTACAGCAGAATCTACGTAACTCGGTGCAGAGAGAGCAAAAATCCAGAGGATTTAGAATATAGAATAGCCTATTATTAATAAAATCAAGTATCTATGCATCCAAACAGATTGTTTTTATTACAGAATCAAAATCCTAAGAATTTATAAAAAATGAAGCCTAAAGAAGTTTTGGAAAAATGGATAGATTGCTTTAACAAAGCAGATGCTTATCATATAGCAGAGCTGTATGCTACTAATGCAGTAAATCATCAAGTCGCAAACGAACCAATAATAGGTAAAGAATCAATCTACAAAATGTTTGTGAATGAATTTGCCACTGCTAAAATGGTTTGTATGGTGGAAAATATTTTTGAAGATGGCGAATGGGCTATCATGGAATGGAAAGACTCTCTTGGACTTCGTGGATGCGGATTTTTTCATGTAAAAGATAACAAAATCGTCTTTCAAAGAGGGTATTGGGATAAACTTTCATTCTTGAAGCAACACAATCTTCCAATTGAATAAGTACTATCAGAATACGGACTGGGAAATTGAAATACCCAGTCCGAGTTATATAATGAATTTTACTTGTTAAACTATTTAAAGTCAGTTGGATAACAAACCATACCTTTCACATTCTCAGTAGCTCCAGGTATTAATTCAGCCACCATGCAATATTCATGAGAGACTTCGAAAGGAAATTCAATTCCTAAATCGATAGCCTTGCGATAGCCAAATCGAGGATAATACTCTTTATGCCCCAATACGACTGCTGTGCCGTAACCCAAAAGTGCTGCCCTCTGATGGGCTTACTGAATCAACATCCCCCCCCCCAATTCCCTTACGCTGGAATTCCGGCAAGACTGCCAATGGAGCTACACTCAGGGATGTGACAGACTGGGTGTCACTGTCTATCTTTACTTCTGTAAGTAAGATATACCAGACAATTTGTTTTTCTGTCATTTTCTTGTTCTTATCTAATTGTTAGGCTCATTGTTGTTATACATTGTTTAATTATAGATAAATCGTGAATATCCTTCTCTCTTAAATCGTAGCCCGAATGGAATACTTGTTGCCCTTTTGCAGAAATGCAAGGGATGCTTCTGCCTTCAAAGACTGCTGTTCCAAAATAGTCCGGTTGAAATTCATACCAGCCTCCATCCAAGTCGGCTTGTTTGGAAGTGCCGTCCGCATTCAAGACAAAAGGATGGATATCAATATAGCCTAATTCTTTGCTATACAGTTCCACACGGGTGGGCAACCAATTTGTTTCAATTTGATATCCTCTCTCCTGCAAAAGATCAAGGAGTTGGTCTGTATAATTGGCATCAAAATCAATGTCAATATCTCTATGCAAGCGGGTTTGCTGTCCGTACAAGACATCCACTCCCCAGCCTCCATCCAACCAAAACTGCATGTCCAGGCTTTCCAACAAGTCCAAAACTTGAAATAACTCTGTAATCGTAGTGTGTTCTTTCTTTGTCATATAATAATTCTTTAATAAATAATACTATGCGTAATTATCCAACTGCTTGATTGAAGAAATAAAATTTGCACCCACTCCAATCAGAAAGATAACCCATCCGCTGATCATAAAGACGGATGTGATACCCCATGCTTCCACCCAATATCCTGAAGCTACGATACCCAGCATTGATGGAAAGGTACTCAAACTAAAGATGAGAGAAAAAGTCCGTCCAAGCATGTCCGAAGCCAAGTTCTGCTGAATAATAGCGATGAAAAGCGCATGGTAAATGGAATAGGCTATGCCTCCTGTAAATGTTAGGCAAACAAAACCTATAAATGCGCTTGATGGTAAATAACTGGCGCTAATCAGATACAATCCCAATATCACATAAGCCGTATGCATCACTAATGTTTGCTTGCTTTTCAAAGCCTTACAGGCAAGTACTAAACCGCCCAACAATGCCCCTGAGCCCCAACCCATTTCCACAACTCCCATTTGCAAAATGTTTCCGTTGAAATGCAGAAGCGTCATAAAAGGAAATAACGTAAAAACAGGCATAAGGACAAAAGTCACCAGCGTAAAGCATACGAATAAAGGCAAAATGCCCATTGTACGCCGCAAGGTATGCCAACATTCCGTCAGTTCTTTTTTGAAATCTGGAAGAACTTTCGTTTTTTGAAGAGAAGGAATCTGGACACAAAGTAAGGTCAGACAAGCAGCAACAGCTCCGATCACATCTATGAGCAGAATATACTGTATGGGAAGCCAAACAACGAGGCTTGCCCCTACAACGGGAGCTATCACCTCACTGAAGGATTGAATGGAATGGTACAAACCTGATACCCTGACAAGATGGTGCTTGGGAACCAGTAGAGGGATGCTTGCCTGTAAAGCAGGTGCATGAAACGTACTGCCTATTGAACGACAAGCAGTCAATAGATAAAAAAAAGAAAGGTCTTTATAACCCTTGGTTATCACAATAAAAAGACATAGGGTACAGAACGCGATGAACAAGTCCGAATAAAACATCGTTTTCTTTCGATTCCATCTGTCAACATAGACCCCGGCAAACAAGCCTAATACAAATTGTGGTAAAAATCCAGCTAAAATAGCCAGAGATAAAGCTGTCGGGGATTTAAATTCGTTGCTAATCCAAAAAATAATGGAGAAGCCAACAATCGTACTTGTTAAAATAGATATGAGTTGGCCTATTCCTATCACGGCCAAAGTTGATTTCCAATGATTCATTGTGCTAATATTTCATGCGTTTATAGATAAGTACTTTCGTACATTAAGCAAAACGAAATTCTATCCACACAAAAAACTTGTATTATAATCCACTCCTGACGTTGGAATACAATAACAAATACTTTCAGGACGATGTAAAGTCCTGAAAAATCAAACTGAATGGATAGATAAATATTAGTCTTTTCTCATCGGATTCTTTTAATATCGCTACTCTTTTATTATGTAGTGGTTGTATTATCTTAAATAAAACAAAAACACCGACTTTACATTCTTGGGTGTAAAACTGGGTGTTTGTTTTGCAATCTGCTGATTTTCAGCGTTTGTTGCGGAGAGAGAGGGATTCGAACCCCCGGTACCTCTCAGTACGCCGGTTTTCAAGACCGGTGCATTCGACCACTCTGCCATCTCTCCATGGGGTGTGTATGGTTGGTCGAGTTGAAATAAGCAAGGCTCCGGAATGTTTCGGAACTTATAGCTTTACTACATATAGCGGAGAGAGAGGGATTCGAACCCCCGGTACCTCTCAGTACGCCGGTTTTCAAGACCGGTGCATTCGACCACTCTGCCATCTCTCCATGGGGTGCTGGAATCCGGTAGATGTAGTCTTGCTACATGCTGCGACTCATTCAGTCGTCTTGCTCATTTGCGAGTGCAAAGGTAGCGCTTTTTTTTTGTTCTGCAAATTAATTGGCACTTTTTTTTACTAAACAATAAAAAAAAAGTAACTTTGCACCATGATTTATCCTGATAATTTTGAAAATAAGATACAGTTCAACGAAATTCGTTCGTTGCTGAAGGGTTACTGTCTGAGCCAGCTTGGTAAGGACAAGGTGGACGACATGGCTTTCACAAGCGATGCCGAACGCATCAATACCGCCCTGTCGCAGACCCGCGAGTTTCGCCGTATGCAGGAGGAAGCCGACGACTTTCCGCTGCAGTTCTTTTTTGATATGCGCGCTTCGATAAAGCGTATACGCATTGAGGGCACTCATCTTGAGGAGAACGAGATATTCGACCTGCGTCGTTCGCTTGAGACTATATCGGGTATAGTGAAGTTTCTGAATCGTAGCGACGACGACGGCAACTACGACTATCCTACGCTTCACGCCCTGACCGAGGATGTGCTGACCTTTCCCGACCTCATCCGCCGTATCGACCAAATTCTGGACAAGTATGGCAAGATAAAGGACACAGCTTCGCCTCGTCTGGCTGAAATACGTTCGCAGTTGCGCAAGGCAGAGGGCAGCGTCTCGCGTACATTATATAATATACTGCATGCAGCGCAGAGCGAAGGACTTGTGGAGAAGGATGCTACACCGACGCTGCGCGACGGACGACTGGTGGTGCCCGTTGCGCCTGCCATGAAACGCCGCATCAAGGGCATAGTACACGACGAGTCGTCGACGGGCAAGACGGTTTTTATTGAGCCAACGGAAGTAGTTGAGGCAAATAATCGCATACGTGAGCTTGAGGCTGACGAGCGTCGCGAGATAATCGTTATACTGACGGAGTTTTCCAAGCTCGTCCGCCCGCATGTAGATGATATAATATATGCCTATCAGTTGCTGGCTGAGATTGATTTCATACGTGCGCGTGCCGAATTTGCACGTCTCACCAATGCCATTGAGCCCGAAGTCGACAAGGGTCCGGTTATCGACTGGATTACGGCGCGCCATCCGCTGCTGTGGCTTGCATTGAAGAAGCAGGACAAGCCTATCGTTCCGCTCGACATAATGCTTACAACCGACCGGCACATACTCATAATCTCGGGTCCGAATGCCGGTGGTAAGTCGGTGTGCCTGAAGACAGTAGGACTGCTGCAGTATATGTTGCAGTGCGGACTGTCAATACCGGTGAGCGAGCGTTCGAAGGTGGGCGTGTTCGACGACATTATGATAGACATTGGTGACGAGCAGAGTATAGAGAACGACCTTTCGACCTACTCGTCGCACTTGCTCAATATGAAGAACATGATGCGTAAGGCAGGCGAGGCAACGCTGTTGCTTATCGACGAGTTTGGTACGGGTACAGAGCCACAGATTGGTGGTGCAATGGCTGAGGCTGTGCTCAACCAGTTTGTGAAGAAGCATGCTTGGGGCGTGATAACCACCCATTACCAGAACCTGAAGCATTATGCCGACTCGCACGACGGCATAGCCAATGGTGCCATGCTGTACGACCGCCATGAGATGCGACCGCTGTTTCAGCTGGCAATAGGTCAGCCTGGTTCGTCGTTTGCTATCGAGATTGCGCGCAAGACGGGCATACCCGATGAGGTGATACGCGAGGCGAGCGCCATCGTCGGGTCGGACTATATACAGAGCGACAAGTATCTGCAGGACATTGTGCGCGACAAACGCTACTGGGAGAACAAACGACAGAGTGTGCACCAGCGTGAGAAAGACCTGGAGAAGACTATCGCAAAATATGAAGAAGAAATAAAGGAACTTGCGCAAAAACGCAAGGAGATATTGCGGCAGGCAAAGGAGCAGGCGCAGGAACTGCTCAAGGAGAGCAACCGCAATATCGAGAATACCATACGCGAGATACGTGAGTGTCAGGCTGAGAAGGAGGAGACGAAGCGTCTGCGTGAAGAGCTGAACGCCTTCAAGGAGGATGTCAGCGAGATTGACACTAAGTCGGCCGATGACCTCATCGAGAAGAAAATGCGCCAGATAATGGAACGTAAGGAACGTCGCGAGAAGCGTAAGAAGGAAAAGAAGGAGAACGCAGGCAAGCCAACTACTATCGGAACCAAGCTGCCCACGCCCTCAGCCAGTGCCGAGCAGCAGACGTTTGCTGTGGGCGACACGGTGCGCATGCGTGGTCTGACCACTGTGGGTACAGTGGAGACAGTGCAGGGCAAGGAGGCAACGGTGGTGTTTGGCGACGTGAGAACGAAGGTGAAGACATCGCGGCTTGAGCATACCGTCAAGAAGCTGGAGTCGACACAGTCGGCAACGTTTGCCATCAGTCGCGAGACACGACAGACTATCGACTCGCATAAGCTTAACTTCCATCAGGATCTCGACGTGCGTGGTATGCGTGGCGACGAAGCTCTGAATGCTGTGCAGCACTTCATCGACGACGCGATACTTGTAGGTATGTCGCGTGTGCGCATTCTGCACGGCAAGGGCAACGGCATTCTGCGCCAGCTCATCCGTCAGTACTTGCAGTCGGTGCCTAATGTGACAAGTTGCAAGGACGAGCATGTGCAGTTTGGCGGTGCGGGCATTACGGTTGTAGATTTCTAAAGATATAAAAACGACAATAGAGACAATCTTTGACAAAACATATTGTTTTTTGTCAAGGATTGTCTCTATTATCGTATATGATTTATTTTTCAAATTCTACCTTTACGTATTCAAATCCCATAGAGCGTAGCAGGTTTTCAAACTGGTTTTTTGCGTTCTGCTGTGCAGTCTGGTAATTCTGTCGGGTGAGGCAGCGTCGGCGCATCATAGCGTCGGCACGATTGTACATCAGCTTGCGGTCCTGATGGCTCCACTTGCCGGTCTCGATAAACGAGCGGGTGCGTGTCTCGTCGATAAAGTCGTTGTCGAGCAGCTTTACGGGTGGCAATGTGGCACAAAGCGTGTCGCCACGCATGGCTATCCAGCCTTCGTGAGCCTGACGTGTGTCAACGCCAAGGCGTAGAGTGCCGTAATAAATGCGCACCAGTTCGTCGTCAGAGAAGAAACCGTGGCGTATGGTGTCCACAATTTCCTCGTCGCTTACCTCCAGAAACGACCATTTGCCAATCTGTTCTATTGAGCGTATCTGCGACGGAGTGATGTCAATGCTCTGATCGGTGACAATCTGAAGTGGGGTAGAGGTGTCGACCGTCTTCTTCATGTAGTGGCGTGCCACGACGACGGCGCACACAATAAGTATTGCAACAAATGCAATCTTCACAGCGGTTGACTTCAACCAGAATCCGAAGAATGTCTCCTTGGGGCGTATTGGGTTGTTATCTGACTTTTGCATTTTGCTTGTTTTCAATGGTTGAACGGTCTATTAGCTTCATGATGTCGCGTGGCTTGTAGTCGCGGCTGAACGAGATGGTGATGTTCTCAGGGCTGAATCCCATCTGCTCTATCATCGGAATGAGTACGTTGGCGGCTCCTATGCGGGCGTTCTCAATAATGTCAGTGTTGGCAACGTCGGCTATTATGGCATCGCGTCCTTGTCGTTCGTAGGCCGACAGTTCCTCGTCGGAGAAGTTTCGGCGTGTCAAAGCAACGTACTCACGTATGCCATTGTGGTCGATACGTGACGATGTCAGCACAATGCGCGGTTCGGGCAGTACAATCTCTATATGTGTAGAATCGCGGCGTACATTGGCATCTGAGAAACCGGCAAAGTCGATGTAGGCTTTTACGGTAGCATCGACGGGGATGGCTATCTTGCGTTTGCCCAATGGCAGGTTTATGTCGTAGTCGTGGCTGAGTACGCGACCCTTCATCTTCACTTGGTCGTCGTGAGTGATGACCTTGTGTATACGATACTCGGTGGTGTACAGACGTGAGCATCGCTGTATCTGCATCACCATCAATCGTGTTGTGTCGACACGTGCTGTGACAGTGGTGCCGGCTGTGGTCGTCGGCTTGTCGCTCTTGCCGGAGCAAGAAGCGAGCAGTGTGAGGGCGACAATTGTGAGTGTGGTTATTGCTGTTCTCATAGCTTATTGTTTAAAAATGACCGAATTCATTTTGTATTGTCTTCGATTTGCATTAACTTTGTCGTCATTATGAAGACACGGACATTATTCAATAGTTTATTTATAGTTGCGTGGGCGGCCATGTCGCTTGGCGTGGTTGTATCGTGCAAGGAAAAACCTCGTACAACTGATATCATCGTTAAGAAACCTGCTCCTAAGCCTAAGAAGGGTGTGCAGAAGATGGACGAATATCGCCAAGTGCGCGACGTGGAGTGGCTCGGCGGTACATACAAGGTCGTGGCAGAACGCAAGCCCGACACCTCACTTCCGCAGGCCGTAGACGAGCAAGGCAACCGCTACTACGACAATCGTATAACACTGACCATAAGCCGGCCTGACGGTACGGCTTTCTTCAACCGTACATTCTCAAAGACTGACTTTGCACAGTATGTTGATGGTGACAATGCCGATGGTGCTTTGCTTGGCATTGTGTTCGACCGTGCCGATGGTGGATCGCTGATATTTGCAGCAAGTGTTGGGTCACCGGATAAGATGAGTGATGAGTATGTGCCGCTTGTACTGACTGTTTCGCGCGGTGGAACGGTGAGCATAACCAAGGATACGCAGCTCGATACGGCCAGCGATGTTGTAGACGAAGCTGACGACGAGGACGGCGTATAATAAGCCGTCTGTTCGTCGTAGTCGGTTGGTCTGATTGTTATTCGTCACTGTCGATGTCGTCGTCGATGTCGTCGAAGCCGAACATTGCAGGGTCGACAAATGCGTCAAGGGCACGTCGCTCCTTCTTTGTGGGGCGGCCAGTGCCACGTGCGCGGTCTACAAATCCGCTTATACGGCTCATCTCAAGCAGTTCGTACTGCTTGGGGTCGGTCACATTTTCGTATACTTCGGGTATCAGCTTGGCACCTACGCGCTGTTCTATCGTCTTGAGTACGCGGAACGAGTAGGTGATAGGCGATTTCTTAACACTCACCACTTCGCCAGCCTTTATTGTATGGCTTGGTTTAACGTTTTGTCCGCCTATCGTAACGCGGCTGTTCTTGCAGGCGTCGGCAGCTATAGAGCGGGTCTTGAATATGCGCGCTGCCCATAGCCATTTGTCTATGCGTGCTGTTTCTGACATATGATTATTGCTGATTGGTTTGCTTAGCTTTCTTTCCGAACTTGTTGAACTGATTCATTGTGATGCTCAATCCGGCAAGTACGAAACTCTTTATTATCTCTACCGCCATGTCGATTGAGGGCTGCAGAGTCTTCATATCCTCGTCATCGTATCTGCCGAGCACCCAGTCTACCTGCTGTCCTTGCTGGAAGTCGGCACCTATGCCCATACGCAGACGTGCATACTGCTGTCCGATGAGCTGCTGTATGTTGCCCAGTCCGTTGTGGCCGCCGTTAGATCCGTTGCCCTTCAGGCGGAAGTCGCCAAGCGGAATGGAGAGGTCGTCGACGACGACGAGCATGCGGCTCTGGTCGATATTCTCCTTCTGAAGCCAGTAGCGCACAGCGTTGCCGCTGAGGTTCATGTATGTTGTAGGTTTCAGTATGAACACCTTGCGTCCCTTAATTGATGCTTCGGCTACAAAACCATAACGCTTGTCTTCGAAAGTTACACCTAGCTTATTGGCCAACTCGTCGACTACCATAAATCCGGTGTTGTGACGTGTCATCTCGTATTCGCGTCCGGGATTGCCAAGACCCACTATCAAGTATTTGTCCACTTCTTTAATGATTAATTGTAAATGATTAATGATTAATTGAAGCTTGGGTGCTTCAATTGAATCTATATGCTGAAACAAAAAAGCGCACTCGTCGTAATGACGCGTGCGCTTTCCTTTTTCTATTAAATGTGCTAATGTGCTATTTGATTAAGCCTGTGCGTTAGCAGCAGCAGACATAGCGGCACGTGTCATCTTGATAGAGCATACGATGACATCCTTGCCTGTAGCGATCTCCAAGCCCTCGAAGCTCAACTCGCCAACCTTGATGCTCTTGCCAATCTTAAGGGCAGTAACGTCGATGTCAAGGTGCTCAGGAATCTGCTGGTAGGGAGCTGTAACCTCAATCTTACGGATAGAGAGGTTCATGCGACCACCGTCACGTACACCCTGTGCAAGACCTGTGAGCTTAACAGGAATACCGATTGTGATAGGCTTCTGATCGTTAACCTCGAGGAAGTCTACGTGCAGAACAGCGTCTGTTACCGGGTGGAACTGGATTTCCTTGAGGATAGCTGTGTGTGACTCGCCGTCGATGTTGAGGTTGATAACATAGATGTGCGGAGTGTAGATGATCTTGCGGAGCTCTGTCATAGCGATAGCGAATGACTTGGCAACGGGCTTGCCGTCCTGCTCTGCCAAACCATAAAGGTTGCAAGGTACAAGACCTTCCTTACGCAATGTTTTAGAAGCTTTCTTTCCAAGGGCTTCACGCTTCTGACCTGTAACGTTAATCTCTTTCATAATTGTGTTACTCTAAATTAAGTTTAATAAATAATGTGATTTATGCCTTAATTCGCCATCACACGAGAATTTTTTATTCATTTTCTGTATAGATGTGCTCAAAAAAGCGGTGCAAAGGTACATCTTTTATCTGAAATGAGCAAAGTTTATCCTCAAAATGTATAATTATTACCGATTTTCTTGGTAGTTCTCCCAATTTTGCCTATTTTTGCAAAGCGAAAAACAAACAGAAACATTAGAGATACATTATATATAATATCAAAGAGATGATAAATCGCGAATTAATAAGAATCAAGATAGTCCAGTTAACCTACGCTTACTATCAGAACGGCAACAAACTCATGGACAGCGCAGAGAAGGAACTGTTGTTCAGTCTTTCGAAGGCTTACGATCTGTACAACTACCTCTTGGAGCTTATCGTAGCAGTGACTCAAGAAGAGCGCCGCCGTGTTGAGGTGGCTACCCAGCGTGCTGTGCGTGAGGGTGGAGAAATGCCGTCGCAGAAATTCGCATACAATAAGTTTGCAGTACAGCTTGAGGAAAACCGCCAGCTGCTCGACTTCGCTGAGACACAGAAGCAGTCGTGGGCTGACAATCTGGAGTTTGTACGCTCGCTCTGCAATCAGATAGAGCAGAGTCAGACTTATGCCGACTATATGGCTGACATCGATGATTCTTATGAAGCCGATCGTGAGTTGTGGCGCAAGCTTTATCGTCAACTCATACAGGAGAACGAAAGCCTTGACCAGCTGCTTGAGGAGCAGAGCCTGTACTGGAACGACGATAAGGAGGTGGTTGACACTTTTGTACTGAAGACCATCAAACGTTTCGACCCGAAGAACAAGTCGAAGCAGGACCTTCTTCCCGAATACAAGGATCAGGAGGACAAGGATTTTGCAATGAAGCTGTTCCGTGCCACTATTCTCAATGCCGACCAGTATCAGCGCTATATGAGTGAGACATCACGCAACTGGGACTTCTCGCGCTTGGCATACATGGATGTTGTAATAATGCAGATAGCCATTGCCGAGATGCTCACGTTCCCCAACATACCTATCAGTGTGACCATCAACGAGTATGTAGACCTTGCAAAGCTGTACTCTACACCTAAGTCGGGTGGATACATCAACGGTATGCTCGACTCAATAGCTAGATATCTTGTATCTACAGGCAAGTTGATGAAGACCATTGAGGACCGTCCGCAGCGTCGTCCGGCTCCACGTCGCCAGTCAACACCGCGTCTCAATCGTGCTCAGCAAGCTCTTGAGGATGGCGAAGTGTTGCGCACACGCTATGCAGCACAGCAGGAGGAAGAGGCCAATACCGACGAGCAGGAGTTTTAAATTTTGAAGTTTAATAATACATAATAATATAGACAATGAATACAATCGTACTCGCTGCCCAGGCAGCGCAAGGTGGTGGAATGGGAATGATTATAATGATGGTGGCAATCTTTGCTATCATGTATTTCTTCATGATCCGTCCGCAGCAGAAACAGCAGAAGAAGATTCGTGAGTTCCAGAACGCTCTCAAGGAGAATGACAAAGTTCTCCTTGGCGGAAGCATACATGGCACTGTACGCCGTGTAGACTTGGCTGCTGGCATTGTTGAGGTGGAGATTGCACGTGGTGTAGTCATCACTGTAGACAAGACTGGTGTTTACGCTGATAACGCACAGTCAGTACAGAAGTAATAAAACATACGGAAGGTTTGCCAGATGAAATATCGTTTGACGCAAATATTCAAGGTTGTCAGGAACTTCTTGTTCAGTTCGGTGAACAAGGAGTTTCTGATTTTTTTGTTCTTTCTATTCCTGAGCAGCATATTCTGGCTCATGATGGCATTGAACGAAACATATGAACAGGAAATAAAAGTGCCGGTTAGGTTGGTGAATGTGCCCAAGAATGTAGTGCTCACCACCGAAATGGAGGATACCGTGCGTGTCACAGTACGCGACAAGGGATTCACTCTTGCCACATATATGTATGGCGACATGATACAACCGGTGTCTGTAAACTTTTCTGTATATGCCAATCGTCAGACGGGTTATGGATATGTGCCAGCATCTGACTTGCTAAAGATGCTTAGTCAGCGATTCATGGCACAATCGAAAATCATACAGGTGAAACCCGACCGACTCGACTTCTACTTCAATTACGGTGTGTCAAAGCAGTTGCCGGTACGCATGGCTGGCTATGTAGTGCCGGGCAAGTCGTACTATCTGGCACGTACACGCTTCTGGCCCGACCAGATTACGGTGTATGCAAGCAAGCGCGTACTCGACTCGCTGCGCTTTGTCAAGACAGTACCTATTAATATAGTCAACTTCGGCGACACCGTCATTCAGACCGTAGCGCTTGAGAAGATAAAGGGAGTGAAGATGGTGCCCGACCGTGTGCGCATCGGTCTCTATCCCGACATCATGACCGAGGAGAGCATTGATGTGCCGGTTGGCTCAATAAACATGCCCGAGGGCAAGGTGCTGCGCACATTCCCGTCGCGCGTCAAGGTGAACTTCATAGTTGGAGCAAGCATGTTCCGCAATATCACAGCCGACCAGTTCCAGGTCGTTGTTGACTATAACGAACTGATGGAGCATCCGTCCGACAAGTGCAACATATACCTTAAGGCGAGTCCGCACAGCGTACGCAGCGCCAAACTGTCAATATCTCAGGTGGATTATCTAATCGAACAGCAATGAGAATAGCAATAACAGGAGGCATCGGTTCGGGCAAGAGCTATGTGTGCCATATGCTTGAGCAGCGCGGCATCAAGATATACGACTGTGATGCAGCCGCCAAACGTCTTATGCGAACGTCCTTCAGTTTGCAGCGCCAACTGAAGGAGCTTGTTGGTGATGAAGTGTATTCTGCCGACGGAGTGCTTCAGAAGTGTGTGTTGGCAGAGTTTCTGCTTGCAAACGAAGCCAACAAGCAGGCTCTTAATAATGTGGTGCATCCCGCTGTAGCTGCCGATTATGAAACTTCTGGAATGGAGTGGCTTGAGAGTGCCATACTCTTTGAAAGCGGATTCGACCGCCGTGTGCATTTCGACCATATTGTATGTGTTACAGCACCACTCAATGTGCGCATACAGCGAATCATGCAGCGTGACTCAATATCAGCCGAGCGTGCAGCCGAATGGATTGATGCACAGATGCCGCATGAGGAAGTAGAGCTGCGTAGCGACTTCGTCATAACAAACGATGGAGCCAGCGATTTGCAGCAACAGATAGACCGAATGCTGCAACTGTTCAAACTATCCGAATAATAATTGTAATTATTTAATATAAGAATGTATATCGGTGCAATTCCTGTTGCCCGAATAATATTAATAACTAATAAATTAATAAATAAAGAAAATGGAAACAATTCTTTCAATAGCAGGTAAACCAGGACTTTACAAACTCGTCAATCGTGGCAACCGTAACCTCATCGTTGAGGCTATCGACGCTACTCACCGTCGCATGCCGGCATTCGCTTCCGACCGTGTTACATCGCTTGCCGACATCGCAATGTACACCGATGCTGAGGATATCCCATTGTGGCAGGTACTCAAGAGCCTTGGCGAGAAGGAGCAGTCGAAGGAGTGCTCACTCAACTACAAGAAGTGTTCAGCTGATGAGTTGCACGCTTTCTTTGCTGAGGTTTTGCCTGCATACGATCGCGACCGTGTTCACGATTCAGACATCAAGAAGCTCATCCAGTGGTATAACATCCTCGTCAACAACGGTATCACTGACTTCGAGGCAGCACTCGCTCCTACAGAAGGTGATAATGTAGACGACCGTCAGGAGGCCGAATAATGATAAAATCCGTAAGACCAAAGAAAAATCTCGGACAGCACTTTCTTACTGATCTTGGCATAGCCAAGGCTATTGCCGACACGGTAGATGCTTGTCCCGACATACCGGTGCTTGAGATAGGTCCCGGCATGGGTGTCATGACGCAGTTTCTTGTCACCAAGCCTCGCCCCGTTAAGGCGGTAGAGATAGACAAGGAGTCGGTGGCTTATCTCAACGAGAAGTTTCCGAAACTTCGTGAGAATATTATTGGCCAGGACTTCCTGCGCATGGATCTCAACGAGATTTTCGACGGCAAACAGTTTGTGCTCACCGGCAACTATCCCTACGACATTTCGTCGCAGATATTCTTCAAGATGCTCGATTATAAGGAGCTGATACCTTGCTGTACGGGTATGATACAGCGCGAGGTGGCTCTTCGCATAGCGTCGGCTCCGGGCAACAAGGCTTACGGCATTCTGTCGGTGCTCATTCAGGCATGGTACGACGTTGAGTATCTCTTCACCGTCGACGAGACAGTGTTCAATCCGCCCCCAAAGGTGAAGAGTGCCGTAATACGCATGACACGCAATGAGGTGATGGATTTAGGATGCGACGAGCGGTTGTTCAAGCGCGTGGTGAAGACTGTGTTCAATCAGCGCCGTAAGATGTTGCGCGTATCATTACGCCAGATCTTCGGTGGCTCTGCATCGCCCGAATTCTATGCTCAAGACATCATGACCAAGCGCCCCGAACAACTCTCAGTGCAGCAGTTTGTGGAGCTTACGAATATGGTGGCAGAAGAAGCACAAAAAATCGGAAAGACATTGTGATTTAGGATTTCGAGTTTAAGATAAAAGGCTTTACATTAGATATAACGAGAACTAGTTCTCTACAATCTAATGTAAAGCCTTTTTTTTGTTTATAGGGAAATAGGAGAGAAATATCCTAATAAAAATCTTGAATAGCATGTCCGATTTTTTTGTTTCATACGTTATATGTATGTAAGAGAAATGAAACCAAGCGAATTTAACCATATCATCCTGCCCATGCGCGACGAGCTGTTAGGCTATGCGCTGAGTGTCACAAAGTCAGAGGATAATGCCGAAGACCTTGTGCAGGAGGTGATGTTGCGCCTTTGGGACATGCGTTCAAGGCTCGATTCGGGAGGGCGGCTCAAGTCGCTTGCCATGACAATGATTCACAATCTGTATCTGGACCAGCTACGACACGAGAGCCATACAGCAGCGATGCCCGACCAAGTGGACATAGCTGTGGACGACCGGCGGGCGGAACTCCGTGACGAGACAAGGTTAATCCGCGACATCGTTGCACAGTTGCCACCTCTGCAACAGCAGATATTCCGTATGAAGGAGATAGAAGGCTATACCGCTGACGAGATAATGCTGATAACGGGATGCACTGCTGATAATCTCAGGCGAAACCTCTCAAGAGCACGAACCAAGATACGCGAGACTTACATTAAAATAATGATGAAAGGAATCGGAACATGATAAAAGACATAATGCCAAAACCGCACGAAACCGACATTCGGATGCTTATCGACAGATATATGTCGGGCGATACCACTAACGAGGAGGAGGCTACGTTGCGCACGTGGTTTCGGCTTGCCGGAGACGACATACCTGAAGAGTGGCGACCGCTGCGAGCCTTGTTCTGTTTTGTGGATGAACAGCGTAGCACAACTACTTTGCAGCGAGCCATGTATCGACCCCGCATATGGATTTCGTCAGCTGTGGCTGCTGTAGCTATCGTCATCGTAATGTTTGTGACACAGATGTATAATGTTTCCACCACGACACCGCAAAACTATGCTGTCATTGACGGAAAGCTATACACCAATCAAGAAGTGATAAACGAGCAGGTGGATGAAGCACTGCAGACTGTCTCGGCAGAGAACGACGATCCGTTCAGCGCACTCGACCTGATGCAATAACATTTGACAACAATAAAAACCATTAACATTATGCATAAACTATTTGATATCATACGCAAACCTCCGCTGATTGCAGCCAGGATGGGTCTTCTGTTTGTCATGACGTTGTGCGTTATGCTTCCGTGCCACGCACAGGATGGACTTGCCGTTAATGGCATATTCCAGCAGTACGGTCATTCTAAGGGTTGCAAAATGGTGGTGATGCATAACACCAAGCTCCGAGGCTATCAACTGGCCATATACAAGAGCCTTACATATAATAACAAATATGCAGCAAGCATCAACAACATCCTGAAGACCGACCGCCGGGCTGCTAAGAAGATTCGTGAGGTAGTGGACGACGGACGAATAGCAAGTGGCTATTATATGATGGCACCACTGCCGTCAGGCAACAATAGATATATTCTCTTTAGCAATACCGACCGAAGCAAAGGGGCTGTGATATACATCGAAGGCGATTTGTCACCAGACGACATAATGTCGATATGCTATACTAAGAGATAGCAAGATATATAAATAGAAATATTTGGAATTTTTTTAAAAACGTATATTATGAATATCAGAACATTGGTATTGACGGCAACCTTCATGCCAGCCATAGCTTTCGCACAGGAGGCAACCACAGCGCAAGACACAACATACACCCAGAAGTCAGCCACAGTGTCTAACACGTACGACACAACTTTTGTATTCAACAGTCAGAAGTTTGCCATATCTCAAAATGGTGAACGTACGAATGTAAGTGTGTACAAGAAGTGCGGCATGGAGATGAAGAAGGTCAGAGAGACCGAGTTTGTCGACGGACAGGAGGTGGAGCAGGTGTATATTACGTCGCCCTTTATCCCCAGAAAGGCATACAAGCGTCGCAATCTGGAGTATAGCCATTATCCGTTTTTCTTCTTTGGTGGCAACATGCTCGCAGGCTCGGCATTTGGTGTCAAGTCGGAAGGTAAGGAAATGCGCGACAGCAAGTCGGGTGAATGGGGATTTACGGGTTGTACGTTCGAGTGTCCTATAAGCAATAGTTCGTGGGCAGTGACGGCTGCTATGTCGTTGGCTTTTGTCAGCCATCACTTTAAGACCGACTATATGCTTACTACCGTTGACGGTATAACAAGCTTTAAGCCTTTCGCCGTTGGAGATGATGAGAATGGCGAGCGTCCGTCGAAAAGCTACCTAAGCTATTGTGCCGTCCGCATTCCGATAATGTTGGAATGGTCCAACCGCATCGGTTCTGAAGACGTCTATGCAGCTTTCGGCCCATCTATAGAGTTTCGTGCCAAGGAGCGTTCACGCTATAAGCTCGGCAAGAGACATACGCTGACAAGAGATGTCAACATGAATCCTGTAGGCATAAATCTTGAGGCACGTCTTGGATATGGCTTCTTGATGCTTTACGCACGCACATCGCTCACTCCGCTGTTGCATACAAAGTATGCTCCCGAATGGCATCCATTCACCGTTGGAGTAGGACTGAGGTTGTAAGATTTAAACGTAAAGTCCCCGCCACTAACACAGTGACGGGGACTTTTTTTCAACTACTACTATTAACTAACTGTTTTCCAACTACCTATTGAACGGTATACCGCTTATTGAATGACAATCTATCTAAAAATTCTGTTACTCGGCTGTTTCGAGCAGCAGCACTCGGCTTGACCATTCGTTGGCTTTGCCCCAGTCGGCGTTATGTCCATAAGGAATCTCCAGGCCGTTCTGCATGAGATATTCGCCTGAGAAAGTCTTGCCCTCGAAGGCGAGCGGAGTCTTGTCGATGCGGTTAAGTTCGGTGATGCGATAGCGCTTCTGCGGGTTGAGACCAGCCATCGGGATGCGTGGCAGATGCTGATTGCAGAACGACTCGGTCTTCCACCAGAAGAACACCGCCTTTTCCTTGGCATCGGTCACGTACATGAGCGAAGCCACACCCTTCTTCTCGTAGGGCGACTGAAGGCGATAGAGGTCGCCAAACTGCACGATAGGCCGTATGCGCTTGTAGTCGGCTATAGCTTTGCGGCACTGGTCTTTGTCGGCTTCGCTGAGCACCTTGGGCTGTATCTCCATGCCGAGACGTCCGCTCATAGCCACGTCGGTGCGATACTTCAAAGGCACGGTGCGGGCTGTCTGATGGTTGGGGGCGTTGGATATGTGCGACGCCATAGCGATGGCAGGGAAGAAGTAGCTGGTTCCCCACTGCATATATACGCGCTGAAGGGCGTCAGTATTGTCACTGGTCCAGAACTCGTCGAAGTAGGGGAGAGTGCCCCAGTTGACACGTCCGCCGCCGGAAGCGCAGTCCTGGATGGTGAGGTCGGGGTATTTGGCACGGATGCGCTGCAATACCTTCTCGAAACCACGGTGATACTCAATGTAGAGATGGCTCTGATTGTTGGCAGTAAGATACTGCGAGCCGTGGTTGGATATGTTCATGTTGGCGTCCCACTTGATGTAGTCAATCTCTGGATACTTGGTCATCATGTCGTCGACGATGGAGAACACGAAGTCCTGCACCTTAGGATTGCCGAGGTCGAGTACCACCTGCGTGCCGCCACGTCCGCACTTAAGGTCGCGGTGTGGAGCCTTTATCACCCATTCGGGATGCTTCTCGAAGAGTTCGCTCTTGGTATTGGACATCTCCGGCTCGAGCCAGATGCCAAACTTTATGCCTTGCTTCTTGGCTTTAGCAAGCAATCCCTCAATGCCATTGGGCAGCTTCTGCTTGTCTACAACCCAGTCGCCCAGCGCACAGTTGTCAACGCTACGCTTGTACTTATTGCCAAACCATCCGTCGTCCATGACGAATAGCTCGCCACCCATCGACTTGATGTCAGCCATCATCTGCGCCATCTCCGGCTCCTTGATGTTGAGGTAAACACCCTCCCAAGAGTTGAGCAGAATCTTGCGCTCGACGTTGCCGTTCATCAGTTTGTACTGTCTGCCCCAGCGATGGAAGTTGCGGCTCACTCCGCTCATTCCCTCCTTGCTGTATGAGAAGGCTGTGACAGGAGTGGTGAAGGTCTCGTTCTTGGCGAGGTGATACTCCGAGTTGTAATCGTCGATGCCAGCAAAGAACTGGTGATACTCTGACTCGTCGGTCACGGCACGCAGCTTGTAGTTGCCAGAATAGCAGATGGCAGCACCTATCACACGGCCCGTGTTCTCCCGTCCCTTGCCGTCAAGCGAGAACATTACTTCGCCGCGTGATGTGTGGGCGTTGCGTGTTCCGTCGCGGTTTTCAATGACGAATGTGCCGGGCTTCAGTTCCTCCTCCGACAGCTGTGCCTCGTTGGCCCAAGCACCGTAGAAGTGCGACATCCATACGTTGCCACGACGTATGGGCAGATAGGCTGAGTCGAATTGCGAGAGGGTGACTGTCGACTTCTCACCATTGTTTATCTCGGTCCACATCTCGATGATGTCCACGTCGTTATATGCACGATAGCAGACCGTAACGTAGAACGGATAGACGCGGTCCTTGAGCTTCACCTTCAGCACCTTGGCGTTCTTCTCCGTCTGTTCGGTGATGTCAGCCACGTCCATCTGCAGCGTCATGTTGCCGTCAGCGTGGCGCACGGAGAGAGCAGCTTCCGAAGCACCGATTAGTCCGTACACAGGATATGCGTCCTTGCCGGATGTTCCGCCAGCCTGGAGTGTGGCTATGTCGGCATCTGTCAGCTTGTCGCCATAATACACAAATTTGAATGCTCCACCCTTGGTGGCATCCACTACGAGCGATGTCTTGGGGGTAGACACGCTGATATTCTCAGCATTGGCAACGCCTGAAAGCGTCATCAGAGCCAATGCTGGAAGAAAAATACGTTTAGAAAAATTTATCATAGTTTGTTTTAGTTATATGCATCTCTTAGTTCATAGTTATGCAAATTTACCAATAATTTTAACATAAGCAAATATTCATTGTGTTTTTTTGTGGCTAACCTTATTAAAAGAGATATAGGGCGTATTATTGCGATAATTTTGGTTTGTATTGTAGCGTAGTGTCAAGTATTTTCATTAAATTTGCAAATCGAATATTGAAAAACGACTGTACGAAACTAATACAATATTAATATGATAGACGTAAAAGAAACATTGAACAGCGCCGAGGAGCGCATGGAAATGGGTGCAATGTACCTTGAGGAGCAGCTTGCACGTATCCGTGCCGGACGTGCCAACGTGGCAATTCTTGACGGCGTTCGAGTTAGTTCATGGGGTTCGATGGTGCCATTGAACCAGGTAGCCAACGTTACTGTGCCCGATCCACGCACTATCGCTATCCGTCCTTTCGACAAGAAGCAGATCCGCGAGATTGAGAAGGCTATCATGGATAGCGACGTAGGCATCACTCCCGAGAATAACGGTGAGATTATCCGCCTTGGCATTCCGCAGCCTACCGAGGAGCGCCGTAAGGAGCTTGTCAAGCAGTGCAACAAGATTGGCGAGCGCACTAAGGTGGAGATTCGCAATGCTCGTCAGGAGACAAAGGACAAGCTGAAGAAGGCTATCAAGGACGGTCTGTCGGAAGATTTGGAGAAGGACGCTGAGGGCGAACTCCAGAAGATTCACGACAAGTTTGTCAAGAAGGTTGATGACCTGCTCGCTGCAAAGCAGAAGGAAATCATGACAGTATAGTATTGAATGCAAGGTTTAGTAATAAAGAACACGGGCAGCTGGTACACTGTGCGCACTGACGACGCGCAGAATGTAGACTGCAAGATAAAGGGCAACTTCCGCCTTAAAGGCATACGCAGCACCAATCCCGTTGCTGTGGGCGACCGTGTGGAGATTGTGCGCAATCAGGAGGGCACGGCTTTCATCACTGCCATTTGCGACCGACGCAATTATATCATACGCAAGTCGCAAAACCTGAGCAAGCAGAGCCACATCATTGCTGCCAATGTCGACCAGGCTTTCCTTATTGTCACGGTCAACTATCCGCAGACAAGCACCATATTCATCGACCGCTTTCTTGCCACTGCCGAGGCCTACAGCGTGCCGACTGTGCTCGTGTTCAACAAGACCGATATTCTCTCGGACGAAGAACGTCACTATCAGGAGATGATGATGACGCTCTATCGTACGATTGGCTACGAGTGTGTGGCTGTGTCGGCCACTACGGGACTGGGTATGGACAGCATACTGCCTATGCTGAAGGACAAGATTACATTGCTCAGCGGCAACAGCGGTGTGGGCAAGTCTACCTTCATCAATCATATCCTTCCCGATGCCAACCTGCGCACGTCGTCGATTTCCGACGCTCACAACACGGGTATGCACACCACTACATTCTCTGAGATGTTGCCGCTTCCCGAGGGTGGATGGATTATCGACACTCCGGGCATCAAGGGTTTCGGAACGTTTGACATCGAGCCCGAAGAGCTGACAAGCTACTTCAAGGATATATTCCACTTCTCGAAGGACTGCCGCTTCAACAACTGCACGCACACTCACGAACCTGGTTGTGCCGTGCTGAAAGCCGTTGAAGAGCATTACATAGCAGCATCACGCTATCAGAGCTATCTCTCGATGCTTGAGGATAAGGACGAAAACAAATACCGCGAAGCTTATTAAGCCTCGCGGTTTTTTGTTTTTGTAATATTACTTGGCGGCTGTTGCCGTCAGTTTCCGTAATGTATTTTGCAGTAGTGTGATGCTTGGATTCTTCAGCACTACCCGTTTTTGTTCGTCAAGCAGATATACCGACGGTACCGACTTGATGTAGTATATGTCGTCGGTGGTGATTTGTCCGTCGGGACTGTAGCCTTCGTTCCATGTGGCGGGCAAATGTGATTTCTTCGTCTTCCACATTTCGGAGTCGCTATATGGATATATTGCAAGCACTGTGATGTTTGGCGATGCCAATTCGGGCATTGCAGCTATCTGTGTCGCTACTTCGTGACAGTGGTCGCAATCGGGGTCGTAGAAATATAATAATGTGTATTTTGCTTTCAGATTGTGCAGCTGGCGTTGCTGGTTCTTGCGGTCGATATAAACGAAGTCGGTGGCTGTGGTGCCTGGAAGATTCTTCTTCAGGTTGCGCGCCATGTATTCGTTGCGTGTGCGTTCGGCCATTGAGGCGAACTTATTTGCAGCCATTATGTCGAGAAACTGGGCGTAGAGCAGGTCGTTGTGCAACGGCGATTCGGAGTCACCGAGATATTTCTCGGTCAGTGTGGCGAAGTATTCGCGTATGCGTTCGGGTGTATTGCTGTCCTCAGCATTGGCAGCCTTGATGTTGTATAGATGGTCGGCAAATGCCTTTACGCCGAGAGTGGCAGTCGATGGAGCCACACGCGGCAGGAGGTCGATGAAGTTGGCAAATCCTTGTTCGGTCGTTTCGGGGCGGTGCATCAGTGTTGTGTCGGCAAAGTTGAATCGGTCCCAGTAGTGTTCCATTACGTACAAGGCACGCGTCTCGGCAGTGCGCAATGTGTCTGGCACTGTAGGGTAGGGGAAGTTGTCGGCCTGTTGTGCCATGGCATTGGTGCATGTAATCATAGCTGTAACTATGGCTATTGCTGTAAAGAAGGATTTGCTCATGTCTGTTCTGTTTTATGGTGAAACACCCTAAGTCAATTGTATAACTTCAAACGTCAGGTCTGAAGAGGCATAAATGTAAAATGCCGCAACAATCCATCTATGAAATTGGATGTTGCGGCATTTTGTATTATTGTATTACTGCATGTCGTAAACTACCTGCATGAGCTTCTTGCCCAGTGCGTCAGCCTCTTCCATTGTAGCAGCCTCGCTGTATACACGGATGATAGGCTCGGTATTCGACTTGCGCAGGTGAACCCACTTGTCGGGGAAATCAATCTTAACGCCGTCGATGTCAGTAATCTTCTCGTCCTTGAACATTTCTTTCACCTTCTCGAGGATTGCGTCGATGTCGGTAGACGGGGTGAGGTCGATGCGGTTCTTGGCAATCTGATAGCTTGGGAATGTAGCACGCAACTCGCTTGCTGTGCACTTCTTGTGAGCCAGTGAAGAGAGGAACAGAGCGATACCTACCAATGCGTCGCGGCCGTAGTGGCTCTCAGGATAGATAACACCGCCATTGCCCTCGCCGCCGATAACGGCGTGCTCAGCCTTCATCTTGGTTGTAACGTTAACCTCGCCTACAGCCGATGCAGCGTATACGCCACCGTGCTTCTCGGTAACGTCGCGCAGAGCGCGTGTAGAAGAGAGGTTGCTTACGGTGTTGCCCGGTGTGTGTGATAGTACGTAGTCGGCTACGCTAACGAGTGTGTATTCCTCGCCAAACATCTCGCCGTTCTCGCAGATGAAAGCCAGACGGTCAACATCGGGGTCAACAACGATACCGAGGTCGTACTTGCCGCTCTTCATCTCGTCCATGATACCCTGAAGATTCTTCTCCAATGGTTCCGGGTTGTGGGCGAAGTCGCCGTTAGGTGTGCCGTTGAGTATTGTGAACTCTACGCCGAGAGCCTTAAGGAGTTCGGGCAAGATAACACCACCAACGCTGTTGATAGCGTCAACACAAACCTTGAACTTGGCGTTCTTGATAGCCTCTACGTCAGCCAGCTTGAGGTCGAGTACGCTCTGGATGTGACGAGCGTCCATTGAGTCGTCGCGTGTATAGTGGCCCAGATGGTCAACGTCGGCATAGTCGAAGTCTTCCTTCTCGGCGATTTCGAGAACCTCGTTGCCGTTCTCCTTTGTCAGGAATTCGCCCTCGCTGTTGAGCAACTTCAGAGCGTTCCACTGACGTGGGTTGTGGCTTGCTGTTATGATGATACCGCCCATAGCGCCTGTCCAGCGTACAGCCAGTTCTGTGGTAGGAGTAGTAGCGAGGTCGATGTCGATAACATCAAGTCCCATACCCATAAGAGTACCGCACACGATGTTGCGTACCATGTCGCCTGAGATACGTGCGTCGCGACCAACTACTATCTTGCCGCGACCTTCGGTCTTGGCATTGCGCTTCATGAATGTAGCGTAGGCAGTTGTAAACTTAACGATGTCGAGCGGATTGAGAGTGTCGCCCGTAGGTCCGCCGATAGTGCCGCGGATACCTGAAATTGACTTGATTAGTGTCATAGTAATGATGTTTTAAATGTTTGACTTTAGTCTTTAGTATTCGGGTGGCTGTTGTTGAGCGGCCGCCGATTCTGCAATTATGCTCCCTGCTGGTATGTTATCTCGTACATGCACGGATAAACTTTCTGCGAGGCATTGCTTTGTCCCATTGAGTGCGGAACAATCAGTTTCACCTTGGCTATCTCGTCAGTTTCTGATGCTGGACGGCCAAGCTTGATATAAGTCAGCGGAACGAGCCATCCCGAAGGAACAGCTGTTGAGCTATATGTTTTGTACATCAGACTGCTTTCTTTGTCGAATGTTCCAGAGAATGTACCTGATGTATTCTTCACTGTCATTTTTTCTACCAACCAGTTGTATGAGTAGATGTTGGTGCATTGCAGTGTAGAGTCTGATTCGAGGATGTTGTACTCGTTGAATCGGCACAGTATCTTTTCGGTCTTGCCGCTTTCCAGTTTCTTGCCGCATCCCTCGCGCACAATCTGCATATATACGCCAGTGCCTTCAAAGAGCACCCACTCGTTTTTGTCAACGTTTGTGGTCTGGTTTTGTGCGTTGAATACATCCTCAGATATGACCTTTATCTTTTGGTTGGCAATGTATCGGTTTATAGCCGAGCGTTCCTTCTTTTTCAAGTCGGCATAAGTTTCGCTGTCGCTACACGAAGCAAGAGCCACAATGGCTAAGAGTGTGAGCGCTAAGAATTTTAACGTCTTCATCAATTGCTTTTTCTTTTTTATTTGATTGAAATCACTAATTATCGTACAAAAGTACAAAAATTATATGTAATGTCACCTTGGGTTGACAATATTTCACGTTTTTTATTTCGTGAGCAGGTCTTTGTATTGCTCAAACGCATTTCTCACTATGCGTTCAGCCTCGTCGAGCGAGCAGTAGAGTCTGCCGCCGCTGGCGTTGAGATGGCCGCCGCCGTTGAAGAAGTCGGCTGCCATCTTGTTGCAGGGGAAGTCGTCTACTGAGCGTAGCGACACCCAGATGGTGTTGTCGCGACGGTCGTCCTCGCGCAGCGAAACCGACAGGCGCATGCCTTTTATCTTCAGTGGTTCGTTGACAAGCCCCTCAGCGTCACCCTTGATGAAGTGGAAGTCGCGCATGTCACGGCGCGAGATGGTGAAGTAGGAGGCGTGAATGTCGCCAAACACGTTGAGCTTCTGGCTCATCAGATAGCCGCGCAGACGTATTGCCCACGGGCTGAAGTTGTTGAATACGTTGCGGTATATCTTGTCCTTGTCGATGCCCTTGGTCAGCAGTTGGCTTACGATGTAGAATATCTCGGGGCGTGTAGAGTTGTATGTGAATCCGCCCGTGTCGGTCATCATGCCACAATATATGCATGCAGCACACTTGCGCGACATCTCTTCGAATCCGCCCAACTGCCATATTATACGGAACACGAGTTCGGAGGTGCTCGACATGTGCGGGTGCGACACGGTCAGTACGGTGTCCATGCGCGGGTCGAGGTGGTGGTCGATCATTATCTTCTTGGCAGGCGACTGCTCCAGAGCGTCCTTCATCTCGTCTACACGGTCGGTGCCGTTGAAGTCGAGGCAGAAGATAAGGTCGGCTGAGGCAAGCATCGGGTCGGCCTTGTCGGCAGCGTGCTTGTCGTAGCGTATGATGCGCTCGGTGCCGGGCATCCACTGTAGAAAGTCGGGATAAGCGTCAGGCACAATGATTTCGGGGGCCTTGCCGAGCGTGCGCAGATAGTCGGCCCATGCAAGTGACGAACCTATTGCGTCGCCGTCGGGCGACTTATGACAACAAATAATAATGTGTTCGGCTGTGTTGATATATGCCTTGAGTGCTTCGGCTTCCGCCGCGGTTAATAATTCTATGCCCATTGTTTAAATAATGTATTGGCTGCAAAGTTACAAATTTAGTATGGTACAGCCAACTTTTTTTCATTTTTGCAACTTTTTTTTGTAGCTTTGCGTCAAATATACGATTAATAATTAATATTTAGTATTATGATGACAGCAAAACGTGTTTTTTCGTTCGTCATGTTAGTGGCGATTTGTGTAGCGTGCACAGCATGCTACTATTCGAGTAGCGATTTTAAGGCAGACCGTTCGTTTGTGAAGCGTGTGGTCAAGGTTGGCTATTTTTGCAAGATTGAGTCGTATACATCTGCCGATATAAAGTTTGTTCAGGGCAAGACTTCGTCGGTTCGCATTGAGGGAACCAAGAGTCTTGTAGACAATCTCGATGTAAGGCAGAAGGGCGAGACTCTTGTCATTACCACTAAAGGCCGCGGAATAAGATTTGTCGGCCAGTCGCGCCTCACAGTCTATGTTTCGTCGCCCGACATTACGTCTGTTTATCTGAAAGGTTCGGGCTGTTTCGTCGCTCAAGGCAATATCGACACCGATGCTCTTGACGTGGAACTCTCAGGTTCGGGCGATGTCAACCTGCGCAATGTATTGTGCGACAATATTTCGTTGCGTCTGCGTGGCAGTGGCGATGTTAAAGCACTTAGCGTTGACTGTGCTGCAGCCAATCTCGAACTGCTTGGCAGTGGCGACCTTGAAGTGAAGACGCTGAAGGCACGCAAGGCTGTTGCAGCGCTCCGTGGTTCGGGCGACCTTGACGCTACGCTTATTGGTGTAGCCGATGTCCAGGCTTCGCTGCTTGGCAGTGGCGACCTCGACCTTAACTTCGTTAATTGTGGCAATGCCGATATTGATTTGCGCGGCAGTGGCGATATTGAACTGAAGGGCACATTGCGCACGCTCTGCACCAACAAGAAGGGCTCCGGCGACATCGACCGCTCAGAGTTGCGTGTAGCTCGATGACGAGACGGCATAAAAAACAAAAGAGGTTGGTGCAGGAAGCTACCAACCTCATAACTGTTGATTTCGTAAAAATCGAAATCATCAAAAAATGATACCGCAAATATATAGCTTATATTCGAACAAAACAAATATTTGCAGTTAAAAAGTGGATTATTTAACAAAATAAGCTAATTTTGCAAGTTGTTAAGCATAAAATAATGGCAATGCCTGCATTGAACGCTGCGGACATTGCCATTAATTTATTGTATGTAAAATTGATTACGAAAATTATTAATTCAGACTGTTATTAAATTTGTATGGGAAGAAACAAATATTCTGATTCCGAAATTCAGGGCATTGCCAAGCTCCTGCGACTGAAGAACTGTGCCAACCGTGCCAAGCAGAAGGAGATTCGTCATAAGCTGCGTGTAGAGTATGAATTCAACATCTCCGATTTTAATGTGCCTGGACGTGCATTTGGCGAGCAGGAACTGTATGACGCCATACACCGTGGCGCCATACGCATACTCGACGACCAGACCATTGCCGACATGAAGGCCAAGCGAGCACGCGACCGTGAGCGCGACGAAGCAGCCCGGATGCAGGACGCTGTTGCCGCTGGCGAGCAGACCGATTGGCAGGAAGCCATGAAGCAGTGGCAGGACTGGGAGGCAAGCGAGATAAGCAAGATAGACAAGTAGTCTACAGCTTCACCTGCACTGCCGCTGGATATATACGGCAAGGGTCGCCGAATGTAGCCACGCTTTCTGCCATGTTCTGGATGTTTGTCTTGGGTTTGCCTGCAAACACCTTATGTCCGTTGACAATAATAGTCACCTTGCGGTTCATGTCTACCAGATGCTCATCGAGGAACACGGTGAACTGCAGGTCGCTGGCTTCCGAGTAGTGGCGCTTTATCTTCATGTCGATAGTGTGCCAGTAGGGGTCGGTTTCCAGAATCTCGTATCTCACAGTCTTCACTGTTATGTTGATGGTGTTGTCAACGATGTCCATTGTATAGGTAGAACGCGACATCGAGTCGAGGGTTGGGCGCTTGTCTACACGCAGATTGTAGAATCCTTGGCGGTGGCGTCCGTGCATTGCAAAGTCCTCCCACATCATGTGCTTGGGGTAGGGGTTGCGTGTGAACTCGCTCAACCACGGTGTCGTGGGGCGATAGTCAATCTGATGGGCGCATTTGGGCACCAGTTCGATGCGGTGCTTGAACTGGTCGGGGTGCAGAGCCTGCAGACTGTCAAACGCCAGCTTTGTCTCGTAGGTGAAACGGTTGCGGAAGAACATCTGGTCGTACTCGCCTGTAAGGAACGAGAATCCGATGTTGGCGCAATTCTCTACAGGAGCGTTGCGTAACGGTTCGCCGCCAGCCATTGGTCCGGCAGCCGCCAGATAGTCGGCATAGAATGAAGCCAGACGCTGTGAACCGTATCCGCCTTCCGAGATGCCGAACATATATATACGGTTTGGATTTATCTCGCCCGAGAGCATAGCCATGCGCAGCAGCTTCTCCCATGCCCACTGTTTCGACTGCTGCCACCAGCGGTAGTAATTGCCCTCATTAGGTATCTGTGGTATGAAGTAGGCTGAAGGCGAGTCCTTGAACATCTGTGCAAGCTTCAGCCCCGTTATCCACTCCTGCGCCTTGGGTCCCGAACCGTGCATGTATACAAACAGGGGCAGTCCGTCGGCTGGCACAGTCTCGCCGGCTGCCACCTTCTTACCATAATAATACGGCATTATGGCGTTCGGTTCAAGCTGTGCAGGCAACTGCCATTTGCCGGTCTTGGCGTCCGACAGGTTGGGCAGGTTTGTCATTATGTTCTTGTCCTGTGCGTCGTTGGCGCGCTTCCAAGCCTCCCAAACCATAGTTCTCGACGATGCTACGTCAGTCGTCTTCACCTTGGTGTTGCAGTTGAGTTTGGCATTCTTGCCAGCCAGACGCTCACCGAAATATTTCTCAATTTCTTTAGTAGTATTCTTGTTGTCTGATTTGGCAGCAGCCGTTGCGTGTGTGCCAAATCCCAGTGCGGCAGTAAGCAAAGCCACACTCAATGTCTTGATTAAAGACCTGTTGTAGATTGTTTGTTTTACGAAAGGTTTCATTTTTATGGTTGTTGTATTTATTTGGCTGTAAAGGTAAATATTAATTTTCAATTCATCACGTGTATTCATATATAAATATACATTTTAATCTCAACAATTAATCTATAAAACCACAACGTTGTCGATTTTTATTCGTAAATTTGCCATATATAACAATATGTAAACAATAAATATAGTTCCACTATGAGATATCTTGACCCTAAAGCCGACCTCACATTCAAGAAGATATTTGGTGAACATAAGGATTTGCTCATCAGTCTGCTTAACGCCCTGCTGCCATTGGCTGATGACGAGCAGATAGAGAGCGTTGAGTATCTGTCGCCTGAACTTGTGCCCGACACTTACGTAGGTAAGAACAGTATTGTTGACGTGAGATGTCGCGATGTAAAAAACAGGCAATTTATTGTAGAAATGCAGATGCTTTGGACAGAGGCGTTCAAACAGCGTGTGCTGTTTAATGCTTCCAAGGCTTTTGTGCGTCAGCTTGACAAAAAACGCAAGTATGAAATGTTACAGCCTGTCTATTCGCTCAATCTTGTCAACGAGACTTTCATGAAGGAATATCCGGATGAGTTTATCCATAACTACAATGTTGTGCACGAACTGCATAGCGACGAGATTATCGACGGACTTCATTTCACATTCGTGGAGCTGCCAAAATTCCAGGCTCATTCCATCAAAGAAAAGAAAATGGCTGTGCTGTGGCTTAGATTTCTGACAGAGATAGATGAGCATACAAAGGAAGTTCCGCAAGAACTGTTGGACAATCCCGAGACCTCTAAAGCACTAAAGGCTGTAGAAGAATCAGCAATGTCGAAAAATGAGCTTCTTGCCTACGACGACTTTTGGGACAAACTCGGTGCAGAACGCTTGCTTTTTGTCGATTCTAATAGGAGAAGCATGGAGGAAGGCAGAGCTGAAGGCAGAGCAGAAGGACGTGTTGAGATTGCCAGAAATTTATTAAATATGGGAATGTCAATTGACGACATTGCAAAAGCAACTGGTCTGCAGAAACAGGAAATTGAACGGTTGAATCCAGTTGTATAAATAAAATGGGAAAGCCTCGAAAATAAAATGAGGGTGTGTCAAAACAAATTGACACACCCTCATTGCTTTATGTATAGCCTTAGAGACAATAATCTCTTCAGTCTTTTTACTCTTTTACTCTTTTACCTTTTTACTCTTTTACTTTTCTTAGAACTCGCTTGTGAAGTGGAACTTGATGTGCTTGAAGTCCTGCTGAGCCATAGACAGCACATAGCCAGAGTCGGCAAGGAATACATCGCGTCCGTCGCGGTCCTTAGCCATATACTGATACTTGCGCTTCTTGAATTGGTCGAGTTCATCAGCATCGTCGCTCTCTATCCAGCAAGCCTTGTGCAGATGGACGGGTTCCCAACGGCACTTGGCGTTATATTCGTTTTCCAGACGATACTGTATCACCTCAAACTGCAACTGACCCACAGTACCGATAATCTTACGACCGTTAAACTGGTTGACAAACAGCTGTGCCACACCCTCGTCCATGAGCTGGTTGATACCCTTCTCAAGCTGCTTTGCCTTCATTGGGTCGTCGTTCTCGATATACTTGAACATTTCTGGCGAGAACGAAGGCAGTCCGCGGAAGTGCAGCTTCTCGCCCTCAGTCAGTGTGTCGCCAATCTTGAAGATGCCGTTGTCAGGCAAACCTACGATGTCGCCCGGCCATGCCTCGTCGATGGTGCTCTTGCGCTGAGCCATAAACTGAGTGGGCGAAGAGAAACGCAGAGTCTTGCCCTGACGCACATGCAGATAGGGCTTGTTGCGCTCAAACTTGCCGCTGCACACCTTGCAGAAAGCGATACATGAGCGGTGGTTGGGGTCGATGTTGGCAGTAATCTTGAAGATGAAGCCCGTGAACTTCTGCTCCTCAGGCTCTACAGTGCGCTCCTCAGCCTTGGTAGGCTTTGGCGACGGAGCTATCTTAACGAAGCAGTTGAGCAGTTCCTGCACACCGAAGTTGTTGAGTGCCGAACCGAAGAATACAGGAGCCACCTCAGCCGAGCGGTATGTCTCAACGTCAAACTCGGGATATACGCCGTCAATCAGCTCCACGTCGTCGCGCAGCTGCTTGGCATCCTGCTCGCCGATGTGCTCTTCAAGTTCTGTAGAGTTGATGTCAACCTCAACCTTTTCAGTCACGCGCTGTTTGTCGGGCTTGAAGAGGTCGAGCTTGTTCTCGTAGATGTTGTATACACCCTTAAACTTTACACCTATATTAATAGGCCATGACAGCGGGCGCACGCTGATCTGAAGTTCCTCCTCCAGTTCGTCGAGCAGATCGAACGGGTCGCGACCCTCGCGGTCCATCTTGTTGATGAATATGATAACCGGAGTGTTGCGCATGCGGCACACCTCCATCAGCTTACGTGTCTGAGTCTCCACACCCTTCGCACCGTCCACTACGATGATGGCAGAGTCGACAGCTGTAAGAGTGCGGTATGTGTCCTCGCAGAAGTCCTGGTGACCCGGAGTGTCAAGAATGTTGATTTTGTAGCCCTCGTAGTCGAACTCCATAACCGAAGTCGACACCGAGATACCACGCTGCTTCTCGATTTCCATCCAGTCGGACGTAGCCGACTTGCGTATCTTGTTGTTCTTTACTGCACCTGCCACCTGTATCTGGCCGCCAAAGAGAAGAAACTTCTCGGTGAGCGTAGTCTTACCTGCGTCAGGGTGTGAAATGATGGCGAAAGTTCGCCTGCGTTCTATTTCCTGGTTCATAATATACGTTTTGGACTGCAAAGTTATACAAACTATTGCACATAAAAACACGCTTGCCTGATTTTTTGACTTTTAAACCATATTTATTATGTATAATGGTGATAGTTCAGTTGGCAAACTACACCCCATCAACACATCACCTTCTCAGCCTGAGCGAAGCGCAGCTCGTTCCTATATTTGCATTCTTGACCGCTCAAAACTGCGAGTTGAACGCGCGAGGAAATCTTTAGCTCAAAATTCGTGAGTTTTGAGCGGTTATGGTTATGTTGCTTATACACAGTGAGTTATGTCGATAACGACTTTGCGATGCAAGTTTCTGCTTCAAAAAAAAGCTCCTTTTTACTTCAAAAGGACAACTATTGCATTGCAACTGTAGTCCTTTTGCAATGCAATTGGGGCTTCGTTACACTCCAAAAGTAGTCCTTTTGAAGAGCAACGAAGCCTTGAATGATGAAAAACACGAATATTGACGTTGCCCAACCACTAAAAAACGCCAATTGAAAACTCTAAAATCAATTTTTCGTTTGTAACACTTTTTTACTGCCTGTACGATATTTGCATAAAAATCTTGTGCAATTTTTATTGCAAAATAATATTTTTTCATTTTTCTTTTGTAACTTTGCATTCGGACTGAAAAGCCAGACCGCTGTTGTCGCAAAAGAACGTGTTCTTATCACATATGACAACCGACTCGGCAGCCTACGCCGTGCAGAGTGTAATAAGGTCATCAATATGACATATCTACACAAAGCGGGTATTGGGTGGGAAAAGCAGTCCAGACATATTAGGCGTTTACAAACGTCGCGTTCAACGTACACTCTGAAACGTGAGAAATTTCAAGATACATGTACTGCCTTGAACATGACAACGGTAAATGTCCAGGGGTGTGATATACCTTTTGTATTTTCGCAGAAGCATTTATTGTGTTCTGACATTTTGTCGTACAATTATTTGCATCAAGCCGAAAGTACGGATATTGCTATATATCATATCGGCGTGGGCTATACTGTTGTTCGTTCAGCAGTATAGGCACTTCTCACGGCCTCAGAGTGTGGATCGGACAACGGACGGTTCACGCTTTTTTTTGTCTGTACCAACATAATTCTGTCTAGAATTAAGTTAAGCGATATGAATATCGATGGCTGTATATCAGAAGATATACACACCTCGGGAGGTGGTGAAATCCCTCCCTGCGCTGGACTTACCTCCAACGCCCTCCCCAAAGCTCAAAGCAGTAAAAAAGCCGAGAGTTCACATACTGGGGTGTCCACCAGTTATGCACTTTCGGAAGACCCTCCCCATTGGTATGCTCTACGCTGCACTTACGGCAGAGAAAAGACCGCATACGAGTATATGACAGCAAAAGGCATCACAGCCTTCTACCCTACACAAACGACAGTAAAACTAATTAAAGGCAAACGCAAAACAGTTACCGAATCACTATTACCAAACATTTTCTTCGCTTACGGAACCTTAGACCAACTTAAACACTTTGTTTACGACAACGTAAACCTCCCCTTCCTCCGCTTTTATTATCGTCACACCCATGTTGGCAACCGAATCGAAAAGACCCCAATGATTGTCCCCAACCATCAGATGGAAAGTCTAAGAATCATCTATGCCGCCGAAACCGACAACACTATAGTGTCATTAGCCGAAGTGCCAAAGTTCAAGAAAGGACAGATGGTGAGAGTAACAGACGGAGCATTCAAGGGAGTGGTAGGAAGAGTGGCAAGATGGCAGGGACAACAGAGAGTGGCTGTTGTGATGGAAGAACTGGTAACGGTGGTGACAGCGTATGTGCCGAGCGCGTTTTTGGAGAAAATGAACAATTAATATTAAATTTAAGCTATGAAAAGTTTCAAAGAAATAACACCTATAAGGAAGTGGCAGTTATTATACGCTGCAATAATTCTCGTGATTAATATTATTTCAGTATTCATGCTCTATACCCATTATGGACCTCTAACAGAGAATGGCAATAGGTACTATCATTATTTCGACCTGTCATCAATGAACTGGTATGTTCTTGGGCATTGCTTATGTGCTTTTGTTTTTTTATTGATTCCTTGGATATTTTTCAACAATTATTCTTCAAAATCATTCTTTGGATTATTTCCTACCAAGAGTAGATTTGGCAAATGGTTATCTACGTTATTAATTGGATTAAATTTTGTAACGGGTGTATTTTTTACCTTTTCATTCCTGTTAATAACAATCGAATACATTACAAATAGTTCAAGAGTCATGGCAGAAGACTTGGAGACTATTGAGTTAATATTGGCATTCATTAGTTGTTCTATATTTTGGGGAATAGTAGATTTGGTATATTTTGCCACTCATAGGAAATCAATTGTCGAAAACAGATGAATAGACTACAAGAAATAGACCAAGAAATTACCTATTGGTATCGAGAGCGACTGAAACTTCTTCATCCTCTCCGACAACTCTTTTGGGAATGTACCCTACGTTGCAATATGGCTTGTAGACATTGTGGCAGTGATTGCAAGACTGTTTCTAATGTTCCAGATATGCCATTTGAAGATTTCATACCAGTGCTTGACGAGGTGCGACTCCATCAACCCCATATAAAAACAATGGTCTTTACTGTAGGTGGTGAACCATTAGTCAGAAAAGACATTATTGAATGTGGACGTACAATAACAGAGAAGGGATTTTTATGGGGAATGGTTTCTAATGGCAAGCTTATCGATTCTTATATGATGAACGAGCTTTCGGATGCAGGTCTACGTTCATTGGCTGTTGATATTGACGGATTGCGCGACACACATAATTGGCTCCGTAACGATAACAATAGTTTTGATATTGTATATAATGCTATTGGACATATAAAGAAGGCCCCTCATTTAATTTGGGATGTCATCACATGTGTAAACAGTAGGAATATATCGCAATTGGAAGAAATAAAACGCATGCTTATTGAAGCTGGTGTAACTAAATGGCGTTGTTTTTCAATAGTACCAATGGGCAGAGCTAAAGATGATGATGAATTGGTTTTGTCAAACAGTCAATACCGTTACCTTATGGACTTTATTGTAAAAACACGAATAGAGAGCAAGATACAACTGTCGTATGCATGCGAGGGATATTTGGGAGATTATGAAGGACTTGTGCGTAGGTCGCATTTCCTATGTAGTGCTGGTCTCACGACGGCATCTGTGCTGAGCGATGGTTCGATTTCTGGTTGTTTGAGCATCCGAAGCAACTATCATCAGGGAAATATATATAAGGATGATTTTTGGAACGTATGGCAAAATCGTTTCGACAAATATCGCAATCGTGAGTGGATGCGCAGTGGTGAGTGTGCCGACTGCAAGGTGTTCAAATATTGCCAAGGCAATGGAATGCATTTGAGAAATAATGATGGAAGCCTGATGTTCTGTAATTATAACAAACTTTTTAATAGCAAATGATATGGATAAAGAAAAAGCTAAACGCGCAGCTGCTCTTTCTGCGGCAGCTGCTGTAGGAAGTGTTGGAGGATCATTTGGGGCGGATGTAATAATCGACAAAAAAACAACCGATAACGATAGTCATGTAGAAGAACCCGTTGTTGAGGTTGTGAGTGAAGACAATGTACAAGAACATATAAGTTCGTTTGGAACTAATGACAATACTGAAGTTGTAGAACAGGAAACTATTATTGTTGATCCTGTAGAACCAGAAGAACTGGATGAACCTCTTGAGCCAGAAGATTCTATTGAACCAGAAGAACCAGTTGAGCCAGAAGTTCCTATTGAACCAGAAGTTTCAATTGAGCCAGAAGAACCAGTTGAACCAGAAGTTCCTCTTGAGCCAGAAGAACCTCTTGAGCCAGAAGAACCAATTTTTATAGACGACCCTTTAGACCCTATACAAGATATTGTTTGTATGTACGGAGGTCCTGGTATGTGCGAAAATATTATATACCCAGATTCTGACATGTATGGTGGTCCTATTGATGATTTATATGACATTGAATAGAATGGGCCTGAAATATCATTTTAAATCATTAATATTATGAAAAAGATTTGTATCAACAATCGCGACGAGATGATTCTACTGTTTGTCGATAATATAGCATATATCATGGCAGACGGCAATTACACCAAAATATGTTATATCGGTGGACTTTCTACAGTGCTATCGTTGGGTATCTCAAAGATTGAGACTATGTTGTCGCAGGCTTATCCCAAAGGAACGACGAGTCCGTTTATACGCCTTGGACGTAGCGTTATCATCAACCAGATGTTCCTCTACGACATCAATGTTCTCAAACAGCACCTTGTGCTGTCCGATTGTCTTAAAAATTCTGTAACACTAAAACTGCCCAAGCCATTGCTTAAGAAATATAAGGATATGGTGAGCAGAAGTAGCAACATAACTGTAAAAAAATAGTTATGAAAGAAGTTATTATCGGTAAGGAGGGAACGCAGAAGTTTCCTATCAACAATTCAAGAGTGAGCCGACAACATGCCAAGATCACTGTATCGGACAGTGGACAATGGACTCTTGAAGACCTTAATTCCACCAACGGCACTTATATCATCGACGACAACGACGAACTTGTTCAAATCAAGAAGGTGAACATCACTGAGTTTACTCGTGTCGTCCTTGCCGACCAGACGAGTATGGGATTCTCATTCTATGCCCATCATATTCTTGAGGATGATCCCAAAAATTACAAGGCTGAGTTTCAATATGTTCTTCGCATTCACGACAAGGCTTTGAAGGAGAAAGCTGAGATTGATGCCAAGATACAAAAGAAGAATATGATGAGATTCTTGCCAGGTGTTGTCTCGGCAGTCATTGGTCTTTTGCTCACATTGCTTCTTCCCTTCAACCAAAAGGTGTATGGTGTGGCTGTAACAGCTGTGTTCACAGCACTTCTGCAGGCTATCATCAACTTCTATTTGGGCAAGGACTCCAACTTGAAGAATTTCAACGCCAAATATTCCAACAAACTTATATGTCCTTGCTGCTCTAAACTTCTCTCCGAGATAGAATTTAAAAATCAAATGTGCAGCAGGTGCAAAGCCCATGCATAACATTAAAAAACAAATAAAACCAAATATGAAACGACTGTTTTCTACTATCATTGCTATGCTTCTGCTCTGTATGTCGGCAGAGGCTCAGAAAACCTATGCCATCATTACTGGCGTGTCAAACTATGAGGGCGACCAGAACGACCTTGCCCAGTCTACCAAAGATGCCAAGCGTCTTGCCTCGCTCTACAAGACTAAAGATGCTACGGTGGTGTTGCTTACATCCAAGAATGCCACACGTGCCAATGTCATTGCTGCCATCCGTAAGGTGAAGGCTGTTGCCAATGCCAACGACCACATCGTGTTCTCGTATAGCGGACATGGCATGGAGAATTATATATGCACTTATGTGTCGGGGGGCACGAAGATGCTTTCTTATAATGAACTGTTCAGCGAGTTGGACAAATGCCAGGCTAAGGACATCGTTTGTTATATTGACGCTTGCTTCTCAGGTACTGCTGTTAGCAATATGAATACAAAAGAGATGAACTCCAAGGACATGAACCGCATTGCTTGGAAAACCATCATGAAGAACAATCCACGATATATTGTTTTTCTATCGTCGCGTGCTGATGAACTCTCAGCTGAAAGTCCACTTGTAGGTTCGGGATTCCTCACCAATGGTGTTATCAAGGGATTGCGTGGTAAGGCTGACAGTAACGACGACAAGAAGATTACTGTGATGGAATTGTTTAAGTATGTACACAAGGATGTGCAACTGCATAACAACAAGCAGCATCCGCAACTGGTCACTTCCAAGTCACTATACGATAATGTTCTAATGAGCTGGTAAGGAATTTCAATATGGCAGAAGATAATAAAAGAAAAGTAATGGCAGCCAAATGTCCCAAATGCGGACAGGTTGTGAAGTTCTATATGCCTGAGCAGGGTTGTGTGGTAAAACTTAAATGTCCGCAACAGCAATGCGGACATGTTTTTGGTGTGAAAATCACACAGAAGGAAATTCATCTTGGCAATGGTGCCACACAGCAACAATCTAATGCGCAGCAACAGCAAGGAGGGTCTCATCCCGTCACCGACCCTATTGTAAACACTGGTGGCACTCCTTCGGGTGTTATTGCCCGACTGTTGCAGAAAAAGAAGCATTTCTACAACAAGGATAAGTTTCATGAGCTACATCTGGGTGCCAACACCATTGGTATGTTCGACCCGCAGTCGCCTTCCGACATCATGATTGAGGGCGACCGTACCATCAGCCATCGCTCTGTTACTATAACGGTTGAGGCTGTAGGCAGCTCCTATAAGTATCTGTTCTCTGTCAACCGTTCCAAAAATCCCGTTTATCTCTCTGGCAAACCTATTGCCGAGGGCACTTCTATTTATATCCAGCCAAACCAGGAGTTTGTGCTTGGTAGAACTCATTTTTGTCTTTCTAAATAAACAACATGATACATAACGCTCTAACTATCGGCTCCTCTTTGAAAGGAGCCGTTCTTTATACTATAGCTGAGCCATTGCATAGTGGTGGCTTTGGCATCACCTATCGTGCAACTGCTCAAATAATGGTGGGCAACATTCCGCAGACTGCCACATTCACCATCAAGGAGTTCTTTATTGGCAAGATTTGCTCAAGGGATGCCAATGGCAATGTTGTGGTGGCTGCTGAAAACCAGCAGGCGTTTAAAAGTGCCAAAACCGACTTCAAGACTGAGGCTGAGATTCTGCACTCGCTCAAGCACGACAACATAGTGCCTGTGAACGAGGTGTTCGAGCAGAACAACACTGTGTATTATGTCATGAGCTATCTCGGCAATGTGTCGCTCTATCAGTATGTGGCTGAGAATTGTGGGGCATTGCAGGAGTCTCAAGCCAAAGGCATCATCTTGCCGCTTACGAGTGCTCTTGCCTATCTGCACAACCGCAACATCCTGCATCTCGACATCAAGCCCGACAATATCATGATGGTTAGGCATGGCAACACCATAAAACCTGTATTGATTGACTTCGGTCAGGCTATGTATTTCGTTAATGGCAAACCTAAAAAGGATAAGGGCATCCGTGGCTATTCCAAGGGCTATTCTCCTTTGGAACTGAAACAAAACGTCAGCACCTTCTCTCCCTCGCTCGACATCTATTCGCTTGCTGCCACATTGCTTTATATGCTTAGCGGTGTTGACCCGTGTGACGCTGAGGAGCAAAGTATTCACAAAATCTATAAGACATTGCCTGAATCTGTGTCGTCGAACACTATGGATGCCATTATATGCGGATTGCTTAAGGACGCTGCCGACCGACCTAACGATATTGCTTCCTTCCAGAATATATTGGAGCATGGCAAACCTTCAACTGCCAACGGCTCATCCTCTAATAATACAGGCGACGGACGTACTCCAACCGACCCTATCATTCCTGATTCTCCTAAGCCTATCGGTACCAAACTCATTGCTATAGCATGTGTGGCTGTAGTGGCTCTTGGCGGATGGTTTGCCTGGGATAAATTCTATAAAGGTGGCGGGAGCAATGCTACTGAGCAAACTCCAGCAACTAACGATACTTTGCCGTCTCAGAAGAAGGACTCCACGTCTGCCACAGCTGACACTGAAAAGAAAACGTCTATAGAAATTGTTAAAACTCATTTAGATACAGACTCTAAAAAAGAGGAGCAAAAGCCAACTCCTAAAAAGGAGGAGCTAAAACCAACTCCTACCCCATCTCCCAAGCCTACTCCTTCTCCCAAGTCTGGCACAGTAAATCTTGGTTATGCCACATGGACTGGTGGTCTGCTTAACGGCAAGCCTCATGGTGAGGGCACAATGAAGTTCCATAGCTCTCATGCCATTAGCGGTTGTTCTATGACCCCTCAAGCAGGCGATTATATCATTGGCTACTGCGAAAACGGAGTGGTTCAGAATGGTGGTCTCTACCGTGATGGAAAGAAGATAGACACTGTCATCAGATAATAACATTATAAAAGAACAACAACAATCATGCGAAAGATATTATTATCCTTTTTCATGCTTTTTGCAATAATGTCTGCTGTCTTTGCCCAAAAGCTCAAGGTGGAGTCCTTCAAGCTTGCCTCAAACGACATCACTGCCCAATCGCACCCTCGCAAGGACCTCAATAATCTTAATTGTGCTCTTGTAAAGGTGGGCATCGCTCTCGATGGCGTTAAGTTTGACGGTAGCATTATGGGCGAACCCATTCAGAAGTTGGGCGAGTATTGGGTGTATATGCCTAAGGGTGTCTCTATGCTTCAAGTTCTACACAAGAACTACACTCCCCTTATGGTCAATTTCTACGACTATGGTGTTGGCAAGGTAGAGAGTGGAATGACATACATCCTTACATTGTCAAAGCCTTCAGGCAGCACAGAGCCTGCTGATGCCGGAGGCAACTTTTATGCACTCACCGTTAATCCCAAGAATGCAGTCGTCACCATCGACGGTAATCAGCAGACGGTATCCACCGACGGTGAGTATTCTGCCATGCTTCCTTATGGCAGTCATACATATAAGGTGGAGGCAGGAGGTTATATCTCCAAGAGTGGTTCGTTCACCATCAGCAACAGTGACATGACTCCCATCAACGTCAGCCTTGTTTCTGCTATGGCTTCTGTCTCAGTCACTTGCCCTACACCTGCCGTATCGCTATATGTCGACAAGAAATCCGTTGGCACTATTCCTTGGACTGGAAGCCTAAAAGAGGGTATGCACCTTATCGAGGCAAAGAAGGAGGGCTACCGCAGTCAACAGCGCACTATCAATCTGTCTCAACAACAGAAACTTGATGTGGCTTTTACCGAACTCGCAGCCATACAAGGCAACCTTTCTGTAAACTATAAGCCATTTGGGGCTGATGTCTACGTCGACGGTAAGAAGGTTGGTCAAAGCCCACGTGTGTTTAATGGCATCTTGGTGGGCAGTTATAAGGTGGAAATTAAAAAAGACGGCTATGGCACGGACAGCAAGACTGTAAGCATCTTGGAGGGTCAGACAGCTTCTCTGTCGGGAGAGTTGACAACCGGCACAATAACCATCCCGGTAAAGGATGGCATCAGCATTGATATGGTTCGTGTTGAGGCTGGAACGTTCACAATGGGAGCAACATCAGAGATGAAGGATCCAAATTATAATGAAAAACCAGCCCATCAAGTTACTCTTACCAACGATTATTATATTGGTAAATACGAGGTTACTCAGGATTTATGGCAAGCGGTTATGGGCAACAATCCTTCGGTTTATAAGGGTGACAACTTGCCAGTAGAGTATGTTAGTAGGGATGACTGCCAGGAATTCATCAGCAAGCTGAATAGAATAACAGGTAAGACGTTCCGTCTCCCCACTGAAGCCGAATGGGAATATGCTGCCCGTGGTGGAAACAAGAGTCGAGGTTATCAGTATAGCGGCAGCAATAATCTATCTGATGTGGCGTGGTATGAAGATAATAGCGGTTACAAGACTCATGCTGTAGGTTCTAAGAAAGCTAATGAATTAGGCATATATGATATGAGTGGTAACGTATATGAATGGTGTCAGGGTAGGTGTGGCTCTTACAGTAGCTCCTTACAGGTAAATCCTACAGGTGCTAATAGTGGGTCTGACCGCGTGAGCCGTGGGGGTAGCTGGCATGAAAGTGCCTGGTGCTGTCGCTCGTCCCACCGTTACTTCAACTCACCTAGCGACAAAGGCTACAGACTCGGGCTCCGCTTAGTCCTCTCCGAGTAACGACTTCTTGTTTCGAGTTATCCGCTCTTATTATTAATGTCCTAAGTCTCAAAACGATATGTCTTTTATAAGGGCTAAAATTTGTTCATATTAATCTTTATATATTAGCAATCCGTAGGAGGGTATGGCATCCCTGCCATACCCACTCTGCCATGATTGTCCTGCCCTCCTACTATATGCAACGATAGTTCCGAACTGTTACTTATCAATAAATTAGAACAGTTGCTTAAGACTCCGGCGAAGCCGGAAAAACAAATGAAAATAAATCTTATGCGTAAAATACTTCTATTCATCGTATTGTTCTTTGCTGCAATCTCATCAGTCTTTGCGCAAAAGCTCACAGTCGAGTCCTTCAAGCTCGCTGGAAGCGACTTGACAGCCCAGACTCAGCCACGCAAGGACCTTAACGACCGCAACTGTGCGTTAATCAAGGTTGGCATCGGACTTCAAGGTGTGCAGTTTGAGGGCAGCATCATGGGCAATGTGGAGAACAAGACTGGCGAATATTGGGTGTATATGCCGCAAGGCAACCGACAGCTGAAGGTGAAGCATGCCAACTATGCCCCCGTCATGGTGACGTTTTCCGACTATGGTGTGGAGAAGTTGGAGAGTAACCGCACGTATGAGTTGATTGTCGTTACATATCCACAATATGCGATAACTCCTAATATGACAAATCAGTCCTTAAATCCTCAACAATCCACGGCTCAACCCCATCCAACAGTTTCTGACAATACTATTTCAATACATGTAAAGGATGGCATCAGTATCGAGATGGTTCGTGTTGAAGCAGGAACATTTATAATGGGAGCAACACCAGAGATGAAAGAATCTGGTTCAGAAGAAATGCCTGCTCATCAAGTAACTCTGACCAACGATTTTTATATAGGTAGATACGAGGTAACTCAGGCTTTATGGAAAGCCGTGATGGGAAATAATCCATCATACTTTAAGGGTATAAACTTGCCCGTAGAGCAGGTTAGTATGGAAGACTGTCAGGAATTCCTTAGCAAGCTGAACATTATAACAGGCAAGAATTTCCGTCTTCCTACAGAAGCCGAATGGGAGTATGCCGCTCGTGGTGGAAAGAAGAGCCGAGGCTATCAGTATAGTGGTAGCAATAATATCTCAGCTGTTGCTTGGTATAAAAAAAATAGTAGAGGTACGACACATCCTGTAGGTTCTAAACAAGCTAATGAATTAGGCATATATGATATGACTGGTAACGTGTGGGAACTGTGTCAGGATTGGAAGGGTTCTTACAGTAGTTCGCCACAAGTCAATCCTACAGGTGCAGTGAGTGGAATCGGCTATGTATCCCGTGGGGGGAGCCAGCAACACATTGCATGGTATTGTCGTTCGTTATATCGTAATATCTATTTTCCTGGTGACCATTTTATGGATCATGGGCTCCGCTTGGTCTTATCCGAGTAACGCCTTTAGCGTTATCCACTTTTATTATTAATGTTCTAAGCCTCAAAACGATAAGGTTATCCCCGACATTTATTCGCTGTCACCGAATAAAATCACCGTATTTTATTTTGCGCCACCGAATAAAAATCATATCTTTGTAGGAAAAAGCAGAGTATGGATAAGGAAATATTTAGAACGATAATCTCTGAGAATCAAGAGTATATAGGAAGCATACCATTGGTGGAGCGTCCTCTTGATTTGGAAGAATATGGCAATTATGTGTTTGTGGGCGTAAGACAGGCAGGAAAGTCCTATTTGTTGTATCAGCGTGTGCAGCAATTATTGGCAGAGGGAAAGCAATTGGAGGATATTGTTTATGTCAACTTCGACGACGAGCGTCTGCAAGGGATGGCAGCTACTGAGTTCGACCTTATACTTCAGGCTTACCACAGCATGTATAGCGGTCAGCCGATATTCTTCTTTGACGAGATACAGAATGTGGACGACTGGGCTAACTTTGCGCGCCGTCTTGCCAATTTGAAATATCGTGTTTATGTCACTGGTAGCAACGCCAAGATGTTGAGCCGTGACATAGAGACCGTTTTGGGAGGCAGGTATCTTAGTGTGAATGTCTTTCCGTATAGCTTTAGCGAATATCTTACGGCTGTCGGTGTAAACATTGCAGGAGGATGGCAGTATGGCAGAAAGGCTAATGAGTTGCAGCGTCATTTCAGAACTTACTTTGAATGGGGAGGCTTCCCTGAATTGGTCAACTTCCGCGAGAAGCGCATCTGGCTCAACAGCTTGTACAACCGCATATTCTTCAACGACCTTATCGTGCGCCATAAGATAAAGAACGAGGATGCCCTGCGTTTGTGTGTGCGTCGTTTGGCAGAAAGTGTGATGCAACCCTGCTCGTTGAACAGATTGAGCAATTTGGTTAAGTCGACAGGCGTTCCATGTAGTCCGTCAACTATTATGGAGTATGTGAGATACTTGCAGGAGTCATGCTTGTTGATATCATTAGACAACTATGCCTCAAAGTTCACAGAAAAAGAAACGGTGAAGAAGCATTATTTTGTGGACAACGGACTGTTGCACCTCTTCATCAACAACCCCGACACTCTATTGTTGGAAAACCTATGTGCCATAACATTATACAAGAAGTATGGCAGTGGCATCTATTATTTCAACCGCAATATAGAGGTTGACTTTTATGTCCCCGACGAGGGGCTGGCTGTGCAAGCCAGTTATAGGATGAGCGATGAGGCTACATTGGAACGTGAGGTAAAAGCCTTGGTAGCCCTGAATTCTTTATATCCGCTGAGAAAGGCAATGATTGTGACATACGAGGATGAGGGACAGATGGAGCGTGATGGGTTGAAAATAGAGATAGTGCCTGTTTGGAAATGGGTGCTACATGGTGAATCATGATATACATAAACAATAATTATGCGAAATATACTTTTATCCTTCTTCCTGCTCTTTGCTGCAATATCATCAGTCTTTGCGCAAAAGCTCACAGTCGAGTCTTTCAAGCTTGCTGGAAGCGACTTGACAGCCCAAACACAGTCACGCAGAGACTCGAACGGCTGCAACTGTGCCGTTGTCAAAGTGCTGTTTGTTGGAGATATTATTGATCTCGATGGAAATATTGTCAAGCCCATTGTTAAGTACACGAATGAGACTTGGGTGTATATGCCACAGAGATCACGGCAATTAAAAATCACAACCAAAGATTATCTTCCGCTTATGGTAACATTTGAAGACTACGGAGTGGATAGATTGGAGAGCAACCGCACGTATGTGCTTACTCTTTTGGGTAACTCTCAACAACAAGCGCAGCAGACACAAACTCTTTCAATAAGATATTCCCCAAGTTCTGCCACTGTGCTTGTGGACAACAAAATGGTGAAAGGAAAGAATGGCGTAGCACAGACTACGCTGCCCGTAGGTCAACACTCGTATGTTGTGGCTTGTGATGGATATGAGTCAGAAGAAGGAATGGTGAAACTTAAGGCCTCAGCTCCCAGCAATCTGCAAATAACTCTGACGAGAGAAGCGGTGGCAATACAACAAAGTACAGTTTCTCAACCAACAGTGGCTCAACAGCCCGTTGTACATGCTCCTGTAGCTAATAGTGATAACATCTTCATCCTCGTAAAGGATGGCATCAGCATCGATATGGTTCGTGTTGAGGCAGGAACTTTTACCATGGGAGCGACACCAGAGATGAAGGATCCGTCTGAATGGGAAAAACCAACCCATCGTGTTACTCTGACCAATGACTATTATATTGGCAAATACGAGGTAACACAGGCTTTATGGCAAGCCGTGATGGGTAAAAATCCTTCATATTATAAGGGGGACAACTTGCCAGTAGAGCAAATTAGTTGGGACGACTGTCAGGACTTCCTGAGCAAGTTGAACCGTATAACCGGCAAGACGTTCCGACTTCCCACCGAAGCCGAATGGGAATATGCTGCCCGTGGCGGCAACAAAAGCCGAGGGTATCAGTATAGCGGCAGCAATAATCTTTCTGATGTAGCTTGGTATTTGGACAATAGTGGGAAAAAGACTCATGCCGTTGGTTCAAAGCAAGCTAATGAATTAGGTATATATGATATGAGTGGTAACGTATATGAATGGTGTCAGGATTGTAAAGGTTCTTACAGTAGTTCCTCACAGGTTAATCTTACAGGTGCTGCCAGTTGGTCTTGCCGCGTGTACCGTGGGGGTTGCTGGTTCAGCACTGCCAGGTTCTGTCGCTCGTCATTCCGTAACGACAACATACCTGACCGCCGTGCCAACAGCCTCGGGCTCCGCTTAGTCCTCTCCGAGTAACGACTTTCTTGTTTCGAGTCATCCACTCTTATTATTAATGTCCTAAGCCTCAAAACGAGAAGGCTTTGCTTGATTTTTATTCGCTGCCACCGAATAAAAATAAGTGTAAGGAAACATAAACAACAACTATGCGTAAAATACTTCTATCAATCGTTTTGCTATTTGCAGCAATATCATCAGCCCTTGCCCAAGAGCTGACAGTAAAGTCCTTCAAGCTTGCTTCAAGCGACCTTACTGCCCAAACTCAGCCACGCAAAGACCTTAACAACCGCAACTGTGCTGTTGTAAAAGTACAGTTTGTAGGTGAGTTGACCAACATAGAGGGCAATGTCATTATGCCTTTGGTAAAGCGCAACAACGAGACATGGGTATACATGCCGCAGAACACACGGCAGATGAAAGTAATCACCAAAAACTATTTGCCTCTGATGGTGACATTCGCCGACTATGATATTGAAAAGTTAGAGAGCAACCGCACATATGTACTTACGCTTGTTGGGAACAGTCAACAACAAGCGCAGCAATCCCAAACTCTTACCATAAGATACTCACCGTCTATAGCTACTGTTCTTGTAGACAATAAAATGATTAATGGCTCAAATGGCGTGGCACAAACGACATTGCCAGTAGGTCAACATTCGTATATTGTCTTTTGTAATGGTTATGAGTCGGAAGAAGGAACAGTAAAACTAAAGGCATCAGCTCCAAGTAATCTTCAGATAACTCTGTCTAAAGAAGCAATGGCAACGCAACAAAGTACTGTTGCTCAACCAGCTGTAGCTCAGCAACCTGTTGTTCAACAACCAGTAATTCAACAACCAGTAGTACAAACTCCAGTTACTAATAGTGATAATATCTCTATTCCTGTTAAGGATGGCATAAGCATTGAAATGGTTCGTGTTGAGGCAGGAACATTTGTAATGGGAGCGACACCTGAGATGAAGGATCCGTATGATTTGGAAAAGCCTACCCATCAAGTAACTCTTACCAACGATTATTATATTGGTAAATATGAGGTAACTCAGGCTTTATGGCAAGCAGTTATGGACAACAATCCTTCCTACTTTAAGGGTGATAACCTGCCCGTAGAGCAGGTTAGTTGGAAGGACTGCCAAAAATTTATCAGCAAGTTAAATAGAATCACTAGCAAAAAGTTCCGTCTCCCTACAGAAGCCGAATGGGAATATACTGCGCGTGGTGGAAAGAAGAGCCAAGGTTATCAGTATAGCGGCAGTAATAATATCTCAGACGTGGCTTGGTACGGTGACAACAGTGACAACAAAACACATTCTGTAGGTTCTAAGCGAGCAAATGAATTAGGCATTTATGATATGAATGGTAATGTTGGGGAATGGTGTCAGGATAGGTATGGTAAATACCGTAGTTCTTCACAGGTAAATCCAACAGGTGCTAATGGTGGGTCTGATAGAGTGGTCCGTGGTGGTGGCTTGCGCGGCACTGCCAGGTTCTGTCGCTCGTCATACCGTTACGACCGCTCGCCAGGCTACCGTGATTACAACCTCGGGCTCCGCTTAGTCCTATCCGAGTAACGACTTCTTGTTTTTGAGTTATTCACTCTTATTATTAATGTCCTAAGCCTCAACACGAGAAGGCTTTGCTTGATTTTTATTCGCTGCCACCGAAGAAAATCACCGTATTTTATTTTGTGCCACCGAATAAAAATAAGTGTAAGGAAACATAAACAACAACTATGCGAAATATTCTTTTATCCTTCTTCTTGCTCTTTACGGCAATATCATCAGCCCTTGCCCAAGAGCTGACAGTAAAATCCTTCAAGCTTGCTTCAAGCGACCTTACTGCCCAGACTCAGCCACGCAAGGATACCAACAATTACAATTGTGCTGTTGTCAAAGTGCTGTTTGTTGGCGACATTATTGATTTTGATGGAAATATTGTCAAGCCTTTTGTTAAGTACACGAATGAGACATGGGTGTATATGCCACAGAGAACACGGCAATTGAAAATCACAACCAAAGACTATCTTCCACTTATGGTTACATTTGAAGACTACGGAGTTGATAAATTGGAGAGCAACCGCACGTATGTGCTTACACTTGTTGGGAACAGTCAACAACAAGCGCTGCAATCCCAAACTCTTACCATAAGATACTCACCGTCTATAGCTACTGTGCTTGTAGACAATAAAATGATTAATGGCTCAAATGGCGTGGCACAGACAACTTTGCCAGTAGGTCAACACTCGTATATTGTTGCATGTAATGGATATGAGTCGGAGGAAGGCATGGTAAAACTTAAAGCATCAGCTCCAAGCAATCTTCAGATAACTCTAACTAAAGAAGCAACGGCAACACGAAATACTGTTGCGCAACCAACAGTAGCGCAACAACCAGTAGTACAAGCCCCAGTTACTAATGGTGATAATATCTCTATTCCAGTTAAGGATGGCATCAGCATTGATATGGTTCGTGTTGAGGCAGGAACGTTCACCATGGGAGCGACTGCGGAGATGAAGGATCCGTATAATGATGAGAAACCAACCCATCGTGTAACTCTGACCAATGATTATTACATGGGTAAATACGAGGTGACTCAGGCTTTATGGCAAGCCGTGATGGGCAACAATCCATCGAACTTTAAGGGTGACAACTTGCCAGTAGAGAAAGTTAGTTGGAAAGACTGTCAGAAATTCATAAGCAAGCTGAATCGTATAACTGGCAAGACGTTCCGTCTTCCCACCGAAGCCGAATGGGAATATGCCGCCCGTGGCGGCAACAAAAGCCGAGGTTATCAGTATAGTGGCAGCAATAATCTCTCTGATGTTGCTTGGTATATGGACAATAGTGGTGATAAGACACATGCTGTAGGTACAAAGCAACCCAACGAGTTGGGTATATATGATATGAGTGGTAATGTACGAGAATGGTGTCAGGATTGGTTTGGCAAATACAGTAGTTCCTCACAAGTAAATCCTATATGTGCTAATAGTGGATCTAACCGCGTGGGCCGTGGGGGTTGCTGGGTCTACGGTGCCAGGATCTGTCGCTCGTCATGCCGTATCTTCATCACGCCTGACGGCCGCGACAGTATCCTTGGGCTCCGCTTGGTTCTCTCCGAGTAACGACTTCTTGTTTAGAGTTATCCACTCTTATTATTAATGTCCTAAGCCTCAAAACGAGATGTTTTTAATAAGGGCTAAAAGGAGAGGCGAGGGACGAGCCTCGGGAAAAGCCCTTATGAAAGACATCGAGTAAAATTCCGGCGAAGCCAGAAAAAACTAATATAAATTTTATGCGTAAAATCCTTCTATCTATAGTTTTGTTCTTTGCTGCAATATCATCAGTCTTTGCGCAAAAGCTCACAGTCGAGTCGTTCAAGCTTACTTCAAGCGATTTGACAGCCCTGACTCAGCCACGCAAAGACTTGAACGACCGCAACTGTGCGTTAATTAAGGTTGGTATTACTCTCGATGGAGTTATTTTTGATGGAAGTATTGTTGGCGAGCCAATTCATAAATTGGGGGAGTATTGGGTATATATTCCCAAAGGTGTTTCCATGCTGCAAGTACTGCACAAAAACTACACTCCTCTTATGGTTAACTTTTACGATTATGGTATTGGTAAGGTGGAGAGTGGAGAAACGTATGTCTTGACAATGAAAAATCCTAATACTATTACTGAACGTCAAACCCAGAAGTTGAGAATAAAATATTCACCAACTTCGGCTTCCGTTCTTGTTGACAATAAATTTGTTAAAGGAACGAATGGTATTGCAGAAACAACATTGACGGTTGGTCAACATTCATATATTGTTGCTTGTGATGGATATGAGTCGGAGGAAGGAACTGTAAAACTAAAAGAATCTGCTCCAAGCACCATTCAGATAACTTTACTAAAAGAATCTATAGTAGACAATGGTATTTCAGAAAACAATAACCAACATATTGAGGATATAAATGAAACAACAGATAATGACAGAGTTGCGAAATTATTAGAAAAACTCAATGATGATATGGTGTATATTGAAGCAGTGGAATTCACTATGGGAGCTACAAAAGAACAGAAAGGAGAAGCTAATTCAGATGAAAAACCTGCTCATCCGGTTGTGTTGAATTGTTTTTATTTATGCAAATATGAGGTGACTCAAGAACTCTGGGAGGCTGTGATGGGTGATAATCCTTCATATTTTAAAGGTAAAAATCTACCCGTAGAAAATGTAAGTTGGGATGATTGCCAAATGTTTATAATGAAGTTAAATGAACTTACGGGTAAAAAATACAGACTCCCCACAGAAGCGGAATGGGAATATGCCGCTCGTGGAGGAAGTAATAGTATGCATTATAAATATAGTGGAGGTAATTATGTGGAATATGTATCATGGTGTTACATCAATAGTAAGGATAAGACACATACGGTTGGAATGATGAAACCTAACGAATTGGGGCTTTATGATATGTCGGGTAATGTATGGGAATGGTGTCAGGATTGGTATGGTACATATGGCAAAAAAACGGCATATTACCCTACAGGACCTGTACAGGCTTACAACAAAGTCTTTCGTGGTGGAGGCTATGATAATGGTGATACGTATAGCCGTTGTTCTTATAGAAATGGAACGGCTCCACAAAATAAATTTAAAAATCTTGGACTTCGACTTGCCCATTCAATATAAAATTAATGTATGATTTAGAATAATGCGAAATATACTTTTATCCTTCTTTCTGCTCTTTGCAGCAATATCGTCAGCCCTTGCTCAAGAGCTGACGGTAAAATCCTTCAAACTCTCTGGAAGCGACTTGACTGCCCAGACTCAACCACGTAAGGACCTTAACAACCACAACTGTGCCTTAATCAAGGTTGGCACCGGACTGCAAGGTGTGCAGTTTGAGGGCGGCATAATGGGCAATGTGGAGAACAAGACTGGTGAATATTGGGTGTATATGCCGCAGGGCAACCGACAGTTGAAAGTGAAACATGCCAACTATGCCCCTGTTATGGTTACATTTGCCGATTATGGCGTGGAGAAGTTGGAGAGTAACCGCACGTATGAGTTGATTGTCGTTACATATCCACAATATGCAATAACTCAAAATGTGACAAATCAGTCCTTAGATTCTCAACAACCCACGCCTCAAACACATCCAACAGTATCAGACAATACTATTTCAATCCCCATAAAGGATGGCATCAGCGTCGATATGGTTCGTGTTGAGGCTGGAACATTCACAATGGGAGCGACTGCGGAGATGAAGAACCCATTTAATTTTGAAAAACCAACACATCGTGTAACTCTGACCAATGACTATTACATTGGCAAATACGAGGTGACACAGGCATTATGGCAAACCGTGATGGGCAACAATCCATCTGGATTTAAGGGTGACAACTTGCCTGTAGAACAAGTAAGTTGGGACGATTGTCAAGAATTCATAAGCAAACTGAACCGTATAACAGGTAAAACCTTTCGTCTTCCCACCGAAGCCGAATGGGAATATGCCGCCCGTGGTGGAAACAAAAGCCGAGGTTATCAGTATAGTGGCAGCAAAAAACTCTCAGATGTGACTTGGTATGATAAAGAAAGCGGCTACGAGACTTATGCCGTTGGTACAAAGCAACCCAACGAATTGGGCATATATGATATGACTGGCAACGTATGGGAATGGTGTCAGGACTGGTTTGGCTATTACAGTAGTCATTCTCAGACTAATCCTACAGGTGCTACAAGTGGATCCGGTCGCGTGTGCCGTGGAGGTAGCTGGCTCTACGAAGCCAGGTTCGGGCGCTCGTCGTGCCGTGGCACCTTCGCACCTGACTTCCGCTTCAACGACCTTGGGCTCCGCTTGGTTCTCTCCGAGTAACGACTTATTGTTTCGAGTAGTCCACTCTTATTATTAATGTCCTAAGCCTCAAAACAAATATAAATTTTATGCATAAAATACTTCTATCTATCGTTTTGTTCTTTGCATTAATATCATCAGTCTTTGCGCAAAAGCTCACAGTCGAGTCGTTCAAGCTCGCCCTTAACGACTTGACAGCCCAAACTCAATCGCGTAAAGACTTGAACGACCGCAACTGTGCGCTTATCAAAATTGGCATTGGACTGCAAGGAGTGCAGTTTGAGGGCAGCATTATGGGAAATGTGGAGAACAAGACAGGAGAGTATTGGGTGTATATGCCCCAAGGTAATCGTATGCTCAAGGTGAAGCATCCTAACTATGCTCCCGTAATGGTGAACTTTGCTGATTATGGAGTAGAGAAGGTAGAGAGCAACAGAACGTATGAGTTGGTTGTCGTTACATACCCACAATATACAATTACTCCCAATGTGACAATTCAGTCCATTATACTTCAACAATCCATGCCTCAAAAACCTCCAACAGTATCCGACAATACTATTTCAATACCCGTAAAAAATGGCATAAATATTGATATGGTTCGTGTTGAGGCAGGAATGTTTATAATGGGAGCTACACCAGAGATGGAGAATCCATTTGACGATGAGAAACCTACACATCAAGTAACTCTTACCAACGATTATTATATAGGTAAATACGAGGTTACGCAGGCTTTATGGCAAGCTGTAATGGGTAAGAAACCTTCAAGATTCAAAGGTGACAACTTGCCAGTAGTGAGTGTTAGTTGGAATGACTGCCAAAAATTTATCAGTAAGCTGAATAGAAAAACTGGCAAAAAGTTCCGTCTTCCAACAGAAGCCGAATGGGAATATGCTGCTCGTGGAGGAAAGAAGAGCAGGTGCTATCAGTATAGCGGCAGCAATAATATCTCAGATGTAGCTTGGTATTACAATAATAGCTGCAGCGAAACTCATATTGCTGGTTCTAAGCAAGCTAATGAATTAGGCATATATGATATGAGTGGTAATGTTAAGGAATGGTGTCAGGATTGGTTTGGTTCTTACAGTAGTTCTTCACAGGTGAATCCTACAGGTGCTAATAGTGGGTCTTACTGCGTTGGCCGTGGTGGTAGCTGGAACTGTGTAGCTGGGAGCTGTAACCCGTCAACCCGTTTCAGCTTCGCTCCTGACGACCGCTACGACGACCTTGGGCTCCGTCTGGTTCTCTCCGAGTAACGACTTGTTTCGAGTTGTCTACTCTATTATTTAAAGCCCTAAACTATTGAGGAAAATTCCAGCGAAGCCAAAAAAACAAATATATTTTTTATGTGTAAAAATCTTCTATCTATCGTCTTGCTCTTTTCTGCAATATCATCTGTCTTTGCGCAAAAACTCACAGTCGAGTTCTTTAAGCTTGTCCCAAGCGACTTGACTGCCCAAACTCAGCCACGCAAGGACTTGAATAACAAAAATTGTGCCTTGATAAAAGTTGGTCTCGGACTCCAAGGAGTGCAATTTGATGGCAGCATCATGGGAAATGTGAATAATAAAACTGGAGAGTACTGGGTGTATATGCCGCAAGGCAACCGTATGCTCAAGGTGAAGCACGCTAACTATGCTCCCGTAATGGTGACGTTTGCTGACTATGGAGTGGAGAAGTTGGAAAGCAACAGAACGTATGAGTTGGTAGTTGTTACATACCCTCAATATGCAATTACTCCTAATGAGACAAATCAGTCCATGATACCTCAACAATCCATGCCTCTAAAACCTCCAACAGTATCTGACAATACTATTTCAATACCAGTAAAGGATGGCATAAGCATTGATATGGTTCGTGTTGAGGCAGGAACGTTCACTATGGGAGCAACACCAGAGATGAAGGATTCTTATGACAATGAGAAACCAACACATAAGGTAACGCTGACCAAAGACTTTTACATAGGTAAATACGAGGTAACACAGACTTTATGGCAAACCGTGATGGGTAATAATCCTTCGGCCTTTAAGGGTGATAACTTGCCCGTAGAAACAGTTAGTTGGGACGACTGTCAGGAATTCATCTGCAAGCTGAACAGTATAACTGGCAAAAAGTTCCGTCTCCCTACAGAAGCAGAATGGGAGTATGCCGCTCGTGGCGGAAAGAAGAGCAGGGGCTATCAGTATAGTGGCGGCAACAATATCTCAGATGTGGCTTGGTATTTTGATAATAGTGGCAGATATAATCATATAGTCGGTTCCAAGCAAGCCAATGAATTAGGTATATATGATATGACTGGTAACGTGTGGGAGTGGTGTCAGGATTGGATAGGTTCTTACAGTAGCTCTCCACAGGCAAATTATACAGGTGCAACAAATGGAAATGACCGCGTTGTCCGTGGGGGGAGTTGGGGCAGCCATGCCATGCTTTGTCGCTCATCTTGCCGTCGCAGCTACGCGCCTAGCGACCGCCGCATTTACCTTGGGCTTCGTTTGGTCCTCTCCGAGTAACGACTTTCTGTTTTGAGTTGTCTGTTCTATTAATATCCTAAGCCATTGAGTAAATCTGGCGAAGCCGGAATATAAACAAAATTAAATTTTATGCGTAAAATACTTCTATTCCTTGTCTTGCTCTTTACAGCGATATCATCAACCCTTGCCCAAAAGCTCACAGTCGAGTCCTTCAAGCTTGCTTCAAGCGACTTGACTGCCCAAAGTCAGTCCCGCAAGGACTTGAACGACCGCAACTGTGCATTAATCAAGGTTGGCATCGGACTGCAAGGAGTGCAGTTTGAGGGCAGCATCATGGGAAATGTGGAGAACAAGACTGGTGAATATTGGGTGTATATGCCGCAGGGCAACCGTATGCTCAAGGTGAAGCACGCTAACTATGCACCCGTAATGGTGAACTTTGCTGATTATGGAGTTGAGAAGTTGGAAAGCAACAGAACGTATGAGTTGGTTGTAACTGCTTCAGGTGGAGTGCAAGCAGAGCAAAAACAAAAGTTAACCATACGATACACTCCAAGTTCAGCTACTGTGCTTGTGGACAACAAAATGGTGAAGGGTAAGAATGGTGTTGCACAGACGACATTGCCAGTAGGTCAACATTCTTTTATTGTATTTTGTGATGGGTATGACTCTGAGGAAGGAACAGTAAAACTAAAAGCCTCAACACCAAGCAATCTTCAGATTACTCTGTCTAAAGAAGCAGTGGCAATACAACAAAATATAGTTTCTCAACCAGCAGTGGCTCAACAGCCCATTGTGCAAGCTCCTATAGCTAATGGTAATCATATCTCCATCCCCGTAAAGGATGGCATCAGCATTGATATGGTTCGTGTTGAGGCAGGAACTTTTACAATGGGAGCAACATCAGAGATGAAGGATTCGTATGATTCAGAAAAACCTGCACATCAAGTAACTCTAACTAATGACTATTACATTGGCAAATACGAGGTGACTCAAGCTTTATGGCAAGCCGTAATGGGCAATAATCCATCGGAATTTAAGGGTGACAACTTGCCAGTAGAGAATGTTAGTTGGAACGACTGTCAGAAATTTATAAGCAAGCTGAACCTTATAACAGGCAAGACGTTCCGTCTTCCCACGGAAGCCGAATGGGAATATGCCGCGCGTGGCGGAAAGAAGAGTCGAGGCTATCAGTATAGCGGCAGCAATAATCTTTCTGATGTTGCTTGGTATTATAAAAATAGCGGTATAAAGACTCATGCCGTTGGTACAAAGCAAGCTAATGAATTAGGCATATATGATATGAGTGGTAATGTTTCAGAATGGTGTCAAGACAGGTATGGTGATTACAGTAAATCTTCACAAACAAATCCTAAAGGTTCTACAAGTGGGGCTTTGCGCGTCCTTCGTGGAGGTTGTTATAGCTACTATTCTGATTTCTGTTGTCCTTTATGCCGTGGATTTGATACTCATAGCACATGTGAAAGCGGTAATGGTCTCCGCCTTGCCATCTCTGAGTAACAATTTCTTTTTATAAATAATCTCATTAATGTCCCGTTTAAATCGGGACCAGTTAAATATTAATCAAATAATCCCAAAAAGAGGGGACAATCGAGTTCTTTGACATTATTGAAATCAGTCCTTTCGAAGAGATCTACGAGTGGTGTCTTATCCATAAGAGAAATGCATCATAAAATCGTCTGAAAATAATGACAGAGTGGATATGGCAGGGATGCCATACCCTCCTATAGATTGCTGCTCATATATAAAGATAAAAATGAACACATACTTAATAACGATTAACATCCATTACACCACCACTCTATTTCTCATTTTAATAATTACTTCTATGCTACACCATTGTTTTTTCTCTCAACTTGGCAACCGCCCTACTCAACAAGACTGTCTTTCACCAACAGAGCCAACAGCCAATACTTCTTTTTTTGTTGTCTGCGATGGTGTTGGTGGCAGAGACCATGGTGAGATAGCCAGCAGTCTTGTTTGTCAATCGTTCGAACATAATCTTGCCAACAACGACTGTTGCAATTTAAAAGCAGCAGACATTGTAATACTTATAAACGAAGCATACAAGACATTATACAAAAACAGGGCTGTTTGTGCATCAATGGCTACAACACTTGCTTTTATGGCAAAGACCGACGAGGGAATGCTCTTGGCGCATCTTGGCGACAGTCGCATCTATCAGATACGCAAGGGAGAGGGAGTGGTGTTTCAGACCAAAGACCATTCGCTCGTAAATGACTTGCTCGACAGTGGAGAGATAAAGCCGGAGGAAGCCAAGAATCATCCTAAAGGTAATGTCATAACAAAATGTCTGTTCGTTACTGACGATAAAGACCTCTATATGACTCCGACAATAACCCTGATACGCGACATAAAGCCACATGACGTGTTTATGCTATGTACGGATGGAGTATATGGTATGGTCGACAACGCCGACTTGGCAGAGATACTGACATCCAACAATTCTCTTGAAGAGAGAACAAAAGAGTTGGCGGCTATATGCAGGAACAGCCACGACAACAACACGGCTTATATCGTAGAGATAGATGGCATAGACGATGACGGCACTGAGGATAAAGAAAACATAACCTACACAATAGACAAGCCAAGGAAAACAATAAAAAGCCGATTTTTCGACTTCGTCAGAGAAACCCTTGGTTTCGTCAAAGAAACTTAGCCTCTGAAGTAACATGGAGAAAAAGACTTGGCTGAGATATAAATAAGTCCTATCTTTGCATCAGAAATAAAAACAAAACAGAAATATAAACCCTATAAAAACATTGATTATGGAGACACAGGCTTTGAACATCAACGCAAACTCAAAAGAGAATTTGAAGAAAGGTGCAGCATTAGCTAGAGCAGCTGTAGCTGGTGCAGGTGTTATGGTTACTGCCGATATTATAAGAGGTGAGGAAGACGTAGATATTGTGGATTCTATAGAGGATAACCCAACTGCCCCTATTGCAGAAGAGACGAATGCCAACAATGCAACAACACAGGCTACAGACACTCAGAACGCAACACAAGACAATGCCGCAAGTGCAACAACACAAACAGCAGAACCTGCTGCAACGGCATCTACCATAGAACCACAACCACAGGCTACTGTAGAAGAACCGGCTCAAACCAATGGACCATCGGCTAATGAATCTTCTACTAATAATGAGGTAAACGCAGAAGTCAACGTAGACGATATTCCTGATGTTGACCCTAACCTCGTGGCACAGAACCTGACAGACGACGTTATAATGGTTGACCCTACCGACATCGACATGGAGAACATGGACATTGCAGCGGTGGGAACAGTGGAGACCGTTGACGGCGAGGTGTTGACAGCTGCACAGATTGTAGGTGACAATGGCGAAACCCTGTATATGGTGGACGTAAACGGAAATGGCTCGTATGATGTCGTAACTGACGATACTGGCAATGTGTTGGCTGAGGTGCCTTCTACTCTCACTGTGAGCGACACCGAAAGCATCATTGGCACAAACAATGATGACTATGGCTATTTGGCACAGAACGATAGCGACAACCCAACGGATGCTGTTGTGGACAATGCTATGGACGACGTTGTGGACCTTGGATAATAAAGGCATGTTAAATCAAAAGACCAACAAAAACTATGAGATATAAATGTATAATGCTGACTGTGGCAATGACTTTATTTACTGCCTATAATGCCACAGCTCAGAAAAAAACAACCCCGAACAGACAGGCAAAGCCTGCGGCAGTGAATGCTGACTCTGTAGAGGTGAGGAAGTTGACCGATGCTGCCAAGAAGGGCAACAGCGAGGCTCAAAACACTCTCGGCACATATTACTACTCTGGCAAGAAAGTGAAACAGAACTATGATGTGGCTCTGAAATGGTTTAGTATGGCTGCCAAGCAGAAACATGTGAAGGCTATAGCTAACATGGGACTCTGCTACCAATTGGGACGTGGCATTAAGCAAGACTCTGTGATGGCTGTGAAACTCTATAAGGAGTCGATAAAGGCTGGCAACGCCGAATTGGTGAAGCAACGCGAAGAGAATGTGGCAAAGAACAAATCGGCTTTCGATATAAACCTGCTTGCCGACATCTACTACAATGGATGTGGAAACACTGTTAAGAAGAACAATGAACTTGCACTGAAATACTTGAAGATGGCAGCAGCCAACAACTCGATTGAGGCTGCGGTAAGAGCGGCAACCATCTACGACCAGGCTAAGATGTATGCCGAGGCTTTGCCTTACTACCAAAAGGCGGCGGGCAAAGGCGACGCTGTGTCGGAATATAAATGTGGCGATTATCTCTGCAATGGCAAAGGCACTAAGGTGAATAAGGCTCAGGCTGCGGCATATCTCGACAAGGCTGCTAAAAAGAATGTGCCTAATGCGATGATGATGCTCGGCGACTTGCTGTACAAGGGCGATGGCATTCAGCAGGACTATGCCAAGGCTATGGGCTTGTATAAACTTGCGGCTGCCAAGAACAATCCTGTGGCAGTATGGAATGTGGGAATAATGTATAAGAACGGACAGGGCGTGAAGCAGAACTATGTCATTGCACTGCAGTGGCTTGCCGATGCAGCCTCAAAGGGAATGAAAGCCAACTTCCAAAAGCTTCTCAACGAACCTAATGTGGAGATAAAGAACGGATGGAAGAACACCGACTTCTACTCGTTTGTACATGCCATGACATTTATGGAATCGACAACACCTGATTATGCTACGGCTGTGAAGGAGCTTACTATTCTCGAAAAGAAAAACATTGCCGTGGCTTCTACATTGCTCGGACTCTGCTATGCCGACAAGTCGTGGAAAAAAGCCAACGAGAAGAAGATGATGGCTTATTACGAGAAGGCAGCAAAAGCTGATGACCCTTATGCCAACTTTCTGCTCGCAAAGCTCTACTTTGAAGGAAGTAATGCGGTGAAGGCTGACAAGAACAAAGTGGTGGTATGCTACGAAAAGGCATCTGAGGGTGGATATGCACCTGCAAAATGTGAACTTGGCAACTTGTATTTCACTGGAAAGATTGTCAACAAGGACATATCGAAGGCAATAGCTTATTATAATGATGCCTTGCTGAACGGTTATCTCTCTAAGGAAGCTGCCGACAATCTTGCTTCTTGCTATCAGCAGGGACTTGGCGGTGTGAAGAAAGATGCCGAGACGGCAAAAGAGATTGCCAAGCGCGGAAAAGTGGGCAACGCATGGACTGCTTTGCTGCGTGGTATAACGTTTGAACAAAAAAACTAAACATATATGAGAACCATTTTATCTGCCATTGTCCTTCTGTTGTGTATTGCAACAGAAGGCATGGCACAAAACATGTCGTTCAAGACGGAAGAACTGAAAAGGGTTGCTGCGGAACTGAAGCTGGACGGTCTGGACACTCTTAAGGTTGGCTATTCTGTCTTCCCAAAGGACAAGTATAAGATTGTTGTCAGGAAGACTGACAATGGTATGGTGGAGCATATAGGATTAAGTCTGTTCCGCAATGGCTACCGCCAGAAGGACAACAATGCCGTGCTTGAGTTTATAGAGAGCGGACTGTTGTGCCAGACATTTAAACTGACAAGAAACAATCTGAAGTATATGGACGCTAAGTTTGTTAAGGGTGGATGGAGCAATTTGCTCGCCATTACCGACTCGGCTTCGTTCACTATAGGCAAGATAGACAACAAGGCGTATCAAGCAGTATGGAAAGAAGGCAAGACGGAAGTTGTCAACATGCTTATACCCATAAAATACGACCTATTGCTGAGTACGCCACGCAAGGAACTTGAGCATAACTTTATGCGCGACCTGAAAGCGTATAAGCCTAAGCAGCAACCTGCAGAATGCGACATTGACGTAGCTAATCTAAGAACGGTTAGAGATCTTGAGGATACTCTGTATACTCTACCTGGCAAGAACTATATACTGCCTACCGTAACCAACACAACATATTATAGGCTCAGCGGAAAGCAGGACTATGTGCCAGTGATCGACCCAAAGTATCCTGTGCAGACTATTGCTAACACTATGTTGCTTAACTGCAAGAGTATTCCCGAAGCCAAGATGTCGATAATGATGATAGCAAGCGACAAGCAAAACGAGACTGCTACCGTCAGTGTAAGACAGTTTATGGAGTTTGTAAAGAGTCAGGGTTGCATTCCTTATTTCAGTTTCGAAGAGATGAAGGATGGCAAGTTGTATGGAGCTATGTTTATATATAATAAGGAGACTGGCTACGACCATATCTTTAGTCTGGAATGTGATGTGAAGGATATTGCCACAAACAAGTTGATGATTAATTCCAAAGCATATCTCTACACTCCAACGACAAATGTGAAGAACCTCTACAACGACATTAAAACAAAGAAAGCGAAATGACATTAAGACGATTATGCACATTTGTTGTGGCACTGGTTGCTTGCGCTCTGTCGTGCTTTGCACAAGATACTGTTGAGGCTATCAACGAAATAAAACTGTCGGGCAAATATTTCACTGCTGAGGCTACTGCCGCAAGTGTTGACGAAGCTAAGAACATTGCGTTCTGTTATCTTAAGGAGAATATTGCCAACTACTGTGAGGAAATGGAGATAGAGGAGGTTGGCGAGGACAAGATAATGGCTAACTTGCAACAAAAGAGCGTAAACCGTGGCGATGCTATAATGGTGTTGGTGTATGTGGCTAAAACCATTGTTGAGAAGAAAGAGGCTATGACTTTCCATCCCAACACAAGCGTGAACACAAATACTAACAACAATAATACAAATACAACTCCAGTATTGGGATCGGCTAACTGGCCTGACATAATCAAGAAGGTTTGTGACGTGAGCTCCTTCGTCCAGTTGCAGTACTTACTTGACATGGCTATGGACAACAACCTTATTGACTCGTGGGGCAAATTCAATTCCATGCTCAATCAAACCGAATGTTATCTTGTGATGATGAACGTTGACCGACAAATAGTGGGTGTTCTATCACCAGTGAAAAATGGCGCAAGAACGGACGTGAAGACAGGAATGGTTGTTGACTCTGAAGGCATGAAATCATTTAAAAACTGTGCACCTATATGTGTGCGTGTAAAATAATCTGCATATAAAATAATCAAAGCTTTATGAAAAGATATATTCTTTTACTTTATGTCGTATTGGTTTCATCGTTGATGTCTGCTCAGGTGACGTTCCAGTTCAGCGACGGCATATACAATGAATCGCTTAAGGTGAATGTTGAAAGAAACGTGTCGTCGTTGCTGAGCGAGATAAACAAGGCGGAAGCCAACCATCGCCAGTTGAACCTCACTAATGTTGACATTGACGAAATGGCTGCAAGTGGTTTGAAAAGCCTTTGGACAAACATTCATTTTCGTTGTGAGTGGAACAATAATGTGCAGTCTTGCCTAAAGGACTTCACTGGATATGAGATAAGACAGATTCCTGTGGAGATGAAACCCATCGACAATACTTACAAGGGCGAGATACATAAGGAGTTGACTATCAGCTTCAATAAGAAAGGTGTAATCACGGGTGTTAGAACAGCCATCGACAACAACTCGTATGTAGCTCTTCTGCATGGTAGCAACTCTAACGTTGACCTTAGAATGAGAAGAGAGATTCTGAACTTTGTGGAGAACTTCAGAAGCTACTATGTGGAGAAAAACATCAATGCTCTTCAAGAAATCTTTAGCGATGATGCTCTTATCATTACTGGTCGTGTTATAAGAACATTGGGCAAAAACAACATTGACGGTGTCTCGCAAAAGGTGAATGAGAAAGTGGTGTACAGTAAACAAAACAAGCAGCAGTATATCAATAATCTTAGGAATCTGTTCAAAGGCAATGAATTCATAAATGTTGACTTTTCGGACATTGAACTGATGCGTCATGGTTCAAATCCTAACATTTATGGTGTGAGACTACGCCAGAAATGGAGCAGTCAGCAATACAACGGTAGACAATACTCCGACGACGGATACGTGTTCCTGCTTTGGGATTTCCAAGAAGAAGGCAGTCCGAAGATTCATGTAAGAACCTGGACTCCCAGAAGAGCAAACCAGACAAAAGACGACTTCTCGCCAGAGGATTTCTTTATTCCGAATAACTAAAGTAGCTTCTGCTTGTTTCTTACATAGCACTTGCTATAACTCTTCTCTAATTTTTTTGAAAAATTACGCTAAAATCTGCTGAATAGCTTAGAATGAGCGATTTATGAGTGTTTCACCTCAATGGAGGTAATGATTTAGCAACGGTTCTAATTTCTGCAATCTGCATACGTTTGCTTACCTAACAACTCTTATTAACTGCAAAATTACAACAATAACACGAAACCGCAAGGGATTTTTGCAACTTTTACAGTTAAATTTCTGTAATTATATAATGTGGCATAATCGTAATCACAGAAAAAAATGTATTTTTGTAGGCAAGAATCATATAAAAACAAGACCCGATAGCTTGACGAATCAGAGGCTACCGGGAATCAACGCT
>URQS01000014.1 GCA_900550035.1 uncultured Prevotella sp. | reverse complement strand
TTTATTAGACTGACAAGCGTCAACAGTGAGCATATTATGGTATTACCACCAGAGCGATGCCACTTCAAGAGTGGTGATATTGTAAGAGTAATCGAAGGGGCATTCACCGGCGTTATAGGCAGAGTGGCAAGAGCTGCAGGGCAGCAACGAGTGGTTGTTGAAATAGAAGGCCTCTGCAATATAGCCACTGCATATATACCTAATGACTTTATGCAAATTATTCACACGTCTATAAAATAACAAAAAATAATAATGCAATATACTGAGTTTATACATCCAGAAGATGCCGCCGCTCTGAAGGCTTTGAAAGCAATACCTATGCTTTCAACAATAGTAAAGAAAGTAATGGACATAGGTGCAGAGCAATTATATACAGGTTTGAACATGGCTTCTAAGGTGAAGTTATCACCCACACAGTTGCCAAGACTCTACAATATTCTTCCTCCAATATGTGAGCGATTGGAAATCAAAGAACCCGAGTTTTATTTAGAAATGAATCCTGTCCCAAATGCTTATGCCTTTGGCGACACGCAAACCGCCATCACCATTACATCTGCATTGGTTGATATGATGACAGAAGAAGAATTGATAGGTGTTGTGGCGCATGAGTGTGGACATATAGCCTGTCGTCATATGCTTTATCACACATTGGCACAGGTAATAGCCAATGCTTCTGGTATGTTCGAGACCTTGGCAAAACTCGCAGTACCTATCCATTATGCCTTGATGTATTGGCAACGCAAGAGTGAATTGAGTTGCGACCGTGCTGCTGCCTATATTGTTGGACCCAAGGCAACGGCTTCGATGTTGGCACGTTTGGCAGGCGGTCCTAAGTCAATCACTTCAGAACTTAATCTCGAAGAACTTGCAGAACAAGCCGACCTTTATGATGCTTTCTGTAAGAATGGACTATGGAACAAAACGTTGCAGACGTATGCCGTGATGGACCAAGACCATCCTTTCACATCTGTCCGTGTGCGTGAGATGTTGAAATGGACGGAGAGTGAGGACTATCAGAACCTGGTCAATGGTGGTCCTTTCTGCCCACATTGCCACACGCCTATTGACCACACATGGAAGTTCTGCCAACACTGTGGACATAAATTGTAAACAAAGGAATACATTATATATATGAACATAGCTCCATTATTAGCTAAAGCCTGTCAAGAACTTGACAAGGCTATGCAAGGTACTCTTGACGGAACAAAGATAGCTTGTATCAGCGAGACTATCAGTGGTTATGCCATTGCAGCCGCTATAGCAAGTGGCGTGGCTGGTGTCGCTCCTGGTTTTGCCGGTGTTGCAGCAGCATTGACCCAAGCTGGTTTCGTATGGGCAACATACGTCAAGATTAACAAGACACTCGGCATCTCTATGTCGGAGAACACGGCAAAGTTTATTGGCTCTGCTGTTGTTACTAACTTGATAACAAGTGCAGGTGCTTTTGTCGCCGTACTTGTTGGTTCTTCAATCTTGTCTATCATTCCGGGAGTGGGGACAGCAGCTGCCATTGCTCTAAACGCCGCCCTTGGATATACCATTGTTTACGTCTCTGCCATCATATATCTGAAACTCATCACCCGAATGATGCAGTCTGACGGCACACTAAAGGTTTCAGAATCCGATGACACCAAGCACATTATCCGCGACATCATCAAGGAGTCGAACATCAAGGATATGGTGAAAGAAGGAAAAGCTTCATACAAGCAAGCCAAAGAGGATGGTAGCATTGATAGGGCAAAGAATGTGAAGAAATGCCCGAAGTGCGGGGTGGAAGTGAAAGAAGGACAGAGATTCTGCTCGGAGTGTGGAGCAAAATTATAGACTTATTTTCTATATAAAAGAAATGTAATGTACAGTTAAAATACTGACACTAATAGCTATTTCAATAAAAATACGACAATGAAGAAGACACTTGCTTTTATATCGTATTCTAGAAAGGATAAGGCCATTGCTAATTGGATTCACAAACAATTGGAAAATTACGCTTATCCCCAAAACCTTGTTAGAAAAGAATATTGTCCACCAGACAATAAATATATGCGACCAATATTTATTGACACAAAGGATCTTAACGTCGATACACATCCATTTGATGAAAATATAAAAGAGCATCTAAAAAATTCGCGCTACCTAATATTAATCTGTAGTATAAATTCAGCGAAGTCAGTATACGTCAACAAAGAAGTCAAATATTTTTTAGAGCAACACGAGAATAACTACAACCTTATTATTCCTTTTTTTATTGATGACGTTACCGAGGATAGTATTCATCCTACTATCAAAGGGACACCAGTAATGAATAGACACTTTCCTATTTACAATACAACTCTATCAGAACATAGTGAAGCAAATAATTATTGTCTTTATCAAATCATATCATTTATACTTGGGTTGGACTTCTCTGTAGTATACAACAGGTATGAAAACTATACGAAACAGAAAAATAGAAGAACAAAGAGAATTCAGTACATAATAATAGCTTGCTCAATTGTAACCATTTTAAGTTTAGCTTGTACAATATACCAGAACAAAAAATTAATAAATCAAACAGAAGAATTGGTAGAGTTTGAAAGAAATGTTTTTCCACATTCGCTTGTGACAGGCTATATTAATAATTTTCTTTCACCTGCAATTGAATATATCAAAGAACAAAAAAAAGAGTTTAAAATATATGTTTTGATGCCAACAACACATGAAGCTATTGAAAAACATAAACGGCGTGTATCATACCTTAGTTATGTGTTGTCTGAGCAACTAGATATTGATTCCTTAGAAAATATTAAATTACCTACTAGTATGAAACGAGAAACTATAATATCACACATATGTAGTAAAGACGAAAAATATAATAATGTCTACATTGACTTTGCCACCACAACAAGTGCATTTCTTGACGTTGCAAGATACAAAAAAGAAAATATTTCATATAAAGACTTTTCATTAAACGATATTATTGCAGAGTATTCAAAAATATTTATCGAACAAACAAAAAATGAACTAGAAAGCGATTCAATGTATATAAAACTATTCACTAATATTGATGAAATGGTAGAATGTATAAAAAACAATAATTAATTTGATTAATGCAATACATAGCATTTACCCATTGTCGAACAAAGAAAGAGAGTTTTGAGTGTGGGAAAGATTTAAAGTAATTGTAATTATGACCGACCAAGAAATAATATCATCCCTTATTGCCCATGACCCTAAGGTAACGGCGCAGTTCTTTTTCAATGATTGCCGACCGTTGTTCCTCAGCGTCATTAGGCGAGTGTTCGGGGCACAGATAGTTGATTACGACGAGATAATCAGCGAGATATACATACTCCTTATGGAGAACGATGCAAAGAAATTGCACTCGTTTAAGTTTGAAAGTACTCTGTATCAATGGCTAAAGACCGTTGCTATAAGACATTGCCTATTGCTGAAAAGCAAGGCGAAAGTGATAGATGACGATAGCCAAGAATCTCTTAACAATAGCCAACGTGAACTTTCTTTGGCGGAAAGTTCTCAAGCACGAATGGATATGGAGACTCTATTAAGGCAGATGAAGAATCAACGCTACGCCTTGGTAATCCGACTGCTGATGATAGATGACAGAACACCGGATGAGGTGGCACGGCAACTGTGTGTGACCGTGGACAATCTCTATAATATCAAACGCAGAGCGATACAAGCTCTCACCGAATTTGTATTTAAAGACAAAAAGCATTATGAACGATAAGCATATTATTATATCAGATGAACTGTTGTCTGCTTTCTTAGACGGCAACACGTCCGTAGAAGACACCATGCGTGTATTGAAAGCTGCAGAACAGGATGAAAATTTACAAGAAATCATCCGCATTGCAAGTGAAGTGGATGAAGATATGGCATCATTGAAACCTGTCGTAACAAAGCCTGTTCCCATGACAGCCATGGCAGCCAAACAGAAGGAAAATTATCTTTGCGACATAGAGTGTGAAGAGTTTATCCTCCATCAGTTTGGCATAGAGACCACACACAAGACTCTCCTCGATGAAGCCTACCGTAACTGCTGGCTAAAAGACAAAGGTATGCCACTATATAATATTGGTAGACTCTTAGAGAAAAATAATCTGTCCGTCAGCCGACGCTACGACTCTACTACAGAAGATATTGCTCGTCTTTTAGCCAAAGGCAACCAACTGATAGCCGTAATTGACAATACCCAATTACTTCATGACGTGGCAGAGGATACTACACAGCCCAACCATGCCGTCGCCATCAGTTCCATTTCTATAGAGTCTGATGAAATAATCCTCTTCAATCCTTATACCGAAGAGGAACTCACCACCTATCCCCTTTCGTCATTCCTTAAAGCCTGGACACAATCCAACCATTACCTTGTTGTTGTAAACACCACCGACCACTTTGTTTATGAGCCATACCCAATAAGTCTTGACGATGTACAACTCGATGACGACCTCACCGAACTGCAAGAGGCAATAGCCGAGAATGCTCACGAGATATGGGCAAAAGCTCGCACCGACCAAGGCTGGACATACGGTCCAGAGCGAAACGACCAAAAGAAAGAAACTCCCGACATGATACCTTACTGCAATCTGCCCGAAAGCGAGAAACTGTATGACCGAGAGATGGCGATGCAGACGCTGAAGTTGGTGAAGAAGTTGGGATTTGAGATAAAGAAAAGATAGATAGCGTATGTGTAAATCGTGTTTCGATTGGGTGATGTTTATTAACGACTGGTGCTACTGTTTTCATCAAGGTGAAAACCTGTGCATTCTGCATATATTAGCTTTATTGCTGATACCACTAACAGTTTTAGGGGTTTGGAAAAGGCGCAAACTGTCACATAAGTGTATGTCGGGCAAATGGTATCTGCTACAAATTGCAGGAGCCATTCTTAAATCATCATGGTGTTTCATCATCACAATGGTTGCGGTAGGACTTGGTCTGTCGTTTTTGGGACCAAAAATTCTTGAACGCGTCTGCTGCCATAACTACGCCTCGCCGTCTGCCATGATTTACAAGGTCGGGATTATCGCCGTTAGTTGTACGCTGTTTGGTATTTCGGCATATGTAATAACCAATCTCAACAAACTCTACAGTCTGCGAAAGCAAGAGACGAGAATCACTATTAGCCAGATAATTCTGCTTGTCATATTCGGCATATGTCTGACCTCAATAGTTTTTGCTCTCGGAATAAAGAAAGACGACAACAGTTTTATCATCGTCTCCACGTTTGGCGCCGTGCTCAGTTGGATATTCCAGGACACCATAAAGAGCGTGGCAGCATTCTTCTACCTTAGAGCCAACGGACTATTAAAAATTGGCGATTGGATAGAAGTGAAGAGTAATGGCATCAACGGCATTGTGCGCTCTATCACTCTCACTACCGTACAGATAGAGAATTGGGACACAACAACTTCTGCTTTTCCTGTATATATATTGCATGCCGAGCATTTCAAGAACAACCAACGAATGCTTGACGGCAAAACACATGGTCGACAGATGGCTAAGACTTTCATCATAGACACAGGATGGATACACACGCTCTCACACGAAGAGGCATATTACCTGAGAACGCATCTCGACACGGATGAGAGTTTCAAGCAATCGGCTATCGTACCAGGCGAGTTGAATATCCACGCCTTCCGCCGCTACCTTTATCACTGGCTCATGCAGAATACACATGTATGCCAACAGCCACGGCTGTTTGTTACATGGAAAGAACAGATGAATGAGGGATTACCTTTGCACATCCATATCTTTATAAACGACACTAAGTGGGAGGCTTTCGAGTGGCATCAGTCCGAGATAACCGAACACGTCATCCAGTCTCTTGGGATGTTCAACTTGCAACTCTATCAAAGTCCTTCGGGATACGACGCTAGCAATAGCAACATTCACCTCACAGAGACTGAGGCAAATTATAGAAAGGTGTAAGACGATGGAAAATACTACTATAACAACAGATGCAGACAAGCTTGACAATGTATTTAAGCAACTGAAAAGGCTGAAAGGCAACGAGACTTTCTCAGAAGAGACCATCAACAATTGGAATAAGGCTCGTAAGTATGTACTTAATGTTCTTCCGGAAAAAGAAAAACACTCGCCACTCAACGGTATTGGTTTCTCTCCATCCTCGAGCGAACATCTGCATGTTATTATCATCGGCATTTCAGACCTTATGCTATGCATTGCCCGACAGATAGCGCTGATAGCCCACTATCCCAACTTCAATGAAGATGAAGAAAGCAACCGAACAGTGATAACCATTCTCTACAACTCTTCCGACTTGGAGGAAGACAAGTCAAAATCCATCAATGACCATATATCTAAAGAGGAATACCTGTGCAATCTGACGTTATTGTGCAAGTATACCATTAAGAAATGGGATGGTGAGAAAGAGATTGTAATAAAGACAGAAAACAAAGACTCATTCATAGACGTAGAGCTTGAGCTGGTGGAAGTCAGTGCCCACGACTATAAAGAATATATGAACTGGAGAAGGTTTACAAGCAAAGACAACAATTACAATGCCTATACTATAGTAGTTGCCGAAGATGAGGTAGAAAATATGGTGCATACCGATAACCCCGACTACTATGAAACCATGCCGATAGCCCTCCACAATGCTATGCGAGCCAACATGGTTTATTATGTAGGGGCGGATATTGACAACCTTCCTCCAGACGATCCGAACACTGCGGAGCGTTACAGCCGTGCGCTACATTATTTCTGCTATCAGCAAAGTTCAGGTGACACACAAAAAAAATGGAATGGCTTCTTTAAAAAAGATGATAACGGAACACCAACACAATGCGTTAGGAACCAGATAGAACTACGCAACCTGTTGTCGAACATCTTCTGCACTGATTGCTTTGAGTCGCGTTTGCGTTCGGTAGTGACGATAGATGCAATAAATGACGAATTCTACAAAAGCATTTTTAGCCGTAGCAAACGGCTCTTCTCGTGGAGGAAACACCGCTGCGTGGAAAAATTCTATGAACTCGTAGAACAAGATGAAAACAATGATGCAGATGATGCAAAATGGAAAGAGGAACTAAAGAAAAGGAAAAAGGAAAAGGGTCTAAAAGGCATAAAGGAAGTAAACCGCAAGATGTTTGATTGGTTTCTTCAATACGAATACCGCAAGGTGTTGCATATTGTGAAAGCCAAGCTCACAGATCTTGCCAAATGCGAGCATGCACGATGGAATGTGGAAAAACTGATTCTTGGCTTCAGTCCTCTTACAGACGAGGAAAGAACAATAGACGAACTTAAGTTTGGCAAAGCAAGAGAGCAATACCGTAAGGGATTAAAAAAAGACTCCAAGTGCCCCAAGCACATTGATCTCTGCTCTTACCATGACCTGCAGCGCCGCAACCCTTCCGACATGAAATACGACTGTTTCCTAATGATGGCTATGGCATGGATATTAAAGGACAATTATAAACAATAAAGATCATAGATGATGAACAATTCAATAGAAATATACAGCTCTCAGGACAGAAGCATCCAGCTGAACATGAAGCTGATACAGTGTGGTTCACACAGAGCTAGATGACAAAGTTGTTTGGACTTAACAAAACCATAATTGCCCGTCACATAAACAACTGTTATAAAAAGGGTGAACTTGACCGAAATATCCCATGTATAAAATTTGTACATAAGATGTGGGGCATAATAAAGAGAATCTTTAAATGTGTGAATCTCAGTAATATAATAAAATGTAGCTTATGGAAGACAATATATTTGCCCAATCGTTTGGAGGAAATAATCTCTTTGGGAAAGAGAGTAATAGTGAAGAAGAACCAATGTGGAATGCATTGGTTAGTAAAATTATAGATGGTGATGTTATTCCTGTTGTTGGACCTGAAATACTGACAAATGGCGAAATAATAAACAAGCAACTACTTGATTTTATTTCAAAAAGTTTTAATGTCCAGTCAAACCCTCAGAGCTTTTCGGAATTAGTTTATGATGATACATATTTAAAAGCCAACATTATAGGCGGAAGAGATAGTATATATACATGGATTAACAGACTTTTTGCGCCAGATGTACCAAAGCAAAGAGCGTCAGACTTATTACATAAGTTGATAGAAAGTAGGTTATTCCCATTCATTATCACAACATCATTTACACCCATTGTAGAGCAGGTAATGCGTGATGTATGGGGAAAGGATTTAAGGGTTCTGAAATTTAATAATAACCCTATCGAAAACGATGATATTGCCAATGAATCAGATTTATACAAACCTTCTGTGTATTATATGTTTGGGCAAGTTGGCGATACAAGGGCACACAGCTATGTGGTAACAGACCAAGATATGCTTGAATTTTGTTCTTCTTGGTTGACAGAAGGTTCACGTCCCAAAAAGTTAATTGATTTTTTACAGGGTAAGTTTCTCTTGATGTTAGGCATAGACTATAGCGATTGGTTATTCCGTTTTGTATGGTATTCAATCAGAAAAGAACGGAAAATTACGGATAACAATAGCGATATGATAGCTACTAATAAATTAGAAGAATCATTTATCCATTTCATGATGAGAAATAAAACATACATGAAGAGTAGTCCAAATGAAGTGATAAATCAGATTGTTAATCGTATGAACAAACAATATGAACGAAATCCGAAGTTAAGGGACAAAATCCAAAAACGAATAACAACCAAATTTTCTTATCCAGAGGAAAATACAGATATATTTGTCAGTTACTCTAGAAGCGATTCTGCATTTGTAGAATTGCTGTATAATGAATTTACAAGACGACGGTTGAATGTATGGTATGACAAATACAATTTGACGGATGGTGGAAAGTTTATGGAAGAAATTAAGCGGGCTATAAAAACAGCCAAATATTTTATTCCTATTCTATCACAAAACATTGAGAGAGAAAAGGATGATGCTCATGTATATAGAAATGAGTGGGACATAGCTTGTAGTGTTGGAATTGGCCGAACATATATTATTCCTATTGCCGAAAAAGAATTTGATTTTTACAATGCCCACTTACCTGAAAAGATTCAAGCACATAATGCTATCATCTACGTTTCTGATACTGATATACCAACCATAGTCGATAAGATTATAAATAAAATAGAATCTAAACAGTAAGGATATGTTAGACAAAAAGCACAACCCTTGGTTAGGACTGGAATCATACCAAGAAAACCAAATAATATATGGTCGTAATGAAGAGATTGAAGATCTTTCTCAGCGTGTCCTTAATGATATTGATACAATAGTATACGGTAAGTCAGGTATAGGTAAGACTTCCATCATTAATGCTGGAGTTTTACCTATAGTTAGAAAGAATGGATTTGTTCCTATTGTCTTGCGACTTGACCATAGCAACAAAAAAAAATATATAAGCCAGATAAAAGAAGCCATTGGCAAGGACGTTGAAATTATAGAGACCGCATCGGCAAAGAATGTTGATAAAGAACTGCTTTGGGAATTCTTTCATAGACATAAGTTTCTTGTTGATGGAGAAAGGGTAAAACTGATGCTTGTATTCGATCAGTTCGAAGAAATGTTCACGCTACAGCAAACTACCATAATAAGAAATGAATTCTTTAAAGAATTTGCTGATGTCCTCAATAATGCAATGCCGAAGGATCTCGCATTCAACTCTGAAGATTCGAATACAGAAGACGTTCAGTCTGACATTCAAGTAGAAGGTTTTGCTAGTATGGTCAATATCTTCGATAATGTCAACAATGGAATTGTTTGTCCAGAAACACAATACGTAAATGACAACAATATCCATTTCATCTTCATCTTAAGAGAAGACTTCCTTTCGGAGTTTGAATTCTATACAACAAAAATTCCCTCTTTGAAATTTCATCGTTTCGCTTTGCGTCCACTAAATAATAAACAAGCTGTAGAAATAATTACAAAACCACGTCCTGGACTTGTTTCTATAGATGTTGCACACTTAATAATAGAAACAGTAACAGGTAGGAGCGATTCCTCTTTGGTAGATGAACCGGAAATAGAAGTTGATGCTGCAGTGTTATCTTTGTTTCTAAGTAGAATATATCAAAAGTTGGGCGATAATGATGATATTATATCATCACGAATCATTAAGCAGTTTGGAGCAGATATCATCAAGGATTTTTATTTAGAATCAATAGAAAGTTTGACTGATGCGGAAATTTACTTGTTAGAAGATAAATTGCTGACCTCAAATAATCACCGAAATAATATTTCCTATTCTGATTTTTGTAGATGTATAGACAAGAATAAGATTGATAGCCTTATTCATAACAAAAAACTACTGCGTACATTTAATTATGGAAATGACATTCGTATAGAATTTATACACGATATTCTATGTCCAATTATAAAAGAAATCAAGGACGATAGATTAGCAAAAAAGATATCAATCCAAGAAAAGAACAAAAAGAAACTATATAAAAGTATAATATATACATTGTTATTTTTCCTATTTCTCACATTACGGATATATCCATACTTTTCCAGTTCAAATATCAATATACAACTTATAGAAGCAAATACAATAAGTAATGAGGAATATTGGAAAGCATGTGTCACTTTGATTGACGGAAATGACACAATTGCTATTGACACAATAGACAAAGGGAGACCTTCTGCTACATTTTCTGTATATAATTATAGAAAAAAACATGTGTTTATTTGTAATATAGATCCTCTAATTGGTAATATTAAAATGACACAAGAACAAGTAAGTATACAAAAAACACTGAATTATATTCAAATAGACAAGATAAATTCAGAAGCATTTATAAAAGGTAATGTGAGAGTTGCTACTGGCTCTATCCAACCTGTAATTGGTGCTATAGTTATTTGGGGTAATCAAGTTACAAAAACTGATAGTAAAGGTAATTTTTCTTTCAACAAACCTAATGATTATAGTATAACAAGCACTAAAGATTCTACGATAAAAATAATAAAAAATGGATATGAAATATATGAAGATAAACTTCATACAAAAAGTGAAAAGTATAAATTACGATTAAAAAGCCCAAATGAGTTTTACGATAAGTGTAATTTTTTTGAGTCTAAATATTCATCTGCAACAATCAAGGAAAATATTATAGGACAATATATTTTCAACAATAAGGTCGTAAAGGATAAAATTGAATTGTTTGTATACAAAGATGTAGACAAAAGCAACGATGCTATCAAAGGCTTCTACTATTATAAAAACAGGGTAGAAGAATCAAAAGACAAACATTCACTTTACATATTATTCGAGGGCTATTTGAGTAAAACAGGTGACTTTGTTGTGAATTCTACAGATGATGCATGGAATACAAGAACTTTGTCAGGGAAAATCATAAACAATAAATTAATTAAGGGACAAGTTCATGCCAATAATTCTAACTACACATTTGAATATATTGCTGATAAACCATTTGTATTTATAAAATAAAGACACAAGCAAAAGCTACAATCGTACTATTTGATAGTAATAAAATACAACCAAAAATTCATGTCAACCAAACCCTACGACATCTTTATCAGTTACCGCCGCAATGGCGTTTATGAGACTGCTCGCCATATTTATGACCTATTGAAGCGTGACGGATATTCCGACAGCTTTGACCAGGACAATTTGATGAATGGCAATTTTGATAAGGCTCTGCTTGACAGAATTGCCAAGTGTAAGGACTTCATCTTGATATGTGATGCCGACGTATTCCGCAGAAAAAGAAAGCATTTGCTTGATATATGCGAGGGGCTGAAAAGGGCAATAGTAAGTCGCAATATATGGTGGGCGAATGTTATGCCAACGGATGGGGCGTGGAAATCGACCAAACCAAGGCCCAATAATGGTATGAAAAAGCTGTCTGTCAAGGATATGAACCAACAAAAGAAAAATGAAGTCTCACAAAAAATGTGATAAAAAAAGTAATCAATGACCAACCGAAATTATAAAATATTCATCTCCTATCGTCATGACGATACAGCCGACAAGGCAGAGCATCTGCTTTCTTTGTTGGAAGCTTCTGGCTATAAAGGTCTTGTGAGTTTCGATAGGGAGAATCTGGACGGCAGGTTCGACCTGGAGATTATGAGGCGACTGGATGCCTGTACCGACTTTATTGCCATCATTGGAACCAGCACTTTGGCGAATATCAAAGAGGAAGAAACGCAATGGTACCAGAGATTGGCAACTTGCTCTGTAGAAGACTTTCCTACCCTTGAAGCTGCCTTCATAACAGAGAAATGCGAACGTCGCAAGACCAATGGTGAGAAAGTAAGGGAAGAAGACAAACGCATAGACTTTGTACGTTTGGAGATATCGCGTGCCATTGCCAAGGGGAAAAACATTATCCCTGTGGTTCCTGTTAATTCTGACATCTTCAACTTTGACAAGTTGGAATTGCCAGATGACATCAAGCTATTCAACAAATACCAAGCAGAGAAATACCAAGATAGCAAGAACTTCCTGTTCAAGGATATTCTGCCAAAAATAAAGAAACGTTTGAAAACACGCTTGTATAAACATCACTTGCTTCAGATTGGTGCTATAGTGTTGATAATAGCCTTTGTGCTTGCTGGTGTATTTATGGGCTTGAGATGGAGGACGGAAAGGAAGACGTTTGAAAATCTGAGAAGCATGTCTGATTATGAGAACTTCCAAAGTGAAACATGGTTCTATGGCAACCAATGCGCTGACAGCATCAAAGAATTCGTATTGCTGAAAGGAACTGGCAATGTGCCTATCAATGATGCTATAGCAAGAAAAAGCAATGATTCCATTAGTATCGACTGGAACCAAGATTGTTCCTTAGAACAATTACGAGTGTTGCGGAAAATCATCAATAACATGATGCTCGTACCAAAGGGCACTTTCATGATGGGAACAACGAGAGAAGAGGGTTTGGAGAATCCTCTTCATCAGGAGACCATAAAGAACGATTTCTATATGGCTAAGTTTGAGTTGACCCAGCGTGAATGGCATGTCGTGATGAATGATTCTGTAACAGGTAGCGACAAGTTGCCTATGGTAGATATCTCATGGAATGATTGCATGAACTTCATCAATCGGCTGAATCATCTTACAGGCTTGGTCTTCAGTCTTCCAACGGAAGCCCAATGGGAATATGCAGCAGGTTATCCAAACAAAAACTTTCAGAAGAATGGATTTCCAGATAAGGCGAAGATGCGCTATGCTGGTAGTGACAATCCTGATGACGTGGCTGTATATGCCACGACCAAACCGATGGAGGTAGGAAGCAAGAAACCATGTGAACGAGAAATATACGATTTGTCGGGAAATGTGGCGGAATGGTGCGCTTGTGAAGATGCCGACAAAAGAAAAAAGCATATTCGTGGTGGCTATTTTCAATCTACTGCCGATGAGGTGACTATCACATACGTGGATTCGGCAACTGGAAATGAAGGAAGCCCTGCCGTAGGAATGAGACTTGTATTAACACGATAAAACAAATACGTATGGTGAAAAGAACGATTATAACTTTGTTGTTATGTGCATGCATTCATACAACAGCATTTTGCCAGAGTGAGGATTTCATGAAGGTATATAGAGCCTGCCTAAAAGCACAATCCTCAATGAAAGACATAGATGGAAGCAAACCCGAGATAAGAGAGGCTCTAAAACTTATCACCGATGCCAAGTGGTCGATGCTAATCATGCAGAATGAAGATGTGAAGGGAGAAGCTAACATAAAAAAACATATGATATTCACCACAAGTTTCTTCAATGAGATGAGCAAAGGGAACAATGTATTTAAAAAGGCTAAAGAATATGCCAAGGAACAAGCTGCCGATGCAAGAGGGGGCAATGTGTATCTTGGAACAAAATGTGTAGGGGCAAGCAAGAAGGTGACATACAAGATGAACCACATGGCAAAGACCTTGCGTGTGGGAGCTGTTGCTGAGGTGAATGGTCTTATCAATCTTTCCGTAATCGTCAAGGATGCCAGGGGGCATGTCTCCAAGCCCTACAAGGTCACATCTGATGAATATCACGGAGCGCCAAGCAGACTGCTTGACGAAATCAAAATGCCAAGTGGAATATGTGTGGTGTATATTACCATTGAAAATAAATATAGAGAGCCCAAAAGTGTGGCTATCATCGTTGAATAAGCAAATTTGTAAATCATGAAAAGAAGTACTATATTCATAGGTATGCTGCTGTCTGCTGCTTCCGTCATGGCGCAGACTGAGACTGCAAAGACTTTGTATAAGGAGGCAATTGCCGACCGTTCCAAAATGGAACAGTTTCTGAAGCGTGACTTCACTGCGGTGGACTCCACGTCTATGCACGACCTTGCTGTCATGCTGTATCGTGACAAGGATTACCGCTCAGCTGGAAGATGTTGGGAGATAGCCTTGCAAAAAGTCAAGAAACACAGCAAAGCGTATGAGCAAATTCTCAACGCCATGTCGTCCGCATATACAGAACTGGACAACAAAAACAAAATCCAGATGGTGATGGAGTTGATGGAAGAACATAACCTATATGAACTCACCCTGCCCTGCAACGATTACAAATGTAAACTGGAGCGAGCGCAGTACTATATCATGCATGGCGATGAATCAAAAGCACGCGAGCACATACAGGAGAGCTTGAAACTTTGCCAGACAGAAGAACAACGCATTGAGGTAGAGGAAGCTTACGCAAAGATATTGTTTGATGTGCGTGATTTTCTTAGTTGCGCACAATATTATCTCTCAGCCTCTAATCGCTGGAAAAAACTGGGTACGAACCCTGTACACATGGGCACTGATATGTATTGGGCTGCACAGAATTATATGCTTGCTAGCCTATATGACAAGGCAGAAACTTGTTCAAGAGATGCGATAGCTTGTTTCAAGAGACAAAAGGATGAAACCGAAAAGAAATTCTATCTGATGGGCATTCTTAGTCTTGGCGATGCTTTGTTTTGCCAACAGAAATACCAAGAAGCTCTGGATACTTATCAAATAGAGTTGGATGGGTATTCGTCTTGGAAACCTAAAAGCGAAAAACATGCCGACGCTCTGGAGGATATGGCAAAAGTGGAAGTGAGGTTGAAGAAGTTTGAGGATGCCAAAAAGCATTATCAAGCGGCACTGGATATATACAAGACTTTGAAGCTTGATACGAAATACTCGAACACTTATTCCTCTTTGATGGTGTGTTTGCGTAAAGCTGGTGACAATGATGCCGCAGACAAAATGGAACAGGATGCAGAGAACAAACGCAAGGCTGTGTATCAGCGTCTGTTAAACGATGAATTGCCTTCTTTGGAAACTACAAGGAAGTATTTGGGTTCCAGGACATATACCAACTCGCTCAATACGGTTGCTGGTTGCTATTTCGGAGTCAACAATTATGTAAAAGCAGCGGAATACTATTCTTTATACGCTGATAATCTGAGAAACATGCTCCGTGAACGCTTTGCCTTGATGACAGAAAAAGATCGTGGCAGAGTGTGGAAAGAGCAGCAACAACACATTAACGATTTCTGCTATGACATCGCAACCTTACCAGATACGGCAACAGCCAAGATGCAAAGTTTCATCCCTACGTTTTATAATCTCGAATTATTATCGAAGGGCATCATGCTCAATTCCAGTATTGAATTTGAGAAAGTTTTAGGCAGCATGGCAGACAAGAGCCTAAAGGAGACCTGGGAAAAGATAAAAGTAAATCAGCAAGAGATTGATAGACTCCAAGCAGAGGCTTCTGACGAGAACTTACAGAAAGTACTTGTCTTGAAAGAACAGAACATTCCATTAGAGCAGAAACTGATGAAAGGTTGCAAGGAAGTGAAAGACTATACTGAATATCTCTCATATACATGGCAAGATGTGCAGCAGCATCTCAATGACGATGATATTGCCATCGAGTTTACTATGGTACAATTGTCACCTCTCGACAAGGACACATATCTTCTGGCTCTTATCCTTAATAAGACTGGTCAACCTGTGATGGAATTAGTGAGCACACGAGCTATCATTAAAAATCTGGCAAACAAAGAAGATCTTTATGACAATGCTGCATACAACAGTTTTTTCTGGGGTGGAGCTTTGAGAAAGCATCTTGACGGAAAAAAGCGTATATTCTTCGCACCCAATAATATACTGAGCAATGTCGCTGTAGAATACCTGAAGGATGGCGACAAGCCTTTCTCTGAGAGATATGAAGTGTATCGAGTCTCTTCTACCAAAGAACTTTGCAAGGAATACCATGTCTCTACAAGCAGAATTCTAAGTGTTTTTGGAGACATCGATTATGAGACAGCAAAAGTCGCTAAGGATCGTGTCGGCTTCGGACAATTGAAATATTCCCGCCCTGAGATAGAAGCGGTAGAAAAGGCGATGAAAAAACAGTATAAGGTGAAAGTATATGACGGAGCCAAAGCTACAGAATATGCTTTCCACAGACTATCAGATAACTGCCCTGCAATATTGCACATATCTTCGCATGGCGAGTATAAGGGAGACAGCAAGACCGGTGAGGATGAGGCCATGCAAATGAGTGTGCTGGCATTGGCTGGAAGCAACCAAACGGAGAAGTCTGAAGATGAGGACGGATATGTTTCGGCTGCCGACGTGGCAAGCATGAATCTTCGCCAATGTGATATGGCTGTATTGTCGGCATGTTATACTGGAGTTGGTGGACAAGGTACTGATGGAATCTTCGGATTGCAGCGTGGTTTCAAGAATGCAGGTGTACATACTTTGCTCATGTCACTAAAATCTGTATCAGATGAAGCAACCTTCAAGCTGATGGTTTCCTTCTATAAGGGCTTGGCAAAAGGACTATCAAAACGCGAGGCACTTGTAAAGGCTCAACGGTATCTTCGCGAAAACGGCTATGATAAAGGTGGCGCATGGGCTCCATTTATTCTGTTGGATGCTTTTGAAACAAAATAAAGAAAACTTTTATAAATATGCTACTTTTTAATGCAAAACCAGACTGCTTTCCACGAGTAATCAGGCAGACTACTAAAATAAACAGAAAAACATCCATTTCCTAATGATAGTTTTTTCTCATATTTCTTCTCTTTCAATATAGTTTAATCAATAAAATAAATGGAAATGAAGAAGAACAATTACACACCACATCCTATCGACACAAAGGACGTGGCTCTGCCACAGGAACTCGAAGCATTGGCAGAGGATATAGCTAAGAATGTGCATGAGGTATGGTCGGCAGGTCGTATGAAGAATGGTTGGACGTATGGAGAAGAGCGTAACGATGCAGAGAAGAAACACCCTTGCCTTGTGCCTTATGAAGAGCTGTCTGAAGAGGAAAAGGAATATGACCGCAATACGTCAGTTGAAACGATTAAACTCATTTTGAAATTGGGTTTCAAGATTACAAGGGACTGACGTTGAAAAGGCTATTACAACAAAAGCGAGATTTGTTTGTCTTTTTCTTATGCTAGTTTTGTTTATCATGATTATTGAAATTCCTTCAGTCAACCCACCGATAGGAGGGTATTAACCTTATTCTCTCACAAGTAACAAATGGTTATTTAGTAGGGTGTCCAGTTGTCCTTCACTTTAACATTTACAATGCGCTCTTTGAAATTAATTGTTTTTGTAACGGATTCGTTCGCGACTTTTGAATACAACGGTATTGTCAGGACAAAAGGCGTTACACCGTATAGTTTGTTCGGTGACTTCTTGCTCTTGTAGATGCCAAAAGTAGATTCAATGATGTCGGATGATATATTGATGCTCATGTTACCTGTGAGAAGTGCTTCTTCCCGATTGAAGTATTCAAGCATCCCGATACCGGCACGTGCCTGTCGGGAATGTGCGTTTCCCAAGACACGAGTGATGATATAGTGCTTGCACTTCCTGCTCGTCATGACCGAGAAACCTTCGTTCTTGCAGATGGCCTCGACGTGTCTTACAGCACAAAGTACAGCCCGCAGTTTCTTCAGCAAAGATTTATAATCCTTTATGAAGGAATACGCTTCCTGCATTTTTTTCGGTAGCGTGTCATAGCAATCAAGCATTTCATTCCCCCATAATACCCATGAAGACATGTTCATGAACCGTGATATGGCTCTCATGTTGGGAGGTAGCAAGTATGCCTTGTCGGTCAGATGATACTGCAGTCGTTTCTTGCTAAGGAGTGTCGTAAACTCCACAAAATCAGATTGTTTCTCATAGACCTTCTTGAGAATCACACCCATGGGATGACTGATGTCTGAATGGCGTATATGTCTGGATCCAGTGATGCCTTTGGTCAGATTATGACCATTGTCACTTATGATGTAATCGGGAGCATTTCCTGCAGATTTCTCTGCTTTCTCAATTCTGCCTTGAACATCATCACCGTTGAAGCTCTTGCTGACCGACATGTCAAGAATCGTGACATCCTCGTGCCTTACAGGACGACCCTGATGCTCGGAAGGAATTGCAAGATTCAAGAGAAGCTTCTGCCCGTTTATGGCAATGCTTTCGTCTACGACCATTGCAAACTTCTTGCCCTTGCATGGCTTATCCTCCTGTTAGATAGAGAGACCAAGCTTCTTCACCCAGTTCTCTACGGTGTTGTAGCACGCGACCTTTCCGAATGTATCACCCAACAGCTCGGCGAAGGTCTCCAGGATGGTCACGACTGTCCGCAGTCCACATGGTGTACACATGTAGATCAAAACACAGAGCTGGATGACTACAAGAGGGAATCTATGTCCGGGAACAGGCTCGAGAGTAATCGACTTTGTTCGTCGGTCAATGTTATCTTCAGAACGTCTTTTTTTAAGCTCCTTCTTTGTCTTGTCATACTTAGCCTTGAGCTTGTCTTTTTGAGATGCAAGTTTCTTGTTCTCTTTACGAAGACGTTTTAGCTCCTCCTGGAGTAACTCTTTATCTTGGTTTGAATCTAACTTTTTCATTGATTTACGTATCTTGAGATTATATTCAAAGTTTCTAAAAATCAACGAATTATGTAAATTTTCAAAGAACTATTTCGTTACTTTAAACGTTAAATATCAGAGCATTATATTAACAATTTAACGGGTGGTTTCTGCATTTGTTTTTCGGAACATCTAACTGGACACCCTAATTATTAACTTGTAATTCCAACTTTTAGGGAGAACCGTAATCTACTTTTTAGACATAGACGAAATAAGTGAATGCCATTAAAAACATAATCACATCCTTCTTGAAATCATCATAAGGTAAACTTGCAATTTCGATTGGTATCGTAGTTTGCAAGTTTTTCTTTTTCTATGATAGATTGGTTACCTTTACCAACTCTATAACATAAAAACGTATCACAATAAAATAATTAAAAGACATGAACAGACCAAGTATTATAGACACAGTAGTATTGAAAGACAGGCTGCAGGAGTATGCGATGAAAGTCGGTCGTATTAGTGCTCGTCCACTATTGGTGCTATATTTCATCATGGTGAGCAAAGACACTCCGAAGAGCGATAAGTTGATGATATTGTCAACCATGTCTTATTTGGTGTTCTCGATAGACTTGATTTCAGCGAAGCGTCTGCCTATCATAGGATGGATAGACGAGGCTTTTTCTCTTTCAGTTGTCTATCAGAAAGTGAGTAAGAATATCACTCCTGAGATTGAGCGAAAGACGGATGCTTTGCTCGACAAGTGGTTTCCAGAATATAGCAACTATATTGAAGTCTTTGAATAAATGCACACAATAAAGAAAAGCAAATATTATTGATTTGCATTCATAACAATCGCTGAAAAGATTTTTTGGTTGTTGAAATAATACATTTCGAAATGCTACGTTACAGATAGATAAGGGGTTACAACAAATAAAAACTTACGGATATGGACAAGAATAATTTCAAGGATGTCTATGATATAGGTGAGAATATGGCAGTGCTTAGCAGTGAAGGAAGAAGTTTCACCATCATCAATAAGGAAACTGGTAAGACAAGGCAGTTTGTAAGTGAAGACGGAACTCTTCTTGTGGCAGACAGCGAGATTGACTTTGATGCAATAAATAAGGGATGTCCAAATTTCAATGGTTGTAAATCTGTTCGATATTGTTTCGGTAGATATGATAATTTCCGACATGGTGTTTGCGCTATCTCTTGGATGATATATCCCGATGGACGCTACTTTGCTGATGAGGATGGTTTCGGAATGGAAGACAATGACGAAGAAAAAGCCTATTGCATCATCAATAAGGACTTGGAAATAATCGTGCCTTTTCAGCCAATGGACGATGTGGAGGAAATATTGAGGAAATACGAGAAGTAAGTATGTTGGTTATTCATCCAAAAGACAGAACGACTTCTGTACTCTCTACACTATATGAGGGTATGGATGCAAATATGGTTAGCAGTAATTGCTCTAATAAAAAAATGGAGCATTTGTTGCATCATGTTTCTACACAAGAACAAATCATGTTACTTGGACATGGCTCAGACAAAGGGCTGTTCTATCGAGGGGATGACACTAAGGATGAATTTGACAAAATCATTGTTGGACACCCACACAGTTTCCATTTACGCAAGCATGGTGGTAATCTGATTGGTATATGGTGTCATGCTGATAAGTTTGCAAGAGCAGAAGGTCTGCATGGACTATTCTCAGGCATGATAATATCTGAGCAAAGTGAAGCAGATGAATATGATATCATGGCAACGCAAGAAGAGATATGTGCTTCTAACCAAACAATGTTTCTCAAATTGCGTCAACTGCTTGATGAGAAGGTTCCATTTTGTAAAATAGCTGAAAGAATGAAGGCATTGGATGATGAGAACACACCGCTTTCAGCGTTTAACTATGGAAATTTCTATTATTTATAATATGTAGAGAATATATGGAAGACAAGCATGGCAACCGTATGATTATAGCGGGATATGATTATATTGACAAGTGATATAGTCTTGAAGAGACCATGGACAAGGCTAAAGCTACGCTACATGGAACTATATGTATTCCATAATGGATATTGCGTGATACACAACAACAACAAGCGTGACAAATTTGGATTGTCTGAATGGCAAAGGTATAAGGGTAAGATGATAGATATCTGTTTTGATTACATACAATACATTTCGAAATGCTACGTTACAGATAGATAAGGGGTTACATTTGCCTCTATACTATCATAAACTAAAAAGAATCGTAATATGGAGATAAGATATGCAACAATAAGCAAGACTGGTAGAAGGCATAATAACGAGGATGCTTTCAAAGTCATTGATATGTCAGATAGCAACCGGTTTATGGGAATAGTCTGTGACGGCATGGGCGGTCATTCCTTTGGAGAGACAGCCAGTGAAACGGTATGCAATACTATATCTGACTTTTGGAAGAAGCATGTCAGTACGCCCGATTGCGACTCAAAGGTAAAACTCGCTTGCAAAAAAGCAAGTTGTGCCATTGACCAAAAGGCATTTGAGCTTCATCATGCAGAGATGGGTACGACTATGGTCATGGTAAGTATTGAAAACGATGTGGCAACCATTGCGCATATTGGTGATAGTCGCTGTTATGTACAAAGACCAGGTGATGGATTACTCTATCAGACGAAAGACCATATCCGTCTTGATTTTGGATGGGAGATTGTTGCCAAATGCTTCTTCTCTTACCGCTCCGATGTGGCTGTACCAGACATTCGACAAATAAAGCTACAGACTGGTGACAGAGTATTATTGTGTTCTGACGGACTATACAAAAGTATGGCTCCAGACATTTTGCAAGCAAGGATGATGGATGACAAGCCATTGGAAGATATTCTTGACGTTTATGATTCCCTTTGTGAAAAACAAGGAGATGACAACTATACGGCAATATTGGTTGAATGTTTCTGAATTTATGGAAAAGAATTATGAAGACTCGTTATACATTGTTTATATTAGGCTTGGCACTGCTATTGGTAGCTTCTTGTAATAGAGAAGATATAAGCATTACATATTTCAAACAACTGCAAAGTACATCTGACTATACCAACAAGGAAGACTCCTTGATGATGCCTTGTGGATTTATAGAATATGATTCCGTTCGATTCTCGGATGGTTCATATGCTGTGCATCGTTTGCAATATGCACCGCAGAACAGTCTGACAGAGCTCTTTGATAATAAGGGACGCACAATAGCAACAGTGGCAAGGGCATCGGAATGTTATGCACAAACTCTTGTGTATGATTACGATGATGAAGGACGGTTGGCTCATCTTCTCCAATACAAGAGTGAAATCTTTGAAGGCTTGGATTCTGACAGCACAAGCTATGGAAGGAATAAAGAAGGGTATCTTGGTTTTCGGCAAATGATAGCAAATATGGATTATGAACATCCAGATACTGCAAAATACCAACAGACAAACATTGAATACGATAAGGATGGTGATGCTGTAAAAGCCTATATTGTATATGGCAGTGATAGCATAGTTGCACTGAGTGGATATAAGTTAGCCATAGCGGTAAAGCCTTGTCTGAGTTTTTGGCGAAGCGACTTGCATGGCGGATTTTATATCTTCCATGTAAAGATGGAACCTAAAAGAAAGGATTTGCCAAATTATAAGGTTTGCCGATTTGCCGATTATCTGCCCTCAATGGAGTCGGAATATCGGAATGGGCGCATCGTCAAAACAGTATGGCACCATGATTCATGTATAGAGCCAGATGATAAAGACCTTGTCTTCATCCCTGTAAGAACAGGTGACTTGAATGTCTATTCTGTTACATGGGAGGATGGTAGCAAATATCAACGTGCGTATAAAGATGGGCTGTTGGCATACATACAGAAAATCAGCAAGTATGGCACGGTGTTGAAAAAGGAAACATATTCCTTTCCGTCTAACAACAAGGTAAAGGTTGTATATGAAACTATTGATTATAAAACCAAAACATTGAAAACACAATCAACTTCTGTCATGGATGTTCCTAACATGGAAATGTATCATGAGGACATGGATGTTGACAGTGGTGATTATAGATGGGAAAATTACTACAACAAATAAAAATGTATATGGATTTTAGAATGATTATTAAGAAAGGCTTTCTTCTATGTTGCGTGTGTCTCACCATCTGCTTGTTTAGTTGCAATCGGAAAAACAAAGCTGGTGCTCGACACGTAACAACAAACATAGAGGTCTCTAAAACTGTACCGACAGTCTGTTTGTATACATTGGGAAATGTATCAACAAACTTGCGTGAAGCAATGTTTGACTCTTTAAAAGCACATTATCCCAAATGTAAATATGTAGGCAATATTGCTTTGGACAATAAAGCATTGACAACAAAAAGAAAAGACCATGTGCGCTATAGAGCCGACTTGTTGAATGAGCAATTGAAAGCGTTCAAGTCTGATTCAACAATAGTTATTGGACTGACACAAGAAGATATCGGATTGGACAATTTCCGTAACCGACCTCATAGTGGTATAATGGGACTTGCAAGTGGCATTGGCTCTGGTATAGCGGTATTCTCCTCATACCGTCCTCATGGCTATGGGCAATTGTTCTGTGTGATGCTTCATGAAATAGGTCATACACAAGGATTACGTCATTGCCACGATACGAATTGCATGATGCAAAACGGTAATGGAGGAAATCCATTTGCAAAGACAAATAGTTTTTGTGCTAAATGCAAAAAGTTCATGAAGAATCGACAGTGGAAATTATAACTCATTTGACTATGAACAAGAAGAAATTTAAGGATGCCTATGATATAGGTGAGAATATAGCAGTGCTGTATAATCAAGAGACCAATACGTTGGATATACGTTCAAATGGGCTTTATCCTTCAAATGTGTTGAGCAATCTGTGTAGCAATGGGTTTCGTTTCGACGGAATGGTATGTGGCAGTATGGAGGGATTCCTCCAGTCCCTCAAGCAACAAGACTTGGATAAGCAACGTCAGATATGCAGTATGAAGGGAGGTAATGCCCGTAAGCGTAGCGTTACGTCATGGCAGACAAATCAAATCGTGTGGTGGAAGGGACAGGCGATAAATCGTCAAAGCGATGAATACCAGATGCTTGTACGCATGGCCTACAAGGCTATGTTCGAGCAGAGTGAGCGTTTCCGCACGGCATTGATGTCAACACGAGGCGTCACGCTGACACATACTACAGGCGAGGACAACACTTACAAGACCATTCTCACTCCAAAGGAGTTTTGCAGTATACTTATGGAGATGCGTGAGGAGTATGACATCAAAATATCAGAACAAGCCAAAGAGCCCCTGGTACGTGAGATTGGTTATGGTGATAAGGAAGGAGCTCGTGGTCCTGTGTATGCCATACATCCGTCCGTCTTGACAGAAAATAGGTTGGTTATTCGTACTGATGTTGGCGCTTACTTTCTGAACCTCGTTCGGAAGAATCTGCCTGACCACCTTAAAGGTCTCAAGATGGATGCAGTCTATGAAATAGAGGATGAGGAGATTGAGATAAAGCTTTCACCGCTTCCTTCAGACGACTATTCAGACGACTATGTCATACATACCGATTTCTGTGGTGAATATTACATAGCGTTCTATATGGAAGACAAGCATGGCAACCGTAAACTCATAGCGGGGTATGATTATATTGACAAGTGATATATTTCTCCTCTTATATAGTATAAACTTATAAAAGCTCTTTCATTAATGATAGTTTTCAGGTTACTTCTTCCTCTATATAGTCATAAACATATAAAAATATAATGGACAATATAAACGAAAACTAATAATAAGGGTTATATGAAAAGAGCAATTATTTTATTTTGGAAAGGGCTGACAGGTATCATTGCTGCTACAGCTGAATGGTTCACCGTGATACTTGGAATGAAGGATGAATCGAAGTATGGCAAGTTTATCCGACGTGTTGTTGGAGGATGCTTTGCCTTCCTCATGTTTGTGTTTGCCTGTGCTGGAGCTAATGCGCTATACCAATTTGTTTGCAAGAAAGTGAATGCTGCGAAATATTTGGATGATTCCTACTATGACTCGCAGTATCTGTCACGGAATGCCACTTACTATAGTCGTAGTTATGAGACAGATGGTTATGTGGAGACTCGTGATGGTAAAAAGACCGTCAAGGGCATCCATTGGATTTCGAAGCCATTGGGTGAAGATTCGCTTGTCTGCTATAGTAATGGAGATGCACGTGGCTACTTCAATATGCTGACAGGAGAAATTGCCATTAAGCCTCAGTACAAGCACGCATGGGTTTTCTCTGAGGGCTTGGCTTCAGTAGATGACAACGGAATGATAAAATTCATTGATGCCAAAGGCAATGTGGTTATCGATCTGAACATCCCATATATCACTGGTGCAGAAGGATATGTATTCCACAATGGGTATTGTGTGATACACAACAACAAGCGTGACAAATTTGGATTGATAGACAAAAAGGGAAACTGGATGTTGAAGGCCGAATATGATGCTATTTATCCCAAGGATTCTTTTTTCATTGTAAGCAACGGAGACAAGCAGAGTGTTCTTGCTGAAAATCTGAAACCAATATTGCCTTTTATGAAAGCAGACTTTTGGGTGTCAGGTGGTTACATTACAGCAACAATGAACGACCACACTCTTCGCAAATACAATTTGCAAGGAGAGTTGGTTGACGATTTCTTGATTAGTAATGTTGACAGATTATTGTATGATACTGATGAAATACGATATACTACGGCAAAGAACTATGATGATGAGGGCAATTTAACAGGCGAGACTGCAGAAGCAGAACCTACACCTTATCAAAAGACTGCAAATTGCAAAAAATATGAAGCAGCACCTGGTTGGTATGGGTTGATGTCACCAAACGGCAAGGTTATTACTCCGCCAATATATAGCGACATTACTGCTATTGGTTACGATTTGTATTTGTGTAAAATGGATGACATTAGAGGTGAAATCCTGAATGGCAAAGGTATAAGGGTAAGATGATAGATCGCAGTTTTGATTACATACATACGGCAATATTGATTGAATATGTCTAATTTTACAAGAAATAAAAACATGACAGACCTATGTTTATTCACGAAAAATCAATAACTTTGCATCTACTTGGTACTTCCACTTTTTGAAAAGAAAGTGGATGAATGTGATACGGATTTTGATAAATGGATTTATGTTTTAAAGCATATATAAAACAAGATGGCAAACAGTAAGCTTATACGCAACATCGTTGTGGCAATCATTACGATACTCTCGCTCGGCTCATGTGTCGACGAGGAGGAATATGCCGACAATCCGCGTGGCAACTTTGAGGCTTTGTGGAAGATTGTCGACGAACACTACTGCTTCTTCGACTATAAGAAGGAGCAGTACGGACTCGACTGGAACGCCATTTACGACAAATACTCGCGCCAGATAGCCGATGATATGACCGACAGCCAGCTGTTTGAGGTGTTGGGCAATATGCTAGGCGAGTTGAAGGACGGCCATGTCAATATGTATTCGTCGTGGGACGTGGCACGCAACTGGTCGTGGCACGAGAACTATCCTTCAAATCTGAGCGACACACTCATCAACCGCTATCTCGGCACCGACTACCGTATATCGTCAGGTATGCGCTATCGCATACTCGACGATAACATCGGCTACATACGTTGTACGTCGTTTGCAACGGCAATGGGCGAGGGCAATCTCGACGAAATACTCTATTATCTCATGCCGTGCAACGCTCTCATCATCGACATACGCGACAATGGTGGCGGACTGATAACGTCGGCAGAGCAGTTGGCAGCCCGATTCACCAACACCTCGTTGCTTGTCGGCTACATGCAACATAAGACTGGACGCGGCCACTCCGACTTCTCGTCGATGCAAGAGCAGCGCCTCAAGCCGTCGAAGGGAATACGCTGGCAGAAGCGCGTGGCAATACTTACCAACCGTTCGGTGTACAGCGCCGCCAACGAATTTGTCAAGTACATGCGCTGTTGTCCTAACGTTGTGCAGATAGGCGACCGCACCGGTGGCGGAGCAGGAATGCCTTATTCCAGCGAATTGCCCATAGGATGGAGCATACGTTTCTCGGCTTGCCCCATGTACGACAAGGACGGCAACAGCACCGAGTTCGGTATAGCGCCCGACTACGACGTGCAACTCTCACAGACCGACCTTCTGCGTGGCAAAGACACGATAATAGAGAAGGCACGAGAGGTGCTCAGACAATGATAATTGAATAATTAACACAATAAAAACAATTCACTATGAACAAAGCAATTAACACAAACAACGCTCCTGCAGCAATCGGTCCTTACTCACAGGCTATTGAGGCTAACGGCATGGTATTCGCATCTGGTCAGCTTCCTATTGACCCTGCAACAGGCAACTTCGCCGAGGGTGGCATCAAGGAGCAGACACGTCAGTCGCTCACCAACGCACAGAACATCCTCAAGGAGGCTGGTACCGACCTGACACACGTTGTTAAGACAACAGTATTCTTGAGCGATATGGCTAACTTCGGTGAAATGAACGAGGTATATTCTGAGTTCTTCACACAGCCTTTCCCTGCACGTTCAGCCGTTGCAGTGAAGACTCTTCCGAAGAATGCGCTTGTTGAAGTAGAGTGCATCGCAGTGAAGTAACACTCCGCAGAAATACGTATAGACATGAATGGAGACTACAGCAAGATTTCTGCCGTAGTCTCCATTTTTAGTATCAAGGCAATAATAAGCCTTCAGAAAATCATCTTCCTAACAATAAACTAACCATTACTACATGAAGTTAAGTTCACTTTTACTCATGGCTCTATGCCTTCCGCCACTGCTAAATGATGCCGTCGGACAGGCCAAACAGAGCCAGTTTCAGTTGAAGCAATTCAAGATTGCAAATCCTGAGAACACCCCACGTCCGGTATTTCCCGTTCCGAGCCGCAGACAGATGCTGTGGAACGAGACCGAGTTTTACGCCTTCTTCCACTACGGCATGGATACATACACCGGCAAGGAGTGGGGCGACGGCACCGAAGACGAATCCATCTTCGCACCCACACGAGTGCCCGACCCTGCCCAGTGGCTCAGAGTGGCAAAGCAGGCAGGCATGAAGGGCGGCATAGCCGTGGTGAAACATCACGACGGATTCTGCCTCTGGCCCACCAAGACCACCGATCACAGCGTGCTCAACTCAGCCACCGAGACTGCCCGCAAGACAAATATTCCGCGCGACTTTGCCCGTGCAGCCCGCAAGCTGAAGATGAAATACGGATTCTATGTATCGCCGTGGGACCTCAGCAGTATCTATTGGGGCGAGAAAGACAGCCAGGGACGCTACACCGACAACTATGCTAAGAAGGTGTTTTTCCCTCAGTGTGTAGAGCTGGCGCAGTATGGTTCCGACCAGTTTGAGATGTGGTTTGACGGTGCAACGGGTGGCGATCATGCCGGATATTACGGTGGAGCGTACGGCGGAAAGGGTACAACGGGCCGCCGAACGATTGACAATGCACAGACATTCTACGACATTCCCAACCTGCGCGACTCCATTCACAAGCTGCTTCCTAACGTTGTGATGTGGGGAGTAGGCGGCGAGGTGCGCTGGATAGGCAATGAAGCAGGCCACGCAGGCGAAACCTGCTGGGCAATGGGGTCGGGCGAGAGCGGCAATGCTGACGCATGGCGCTGGTGTCCGGGCGAAAGTGACGCCAAGGCTACCACAGGCGGATGGTTCTGGAAGAAGAACGAGAAGGTGCTTTCAGCCGAACGACTCTTCCAGATGTATCTGGAGACAGTAGGACGCAACGCTACGCTCATCCTCAATCTGCCCCCCGACGTCAACGGACTTATTCCGCAAGCCACCGCTCAACGTATGGCTGAACTCGGACGCATGCTGAAGACGCGACTGGGCAACGACCTTGCGCTGAAGGCTAAGATTAGTGTGAGCGAGGAGCGCGCCCCAGGTGCACACACCGACTACTCCGTACGCCGACTCACCGACGGCAACAAGAACACCTATTGGGCCACGAACGATGCAACGACACATGCCACCATCACGCTGAAGTGGGACAAAGCAGTCACCGTGCGGTACGTTCAGCTCATGGAGCACATCAAGCTCGGACAGCGCGTGCGCTCGTTCACCATAGAGACCAGCGACGACGGCACAACATTCACGCCACGCGCCACCAACATCCAGACCACCACGATAGGCTACAAGCGCATCGTTCCGCTCAACGGGTCTACCGCCAAGAGCTACGAAGGCGACGGATATAAGGTGAAGGCAATGCGCATTACCATCAACGACAGCAAGGCTTGTCCGCTGATTCAGAGTCTGTCGGTATTCTAATCTCTCTAAAAGCATACAACAATGAACTTCAAGATATATACAATCATAGCCGCGCTGACACTGCCTATGGCTGCATCGGCGCAGAACACCGAGCGCAAGCTGTGCGACTTTGAGTCGGCTGATGCCTACCGCTCGATAAAGGTGTACGACACATGGGAGAACTCGCCCTTCCGCAACAACTCCGTTGAGGGAAACATCCAGGTTGTGCAGAACCACCTGAACGAAGCCGACCCCGTGCGCGGTTTCGCTCCCAATCCCTCGCGCCATATCCTCGCCGTGCAGCGCTCGCGCTTCGGCAGCAACACGTTCGGAGCACTCGTAGGACTTAAACAACCTTTCGCCCAGACCAAGACTGTGCAATACGTGCACGTGAAGATATATTCGCCCAAGGGCGGACCAGCCATGCTCATCGGACTGGGCAACCGCGACGACCGTCCGCATCAGTCGCCACTGACCGAGCAGTTTTGGGCTACAGCCTCGCAACCGCTCGTTGCCAATCAGTGGAACGATGCCGTGTTTGCCGTGTCGGGAGCCAATGGCGTGACCATACACAATCTGCTCATAGTGCCCGATGCTACCTCGCCCCACAATCTGACAGCCGACTTTGCCGCCTACATCGACGACATCGTGCTCTCTGCCGACGAAAAACCGTTCTTCACCGTAGGCGCATTTGCAACCTCGCGTACCTACAAACGCGGCGACCTCGTGACACTCAGCCGAGGCGTTGACGACCTTGGTGGCGGACTCAACGGCGACATCCTGCTTGCCGACGGGTCGGCTGTGACGGGCCGTACAGCCAAGTGTGGCGAACCGTTGAGCGTAAAGGCTGTTCCGGCACCAGGCTTCCGATTCAACAAACTCGTAATACGCCACGGCCGTAACATCGACGGCAACGCTCAGGGCGACTGGACCGAGACCGTCGTGACAGCCGACCGATTCAACAACGACACCTATACCATACCTGCCGACATCATCGACGGCGACATCCGATTTGTGCCTTATTTCAGCAGCGTGGCTGCGGGAGCAAAGTAGGCTGGCTGCGGTAGCTTTCAAAACGAGTCCTTTTGCATTCCAAAAGGACTCGTTTTGCATTGTAAAAGGACTCCTTTTTTTTATGGTTCATTCTGAATTTGGAGTAATTCAACTATGCAACCATGTTGCACTCGCTATTTCATACCTTTGCATTCAGAAAACAATTAAATAACATACAGATATGAATGTAAAGCTTATCAGAATCATTGTTGGAGCAGTTTTGCTCGCCGTTGCTGCCCTGGTGGAGCATACGGTGCAGCTGCCCGTGTGGCAAATGCTCATTATTTATCTTGTGCCCTATTTGGTAGTGGGCTACGATGTAGTGGGCGAGGCGTTTGAAGGAATATGCCATGGCGAGGTTTTTGACGAGGACTTCCTTATGTTCGTCGCTACCGTCGGAGCCATGTGTATAGGCTTTTTGCCCGGAGCCGAACCCCAGTTTGCCGAAGCCGTGTTTGTGATGCTGTTCTTCCAGGTGGGCGAATTGTTTGAGCATTATGCCGAACACCGCTCGCGCCGCAGCATACGTGCGCTTATGGATATACGCCCCGACACTGCCAATGTGCTGCGCGACGGCAAGATTCAGACCGTGAGTCCGGACACAATAGCCGTCGGCGAGACCATCATCGTGAAGCCGGGCGAACGTGTTGCGCTCGACGGCGAGATAGTTGACGGCACGTCGGCACTCAATACCGTGGCGCTTACGGGCGAGAGTATGCCGCGCGACGTACGTAAGGGCGACCAGGTTGTGTCGGGATGCGTCAACATATCGGGCGTGCTGACCGTCAAGGTGCAGAAGAGTTTCGGCGAGTCGACAGCCTCTAAGATAATAAATATGGTGGAGAATGCTTCGGAGAAGAAGTCGAAGAGCGAAGCCTTCATCACCCGTTTTGCACGTGTCTATACGCCTATTGTTGTCATAGTGGCATTGGTTCTGGCGTTTGTTCCGCCAATGTTCTGCGGCGGTTATGTCGAAGCACTCACCACATGGCTCTACCGTGCCCTTACATTCCTCGTGGTTTCGTGTCCCTGCGCTTTAGTCATCTCCATTCCGCTGTCGTTCTTCGGAGGTATAGGTGGAGCGTCGCGCCACGGCATACTGATAAAGGGTGCAAGCTATATCGACGCTCTCGCCGAACTCAACACCGTAGTGTTCGACAAGACAGGAACCCTTACTCACGGCGAATTCTGCGTTGAGGCAATTCATCCCGACAAGATTTCGCCCGATCAGCTACTTCATCTTGCAGCCCATGTGGAGCGGTACAGCACCCACCCCATAGCCGTTTCGCTGAAGCAGGCGTTCGGTAATGAGGCAGACGGATGCAAGGTTGAAGACGTTGAGGAGATAGCCGGACACGGCGTGCGTGCCGTGGTGAATGGCCATACGGTGTGCGTTGGCAACGAGCGCATGATGGATTCGGTGGGCGCAGAGTGGCATAAGTGTCATGTAGTGGGCACCACTGTGCATGTATCCATCGACGGTGAGTATGCCGGACATATCGTTGTGGCAGACCGTATAAAGGAAGATGCAGCCGACGCCATAGCCGGATTGCACGCCATGGGCATCAGCAATACCGTCATGTTGACGGGCGACCGTAAGGAAGTAGGAGAGGATGTGGCACGCCGTGTGGGCATTGACGATTGCCACACGCAGCTGTTGCCAGCCGACAAACTCGGCATACTCGAGCAATTGCTCGATAAGAAAAAGAAGAACCGCACGCTCGCTTTCGTCGGCGACGGCATAAACGATGCGCCTGCATTGGCGCGCGCCGACGTTGGCGTAGCAATGGGAGCGCTCGGCTCGGATGCCGCCATTGAGGCAGCCGACGTTGTGTTGATGGACGACAAACCCTCCAAAATGGTTACAGCCATCCGCATAGCGCGTCGCACACTGGGCATAGCACGGCAGAACGTATGGTTTGCCATAGGCGTAAAAGTGCTCGTGCTGTTGCTCGCCGCAGTGGGTTTGGCTACTATGTGGATGGCTGTGTTTGCCGATGTGGGCGTTATGGTGTTGGCGGTATTGAACGCCATGCGTACGCTGAGGCTTTCGTCAGACTGAGGGTATGCCCTTTCCTTAGATTAAGGGCATACCAAGCTTGGCGCATTCGCGACGCATTTCTTCAGGCCAGATGCTTGCCTGAATCTCGCCGATGTGCGCCTTGTGGAGCAGAACCATACAGAGACGGCTCTGACCTATACCACCGCCGATTGACAGCGGCAGCTCGTCGGCAAGCAGTCGGCGGTGGAAATATAGTTGCTCACGGTCTTCCTTGCCCTCAAGTTTGAGCTGGCGCAACAACGATTCCTTGTCGACACGTATGCCCATTGACGAGAGTTCGAACGAGCGTTCGAGCACCGGATACCATATAAGAATGTCGCCGTTGAGGCCCTCCTTGCCGTTCTCGGCTACTGTAGACCAATCATCGTAGTCGGGAGCACGTCCGTCGTGCTTCTCGCCGTTCGACAGTTTGCCGCCTATACCTATTATAAATACGGCTCCGTATTTCTTGCATATAGCGTCCTCGCGCTCCTTCGGAGAGAGGTCGGGGTACATCTGCAGCAAGTCTTCGCTATGAATGAAGTGTATTTGTTCGGGAAGGAAGGGCTTGATGTTCTCGTATGTCTCGCAAACCAGATACTCCGTGCGGCGAATGGCGGCATAGATGCGCTCTACAATCGACTTGAGGAACGCCACGTTGCGCTGCTCTTTGGTGACAACGGCTTCCCAGTCCCACTGGTCGACGTACAATGAGTGCAGGTTGTCGAGTTCCTCGTCGGCTCTGATGGCGTTCATGTCGGTGTACACACCGTATCCTGGCTTGACATCATATTCAGCCAATGTGAGTCGCTTCCACTTCGCAAGCGAGTGTACAACTTCCGCTTTCTGGTCGCCAAGGTCTTTGATTGGGAATGTAACGGGGCGCTCAACGCCGTTGAGATCGTCGTTGATGCCGAGTCCTTGAAGCACGAACAGCGGTGCAGTGACGCGGCGCAGGCGCAGTTCAGTAGAAAGATTTTCCTGAAAAAAATCCTTTATGAGTTTGATGCCCTGCTCGGTCTTGTGCGTATCGAGAAGGGCATGATAATGCTCTGGTTTTATTAATGTGCTCATTTTGTTGTGTTTTTATTATCGTTTTGCAAAGGTAATAAATTGTAGCATACTGACAAATAAATACCATATAAAATATTAAAAAGTTAGTTTGTTTTATGGAAAATGTAGCAAAATGAAAAGGAATTCAACGTGAACAATATTTGTGTTTTATTGAAAATATTTTCAGCTTAGCGAAATATTGTTAACTTTGCACTCGGAATGCAAAGTGCATGCCAAGGGGTGGCGGAACATTTCCGTCTGAGATTATACCCTCAGAGCTGATCCGGATAATACCGGCGTAGCGAAAAGGTCAAGCATTAAAGGCAGCCCCTTTTATGTATTATTAGTCATTGCGGATGATTTCAGGAAAACTTTTATGCCGTATGACGTTAAAAAATCAGGTAAAAAGATGAAAAAGACAATCGGTGTAGCTATGGCTGCAGCATGTGTTGCATCTGCTCAGATGGCATAGGCGCAGACCACACTTGACACCTTGAAGGTGCAGAACCTTCACGAGGTTGTGGTAAAGGGTGTACGTGCACCCAAGAATGCCCCCTTTGCGGTGGCCAACATCAAGAGCAGCGAACTGCAGAAGTTTGCCACTTCGGGCAAGGAAATGCCCTTCCTCTTCAGCCGAACACCCGGTGTGCTGGCATGGAGCGAGAACGGTATGGGTACGGGTGCAGCGTATATGCGTATGCGTGGTGCCGGTGGTAGCCGCATAATCGACAACACCCAAAGCTCGGAGCGTTCAATCCCGAGTTACTCGCAGACCGACCTCGCCTTCAACTATACAAGCAAGGTTTCGAAGGCGCTTGGAATGAAGCAGGTGACACTGGGCATCGACTTCAACAACATCTTCAGCCGCCACTATGCTGCATCGGGCTACGTCTACTACGACTGGTATAACGAGGGCAAGCGCACATCGACACTCGCCTACATCCCAATGGCAGGCTTCACCTGTATGGCACACGTAACTCTGAAATTCTAAGCGATAGATGATGGATTTCATTATAGAGCACGGACTTGACATATTCACTACCATTCTCGGCATAGTATATCTCATACTTGAGTATCGTGCGAGCATAGCATTGTGGGTGGTGGGCATCATTATGCCGGCTCTCGACGCCTTCACCAATGCCCTTAGCTTCGTCGGCTTGTGGGCATTGGCACGCAAATACGTAGAGCAATGGGCGTTCTGGATAGTCGTTGATGTCATTTGTTGCTATCTGTATATAGTAAAAGGTATACCCTTCAAGGCAGGACTGTACGGTCTGTATGTAGTGATAGCAGTAATGGGCTACTTCAAGTGGAAGGCAATGGTTGCTACAACAAACGGTAGCAAGCAATAGCCTGACGGTTTTGTATAAAAGGATAAAGGCTACAACATCACAGTTGTGATATTGTAGCCTTTACTCTTTCTGCCGACGTGTACATCAGCGTACCTTCGTCGGCATCTTTAGTTCCCATATATACATCAGAGTTGATATATTGCATACGGCTCTTTACAGCTGTGCGTGCCGAGAAGTGAAACTCGTGTACGCCAGTCAGCTCATGTATCTTGCGTATGTTGCTCTCGTTTACTCCGCATCCTGCAAGTATCGTTATACGGTCGTCGGCAAGGGCGTTAAGCTCCTTGAGCAGCGGTATGCCTTGCTCGGCAGTGGGCTGCTGTCCGGATGTAAGCACGCGGTCGATGCCCAGCTTTATGAGCTGACAGAGCGCCTCGTGAGGATTGTTGCAGCGGTCGAAAGCGCGGTGGAATGTCACCGACATGCCCTCTGCAGCCTCCACCAGACGTCGGTTGGCATCCATATCGAGCGATCCGTCGGCATTCAGACAGCCTATCACTACGCCGTCAACACCCAGTTGCTTACATATTCTTATATCCTCCTCCATGCGCTCCACTTCGAGTGGAGAGTAGAGGAAATCGCCTCCGCGCGGTCGGATTATCACGTGCAGGCGTGTAGAGGTGAGCAATCGGCGCGCCACCTTAATCTCGCCATACGACGGAGTGGTTCCGCCTTCAGGTATTCCGGCGCACAGTTCCACACGGTCGGCACCGCCTTTCTGCGCCGCCAGACAACTCTCCACGCCATTGGCGCATACTTCAAACAGGCATTTCCTTTCCATAATACACCTTATTTATATTATATGTAGCACTTGTTAGAGTATCTGTAGCACTTCCTTTATGTCTTCAATCTTGCGCAGTTCGCCCATAATCTTCTTCACTTCATTACGGTCGTGTACGCGTATTTCAATCTGTCCGTCGAATATTCCTTCATTGCTTTCTATGGTCATCTTGTGGATGTTGACATCAAGCTTGTCAGAAATCACCTCCGAAACGTCGTGAAGCATGCGCTTGCGGTCGATGCCTCGTATCTCGATTGTAGCGTCGAAGAACATCACCTTGTGCATGTCCCACTTGGCATCGAGTATTCGCTTGCCGTAGGCAGCCTTCAGTTTGTTTGCCACGGTGCAGTCGCGTCGGTGTATTTCGATGCGGTTCTTGTTGTCGATATATCCCAGTATGTCGTCGCCCGGAATAGCGTGGCAGCAGGCGGGGAATATAAATTGCGAGATATTCTCCTCGTTGATGATGACAGGTTTCTTCTTGTTGAAGCCTTCGCCAACAATAAAGAAGTTGTTTTTCTTGCTGTCCTTCTTCTCGCTGTGTCCGAAGAATGGCACATATTTCTTGAGCCAGCTGCTTGTCGATTCGTTCTTCTTCTTTTCGAGCAGTTCCTCAACGTCCTTGTCGCCAAGCAATATAGTGCGTCGGCCGATAGCGAGGAACAGGTCTTCATGCTTCTGCATGTCGTGAAATTCGCACAACTTATTGAGTACAGGTGTGGTCATTTCCAGCTCGTTCTTCTTCAACCAATCGTCGAGAATCTGCTCGCCCTTCTTCTGAGTTTCGCGGTTGTCGCGTCGCAGTATAGCCATAACCTTCTGCTTGGCTTTAGCCGTTGACACGAAGTTGATCCACGATGGCTGCACATGCTGCGACTTTGACGATAGGATTTCTACCTGGTCACCGCTCTGCAGATGATGGCTCAGCGGCACGAGCTTGTGGTTAACCTTGGCACCGATACAGTGCGAACCGAGGAAGGTGTGTATCTGGAAAGCGAAGTCGAGCGCCGTACATCCGGCAGGCATGGTTTTGATTTCGCCCTTAGGCGTGAACACGAAAATCTCGCTTGCAAACAGATTGAGCTTGATGGTGTCGAGGAAGTCCATAGCATCGGGCTGTGGGTCGTCAAGAATCTCCTTGATTGTCGACAGCCAGTTGTTGAGTTCGGAATCGTCGTCAACATTTTCGTTGTCTCCAATTTCGCCTTCCTTGTATTTCCAGTGTGCTGCAAAGCCTTGTTCTGCCACCTCGTCCATATGGTCGGAGCGTATCTGCACCTCAATCCATTTGCCTTGCTTCGACATCAGCGTCACGTGCAGAGCCTGATAGCCGTTGGCTTTGGGATGGTTCACCCAGTCGCGCAGTCGGTCGGGGTGCGACTTGTATATCTGGCTGATCGCTACGTATATCTTGAAGCACTCGTTGATTTCCTCCGAACGCACCTTAGGCGTATATATAATGCGCACCGCCAGTATGTCGTATATCTCCTCAAAGGTGACGTGCTTGTTCTGCATCTTGTTCCAGATGGAGTAGGGACTTTTGACGCGTGCCTTGAGTTCGTACTGTATTCCCATACGGTTGAGAGCCTCGCGTATAGGTCCGGTGAACTTTGCGAAGAGCGTATCGCGTTGTGCCTGTGTGTCGGCGAGCTTGTTCTTGATGTAGTTGTACTCGTCGGGATGCTCATACTTGAACGAAAGGTCCTCCAGTTCGGTCTTTATCTTGTTCAGTCCGAGTCGGTTTGCCAGCGGAGCATAGATGTACATGGTCTCGCCTGCAATCTTGTACTGCTTGTTGGCAGGCTGCGAAGCGAGTGTGCGCATGTTGTGCAGACGGTCGCATATCTTAATAAGTATGACGCGTATGTCGTCGCTCATGGTGAGCAGGAGCTTCTTGAAGTTTTCGGCTTGTGCCGAAGCGCGGTCGCCGAAGATGCCGCCTGAAATCTTGGTCAGACCGTCGACGATGTGCGCAATGCGTTCGCCGAAGATGTTGGCAATGTCTTCGACGGTATAGTCGGTGTCCTCCACTACGTCGTGGAGCAGCGCTGCGCAGATGCTGGTAGAACCGAGTCCCATCTCCTCAACGGCAATTCGTGCCACAGCAATAGGATGCATGATATACGGTTCGCCCGAAAGTCGGCGCACGCCTTTGTGAGCCTGTCGTGCGAAGTTGAAAGCTTTGTTTATGATGTCAACCTTTCTGCGGTGTCTTGACGCAAGGTATATCTTGAGAACTTCGTTGAATGCGTCCTCGATAAGTTTGTTGTCAGCGGCTTCTCGCTGTTGGTCTTTCAAGTTCTGGTCGTCCATAGTTAGGGTCCTCCCTTTAAGTTAATACGTAATTCAGGTTACAGATTCAGGTTTGTGTCTTGTTGTCAAGAGACATATTTGTATGTAAATACAGAGCGGCGGACATGCGCCCGCCGTTCCTGTAGGCAGAATTTGTCTGCCTACTTATATTATTTAATTCTGATTTTCTTGCCAGCACGTATGCTGCTTCCGCTGATTTTGTTGAGTCGCTTAAGCTTTTTCACGGTGGTGCCGTTGCGTGCTGCAATCTCCGACAGAGTGTCGCCCTGACGGATGGTTACGCTGCGTCCGCCACGACTGCGTTTGCGGCTCTTGCGGCTGCGTCTTGACGATGCCGAGCTGCGGCTGCGTGAGCTTGAGCTGCTGCGCGAGTAAGAGGGTGTGGTGTTGTTCACCTCCACCTCAGTGCGCTTAGCCAGCAGTTCTTCGGGGCGGTATGCGTAGATAGAGTCTTCGTTGTCGATGAAGCTGGTCACCAATGTTGCCGGCAGACGCAGTGCCGACGGTTTGGCGCTACCGTTGACGATGTTGCGGCGATACTGCGGGTTGAGCTGCTTTATCTGGTCAACGTCCATGCCCAGCACCTGTGCAATCTGTTCGAAGTGTATGTCGCGGCTTACTACTACGGTGTCGGTCTTGGCGGGCAGCTCGGCACGCATCGGACAGATATTATGGTCGCAATAGTAGTTCATGATATAGTTGGCGGCGATGAATGCCGGAACATATCCACGTGTCTCCTTCGGCAGGTAGGGATATATCTGCCAGTAGTCTTTCTCGCCCTTTGAGCGGTGTATCGCCTTGTTGATATTCTCCGGTCCGCAGTTGTAGGCTGCGATGACGAGATTCCAGTCGCCGAATATCTTGTACAGGTCGCGCAGGTATTGTGCTGCTGCATATGATGCAAGTACAGGGTCGCGGCGCTCGTCAACGAGCGAGTTCACCTCCAGACCATAACGCTTACCGGTGGCAAGCATAAACTGCCACAATCCTGTAGCACCCACACGCGACACGGCGTTGGGATTGAGTGCCGACTCTATAACGGGCAGATATTTCAGTTCGAGAGGCAGGCCGTAGCTTTCAAGTGCCTCCTCAAACAGTGGCATATAGAAGTTCTGTGCGCCGAGCATTAAGCTTACAGAGCGGCGCAAGCGTCCGCTGTATCGGTCGATGAACTGCTGTACCACTTCGTTGTATGGCAGTTCGATGACTGAAGGTATGCGTGCCAGACGCTCCTTGTACACTTCGGGAGAGTACACAGGATTAACGTCCGACATATTGCAGTCGTTATTGATCTGCAGATAAGTCTTGTTGTTGTATGCCGACAGTAGGCTGTCGAATTCGGTTGTCATCGCTTCAGGCAGGTCGATAACCTCTTTCTTGCCTTGAGCGTTAGTTACGGTGATTTCCTTCTCGTTGTCGTCGCTCTGCGCGAGGATTGGGGTTGAGAAGCCCATAATTGCTGCTGCTATGAGTATTAAAGTCTTTTTCATCAATGATATATATATTCGATTTTATCAGTTTCGTTGTTTATTGGTTGTCGTATGGCTCGTTGTGTAGCTAAAAGTTGAGACTACAGTTGATGCCAAGGCTGTTTGATTTGAGCGGATTTCGCTCGCGGTTGTTGTTTATTATTGTCGGTTCAACTCTCAGACTGAGGTCTTTCGATATGTCAAACTCCGACAACGATGCGTCAACATAAGCGTCGATGACGCTCAAGGCGTATACACCGATAAGACAGAACACGCTCAGGTCGCGCCAGCGGCGGTAGGTGTCCTTACGATTCTTGAACAGTTTCTGGAATCGTGCCATATTCGAGCTGTTGATTTGCGCTCCTAAGTGTAGGAATTGGTTGTAGCTCTGCGTGTTAGGGTCGTCGTCCATGAGGTCGATATAGGCCTGCGAGTAGTCGTGATACATCTGGTTGTTCCATCGCAGTGCATATACACATCCTACAAATCCACCGTACACAATGGGCAGCTTCCAGTATTTTCGGTTGTAAATCTGTCCGGCTCCGGGCAACACAAGTGCGAGCCACATAGCTCGTTTGGGGTTGGGTCGCCATGTTGCCCAATTGCGTTGCTTGGCTATTTTCAGCGAGTCGTTGGTTATTTTCAGCGAGTCGTTGGTTGTAGACAGCATACGCAGTGTGTCTTGCTGAGTGAGTATGGGGCTCAGCGAGTCGGCGGCTGTAGCTTTGGCAGCTTGTGTTCTTGCCGGTGGTTCAGCCACTTTGCGTTGTGCTGCGGCGTTGCTGGCTATGAATGTCATAGCAATTGCCACAACCAGTGTTTGCAAAATATTTAGCAAAAATGTCTTCACTGTTGTCCTATTCTTTATTTACTGTTGGAGGCTTGCCGTTGCCTTACCAGTTCATTATTCTTGTTTCATTTTGTCGAAAGCGCACATTATGCGTTCCAGTTCTTCCTCGTTGGCGAAAGGGATAGTGATTTTTCCCTTTCCCTTTGGCGAGCAAGTCATCTGCACCTTGGTCTGAAGGAAGTCGGAGAGGTGGTTCTTCAGTGCGGTGAATTCTTCGGGTAGTTTTGTCTTCGCCACGATTTTCTTCTTGCCGCTTTCCACGTCTTCACCGTTCTTGAGCATCTGTGCCATTTCCTCTACTTTTCTTACAGAGTAGCCGTTCTTCACCACTTCGTTAAACAGTTTTATCTGCATTGATGGTGAGTCTATGGCCAGCAACGCACGCGCATGTCCCATGTCTATCTGTTTCTTCTGCAGTGCTATTTGCACCTGGGCTGGCAGACGCAGCAGTCGCAGATAGTTGGTTATGGCTGTGCGGCTTTTGCCAACACGCTCCGAAACCTTTTCCTGTGTCATTCCGTCGGCATCAAGCAGATGTTCGTATGCCAAAGCAATCTCAATGGCGTTGAGATCCTCGCGCTGTATGTTCTCGACGAGTGCCATTTCCATGATGTTCTCGTCGTTAATGGTGCGTATGTATGCAGGTATGGCAGTGAGTCCAGCCATCTGCGATGCACGCCAACGGCGTTCGCCGGCTATAATCTGGAATCGGTTCTCGTCGACTTGTCTCAGTGTGATGGGCTGAATGATGCCTATCTCGCGTATGCTGCAAGCCAATTCTTCGAGAGCGTCTTCATCGAACTCGCGTCGTGGCTGGTTGGGGTTGGCCTCTATCTGGTCGAGCGGAATCTCGTTGATGGTCGATATTCCTTGCGTACGGGCAGGGGTGGTGTCAATAAGGGCGTCGAGCCCCATGCCACCTTCTATGTCTTCGAGTCCGCGTCCCAGTGCGCTTCTGTTGTATTTCTTATGTACTGCCATCCTTTTTTTTAATGTTTAATGTTTAGTGATAAAACTTCACTTTTCACTTTCCTCGGGTGTGTTCTTGTTGATAATTTCCTTGGCCAGAGCCAGATGGTTTTTCGAACCTGCCGAGTCGGCATCGTAGAGAATCACGGGCAGTCCGTGGCTTGGACTCTCGCTGAGCTTCACGTTGCGCTGAATGACGGTCTTGAACACAAGTTCCTGGAAGTGGCGTTTCACTTCGTCGTATATCTGATTGGCCAGTCTGAGACGACTGTCGTACATAGTCAGCAGAAATCCTTCAATCTCGAGCGATGGGTTCAGCTTGCTCTTGATTATCTTGATAGTGTTGAGCAGCTTGGTGATACCCTCAAGCGCGAAGTATTCGCACTGCACGGGTATGATGACCGAGTCGGCTGCTGTGAGCGCATTTACGGTAATCAGTCCGAGCGAGGGGCTGCAGTCGATGAGTATATAGTCATATTCGTCGCGTATCTGGTCGAGCAAATTCTTGATGACGCGCTCGCGATTCTTGAGGTTGAGCATTTCAATCTCGGCACCCACAAGGTCAATGTGGCTTGGAATGATGTCAAGTCCGTTGATGTCAGTGGTGTATATAGCATCGCGCACGTCTGCATGGTCGATTATGCACTCATACAATGAGCAGTCAATCTCCTTTATGTCCACGCCAAGTCCGCTTGATGCATTAGCCTGTGGATCGGCATCTACCACGAGTACGTTTTTCTCAAATGTGGCCAGTGATGCCGCAAGATTTATTGTCGTTGTTGTTTTGCCAACCCCACCTTTTTGGTTGGCGAGTGCTATTATCTTTCCCATTTCGTATCAAAAATTATTCGGCAAAGTTACATATTTTATGCGAGATAAGGGAGGTTTAAACCTTTTTTCGTACATTTGCAAGCGAAATAAAGCCAATTTTATGAATATTAAAAGACCGTTAATACTTGTTTCTAACGACGACGGCTATCATGCCAAAGGCATAAACTGTCTCGTCGATATGCTGCGTGATATGGCGGATATCATAGTGTGTGCCCCTGAATCGGCACGCTCTGGTTTTGCCACAGCCTTCTCAGCCACAGTGCCTTTGCGTCTGAAGCTGCGTCGCAAGGAGGAGGGCTTCGAGATGTGGTCGTGCAACGGCACGCCGGTAGACTGTGTGAAGATAGCCTTGGAGGAATTCTTTGCCGACCGTCGTCCCGACATGGTGATAGGCGGAATCAATCACGGCGACAACGGGTCGGTCAACGTGCACTATAGCGGCACGATGGGCGTGACGCTTGAGGGCTGCATGAAGTACATCCCGTCGGTAGGATTCTCGTTGTGCGACCATCGCGACGATGCCGACTTCACGCCGCTGCGCCCCTATGTGCGCCAGATAGTGCGCAAGGTGCTCGACGAGGGACTGCCCAAGGGTGTGTGTCTGAACGTCAACTTCCCCAAAGTCAGCGAGTTTAAGGGTGTCAAGATGTGTCGTATGGCTATGGGAACATGGTATAACGAGTGCGTGAAAATGCGCCATCCGCATGGTTACGACTACTACTGGATGACTGGAGATTACCGCAACGACGAGCCGGAAGCCACCGATACCGACAACTGGGCGTTGACGCATGGCTATGTGGCAATAACGCCTACGCGTATTGACGTGACCGACTACGAGACGCTGAAGAATTTTGAATTTTGAGTTTTGAATTGATATATGAGATACTACCTGATTGTTGGCGAAGCCTCGGGCGACCTGCACGCTTCGCACCTTATGGCTGCCTTGCGCCGTGTAGACGATGCCGCCGAGTTCCGTTTTTTCGGCGGCGACAAGATGTCGGATGTCGGAGGAATACGTGTGCGTCACTATCGTGAACTGGCATATATGGGCTTTGTGCCCGTACTTATGCATCTGCCCACCATCTTCCGCAATATGGCAAAGTGCAAGCGCGACATTGTGGAGTGGCAGCCCGACGCACTTATACTCGTCGACTATCCGGGATTCAATCTCGACATAGCCCAATATATCCATTCGCATACGCAGATACCAGTCTACTATTACATCTCGCCCAAGATATGGGCGTGGAAGGAGTGGCGCATCAAGAACATCAAGCGCGATGTCGACCAGTTGTTCTCGATACTGCCGTTTGAGGTGCCCTTCTTCGAGCAGAAGCATCATTATCCTATACATTACGTAGGAAATCCAACGGCAGAGGAGGTGCGCCAGTTCCGCGAATCGTACACGGAGAGCGGCGATGAGTTCCGCCGCCGCCACAACTTGTCGTCGCGCCCCATCATAGCATTGCTTGCCGGCAGCCGCCGTCAGGAGATAAAGGACAATCTTCCGGCAATGATAGATGCCGCGTCGCGCTTTGCCGACCATCAGATGGTGCTGGCATGCGCCCCCGGAATACCCATGGACTACTACCGTAAGTTTGTAGACGGACGAGGCGTAGAGCTTGTCAAGGACGACACGTACGCCCTTCTCTCGCACGCACGTGCCGCCGTGGTGACCAGCGGAACGGCTACGCTTGAGACAGCCCTGCTCAATGTGCCGCAAGTGGTGTGCTACGAGACTCCGCTGCCACGCCTCATAGCTTTCCTGCGCCGCCACATACTGAAGGTGAAGTATATCTCGCTGGTCAATCTGATAGCCAACCGTGAGGTGGTGAGCGAACTTGTTGCCGACACGTTTTCTGCCGATAACATCGCAGCCGAACTGTCCCGAATCCTTCCCGAAGGCGAATACCGCAGCCGGATGCTTGCCGGATATGGCGAGGTGATGGGCAAGATAGGCGAGGACAGTCCGTCGGAATGCACCGCACATATTATATATGGACTGGTGAAGAAGAGCTGAGCGGTAAAAAAGTAGGTGGTTATGACAACCGTTGTTGAGTCGAATGTTGCAAGTAACACGCCCCGAAGGGGCAGAAGCACATAGCCCAGGGCAGCGCCCTGGGGAAAGTTAGCTAAATAACAATGCGCCCTGCAAGGGCAAAAGCATTGACAATTAATGCTTTTGCCCTTGCAGGGCGTTGTGTTATTATTAATCCGTCTACCCAGGGTGTTGCCCTGGGCTATGTGCTTGTTGGGCTTTCAGCCCGCTTTGTTTATGTCTTGAATCAACCTCCTTATGCTTCTTTCCCACCACAACTGAAGCACCGCTTCATGTACGATATTTGCATTTCTGACCGCTCAAAACTGCCAGTTGAACGAGCAACGAAGTCTTTGGCTCGAAATTTTTGAGTTTTGCGCGTGCAGCACAGATGTTGCTGATATACAGACGAATACAATGATTTGTGTCGCGAATGTGCAATCGGCGGAATGCCAAAAGGACTACATTTCACGGCAAAAGGGGTACTTTCATAACTCAAAAGGGGCTTAATAGCAATGCAAAAGGGGCTTCTTTGCTCTCCTGAACGATAACTTAGGAGTGCAAAGAAGCCCCTTTTGGTGTTTTGAGGTGACTGAAACGCTTTCGTGGACGATAAAAACCGCCCGTGAAATCTCCAGAATCAGATTTTCGTTTGTAACAATTTCTTACTGTCAATACAATATTTGCATGTGCAGAAGAACTCTCAACTCTCACCTCTCAATTTTCAATTCTCCGCCCCGTTCCACTTGCTTACAAACTCCGTAACCTTCTTTATGTATTCCGATTTGTGGTCGCGATAGGAGAGGGCATGCTTGCTGCCGGGCGCAATCCACAGCTGTTTGGGTTGAGGCTTGGCTTCGTAGAGCGGATAGACCATAGCCGTAGGCACGTAAGTGTCATTGTCGCCGTGGATGAATAACATCGGTTTGCGGCACTTAGCCACCTGCTTGAGCGGTGAAGCCTCACCGAACGACCATCCGTACTTCATCCTTACCACCCACGACGCAGTATAGAGCAGCGGAAATTCAGGCAGCGAGAAGCGTCCTTTCAGTTCGTGGGCGAACTCGTCCCAAACACTTGTGTAGCCGCAATCCTCAACAAAGCACTTAACATAATTGGGCGTCTGCTCGCCGCTTACGCACATGGTAGTGGCTGCACCCATCGATATGCCATGCACCACGAGGCGCATCGAGTCGGCAGGCGTACGGAACATGCCGGGTGCCAGACCAATCCAGTGCATCACGTCGAGGCGGTCCTTCCATCCCATCTGTATGTCCTTGCCGTAGCTTTGACCGTGAGCGTGCAGGTCGGGCAGCAGGATGTTGTAGTTGAGGAAATGGTTGTAGATGCGTGCAATCATAAGCATCGAAGTGGCATTGTCGGTATATCCGTGCACCAGTACGGCAGTAGCGCCATGCGCCTTGGACGAACGTGCGAATATAGCGTGCGCCCTTTCGCCCGTAGGCATCACCACGAAGGTGTCGCGCAGCGCCCACTCAGCCTGCAAGCTGTCAATCCACTGCCTGAGTTCGGGATAATCGGCTATGGCACGATTGAAACTGCTGTCACGATGGCGCGGCGCATCCACCAGCGCATAGTTGACCAGATAAATCGAACCCGCAGCCACCGCAGCCACGAGCAGCACAACGACAGCAGCCGCTGTCAGCAGAATTTTCTTTTTCATATATGTTTCTTTTTGTATTCAATGTTTCGTTATATCCCCATTTGTAGTATAATGCGATAAAGGTATTAGAAAAATCTCAGATAACACAGCAAGGCAGCCGAAAATATTTATTCAATGTTTCATTTGCGTTAAAAAAAGCCCGTCAGCGTGCAAATAAAGTAGAAGTAAGGCGTGCTTATTCGTCATTTTTATTTACCTTTGCAGCCGAAAATCAATATATACGCAATATATGGACGACTATCACGCGGAAAATATGAATTTGTAGTGCAGGAGGACAGCAACTCATAACGGCTGGTCTCCCACACATTGTTTTAACCCATGGAGACCTATCTTTATGAGAACATTTTGGAATACAAACTCTACACTTAAGACCATCGACGAATGGCAGCCCAACTGCTGGATACAGGTAACGTGTCCGACAGACGACGACCAGCAATTTCTGGAAGACAAATTCAACATACCCGACTATTTCCTGTCCGACATCAGCGATGCCGACGAACGTGCACGCTACGAGTATGACGACGGATGGATGCTCATCATCCTTCGTATACCGTATGTCAAGGAGATACGTTCGCGTACGCCATACACCACCGTGCCGCTTGGTATCATACACAAGCGCGACGTTACCATCACCGTATGCTATTTCGAGACAAACATGATGATCGACTTTGTGTCGTACCAGCAGAAGCGTGGCGAGGGATTCACCGACTATGTAGACATGATTTTCCGACTCTTCCTTTCGTCGGCGGTATGGTATCTGAAGCGCCTGAAGCAAATCAATACCCTCATCGAAAAGGCAAAGCACAATCTCGACCATAACGTGAACAACGAGTCGCTCATCGCCCTGTCGCGTCTGCAAGACTCACTCACATACTTCGTGACGTCAATTCGTGGCAACGAGACGCTGCTCTCCAAACTGAAGTTCAAGCTGCAAGTGGACGAATTGGATGCCGACCTTATCGAAGACGTAAACATCGAGATGTCGCAGGCACGCGAGACTACCAACATCTACTCGAACATTCTTGAGTCGACGATGGATACCTATTCCAGCATCATCAACAACAACATGAACACAGTGATGCGTACGCTCACCTCCGTGTCAATAATCATGATGTTGCCTACGCTCATATCTTCATTCTTCGGAATGAACCTCATCAACGGCATGGAGGAGAGCCGTTTCGGATTCCTCATAGCGCTGCTCATATCGATAGTGATATCGGCTCTGTCGTGGATAATACTGCGTCATAAACGACTGCTATAAAGCCCCAAACGGCTGTTAATATACAATTAAAACGACCCGAATAGTACTGATTATTAATTATTGGTATTGTTCGGGTCGTTTTGCGTTTAAAAAATCCGATTTTTCGTTATAGTCTGCTTTTTTTTTACTAATTTTGAACCAAATAAAACTATAACCAGTGTCTTTATGACACAGTAACCTTAACGATAATGACTATTAAATTCAATCTTAACTACCAAACCACATTTGGCGAGGAACTGTTGCTAAACGTCAAGGTGACAACAGAAGACGGACAGGAGAAGACCGCCGTGTTCAGCATGTCTACCACCGATGGACGCCACTGGCAATATACTTTGGACAAAATAGACACTCCTTCAACTCCTTATATAGATTATTTCTTCTCACTCAGCAACGCTGGCAAAGAGTTGCGTCGTGAGTGGATAACCGTGACACATCGCCTCGACCTCAACATGAGCGGGGCCACTAATATAATCGTAAACAACCGTTGGAACGAGATTCCGCATGACTCCTATCTGTACACATCGGCATATACCGAATGTATCAACCGCCATCCGCGCCACTCGGTAGGACGCTCAGCATACAGCCGCACGGTGCGTCTGATAGTGCGTGCGCCTCAGTTGCGACTGGGCGAGAGGCTTGCCATCGTAGGCGAGCATCCCTCGTTGGGAGCATGGAACACCGAACACGCCATTCCGATGCACGAGCATAACTACAATGAATGGCAGATCGACCTCAACGCCAACGCTCTCGGTGTGCCGCAGCCTGCCAAGAAAAATGCTGAGGCAGCACCGATGCGCAGCATTGAATATAAGTTTGTGGCAGTCAGCACCGACGGCAAGGTGATGTGGGAGACGTGCGACAACCGTAAACTCAAACTCGATGCGATGGAGGCAGGCGACGTGTGCGTGATAGAGGAGGACCAGTCGTTCTTCGCCATGTGCAACCGACGTCTGGCTGGAACACTCGTGCTGCTCTTCTCGTTGCGCACCGAAGGCAGTTTCGGCGTAGGCGACTTCGGCGACCTTGCCGCAATGACCGACCTCGTGGCAGACACCGGTCAGCGAGTGCTGCAGCTGCTGCCCATCAACGATACTACCACCTCGCGCCAATGGACCGACTCCTATCCATATTCGTGCATCAGCATCTTTGCGCTCAATCCGATATATGCCGACCTCAGACAATTGCCGCCTCTGGCAGACGCAAAGAAGCAGGCAGAGTTTGAAGCGATGCGACAGGAACTCAACGCACTCCCGGCTGTAGACTACGAACGTGTGATACGCGCCAAAGAACAGTACTTGCACCTCATGTTCGAGCAGGAGAGCGAGCGCACCATGCGTTCGGCTGCGTTCAAGAAGTTCTTCCGCGACAACGAGCGCTGGCTCGTGCCATACGCACAGTACAGCTATCTGCGCGACGCTTACGGCACAGCCGACTTCAATACCTGGCCCAGCCATCGTGAATGGACCGAGGCCGAGCGCGGACAACTGTCGAATCCGCGCACCAAGGCATACAAGAAGCTTGCCTACTTCTACTATGTGCAGTTTGTGCTCAACCAGCAGATGTGTGCCGCACACGAACACGCTATGGCTCGCGGCGTAATTCTCAAGGGTGACATACCTATCGGTGTCGACCGTACAGGATGCGACGTGTGGTTCGAACCGCACTACTTCAACCTTGACGGACAGGCAGGTGCTCCGCCTGACGCATTCTCTGCCAACGGACAGAACTGGGGATTCCCTACGTACAACTGGGACCGTATGCTTGCCGACGGATGCCAGTGGTGGGTGCGCCGATTCCGCAATATGGCTAAGTATTTCGACGCTTACCGCATCGACCACGTGCTCGGATTCTTCCGTATATGGGACATTCCGGCAGACTGCGTACATGCTCTGCTCGGACAGTTCTCGCCGGCTCTGCCTATGACCAAGGCAGAGATAGGCAGCTACGGATTTGAGTTTGACGAGGAACGACATACACGTCCGTTCATCAACAAGTGGGTGTTGGAGCGCATCTTCGGCGAACGTGCCGATGAAGTGGCACAGAACTATCTGCAGCCCGTTGCCGATGACGGCACCTACAGCATGCGTCCCGAATACGACACCGAGCGCAAGGTGCAGGCAGCCTTTGCCGCAAAAGACTCGGCTGCCGACACAGCGTTGCGCGACGGATTGTACAAACTCATTGAGAATGTATTGTTCGTGCGCGACCGCAAACGCAACTATCTCTATCATCCGCGCATCACGGCACATCTCACCTTTGCCTATGCTGCACTCAGCGACGACGACAAGCAGCGCTTCTACCGACTCTATGACGACTTCTATTATCGTCGCCACAACATGTTCTGGTATCGTGAGGCTATGAAGAAACTGCCCCGACTGGTGCAGGCTACACGCATGCTTGTGTGTGCCGAAGACCTTGGTATGGTGCCGGAAAGTGTGGATTGGGTCATGAAAGACCTGCGCATTCTCTCGCTCAACGTACAGACTATGCCCAAGGAGTATGGCGTGCGCTTTGCCGATCTGTCGAAATATCCCTACCGCTCGGTTTGCCTCTTCTCGTCGCACGATATGCCGACGCTCCGACTGTGGTGGGATGAAGACCTGGAGGTAGCGCAAGACTACTACGAGTCGGTGCTCTATCATACGGGAACGGCACCTCATCCGCTGCCGGGATGGTTGGCTCGTGAGATTGTTGTGCGTCAGATGCAAACCCCGTCGATGTTGTGCATAGTGCAGTTGCAAGACTGGCTTGCCACAGACGAACGCATTCGCCAGGCCGATCCTACCGGTGAACGTGTCAACGTGCCTGCCAATCCGTTCCATTACTGGCGCTACCGCATGCCAATGACCATCGAATCGCTGAAGGCAGACCGCGACTTTGTCAACAGCATCAAGGATATCGTCGACGAGACTGGAAGATACTAATAAACCAAATACAAATGCTTAAAAAATTTCTCTACACCGTTGCACTCGTTGCAACTTCATCAACAACAGCCATGGCCCAGCACGGGCTCAACTACTGGTTTGACACTCCAGCCACTATGCGAGGACAAGCCGTGTGGTATGGTGGTAATCCGCAAATGTGGAAAGGCGAAAACAAGCCTGAAAGAGCGGGCGATACTGTGAAGAATCCCGACCAGGAGTGGGAGTCGCAGTCGCTGCCTATAGGCAATGGCTCGATAGGTGCCAACATCATGGGTTCTGTTCCTGCAGAGCGTATCACCCTCAACGAGAAGACACTCTGGCGTGGCGGACCTAACACAAGCAAGGGCGCACGCTACTACTGGGATGTCAACAAGCAGTCGGCTGGTGTCATCAAGGACATACGCCAGGCTTTTCTTGACAACGACTTGAAGAAGGCTGAGTTGCTAACACGCAAGAACTTCAACAGTCCGGTGCCCTACGAGGCAGATGCAGAGAACCCGTTCCGCTTCGGCAGCTTCACTACAGCAGGCGAACTTTATATCGAGACCGGACTGAGCGAGGTGGGCATGACTGGCTATCGCCGCTCGCTCTCTATCGATTCGGCTCTGGCTGTGGTGTCGTTTGCCAAGGATGGCGTCGGCTACACACGCGAATACTTTGTCAGCTATCCTGCCAACGTGATGGCTGTACGCTTCAAAGCTTCGCGTAAGGGAATGCAGAATCTCGTGCTTTCGTATGCCAAGAACCCCGTTTCGGAGGGCAAGATGATAGCCGAAGGCAACGACGAACTCTTGTGGAACGCTCGTCTCGACAATAATAATATGCAGTATTGCATACGTATGAAGGCGGTGGCAAAGGGCGGTACGGTCGACAATCATAACGGCAAGATTACCGTTAAGGGTGCCGACGAGGTGGTGTTCATCATCACAGCCGACACCGACTACAAGCCCAACTACAATCCCAACTTCGACGATGCAAAGGCTTATGTAGGCGTCAATCCTGAGTCTACTACACGCCAGTGGGTCGACAAGGCTGTAGCCAAGGGCTATGAGTCGCTGTTCAACGAGCACTACAATGACTACGCCAGTCTGTTCAACCGCGTGAAGCTCAACATCAACAACGCCACAGCCAACGTTAAGGACATGCCTATCAACCAGCGACTCAGCAACTATCGTCGCGGTCAGAAGGACTTCTATCTCGAACAGCTCTACTATCAGTTCGGTCGCTATCTGCTCATCGCTTCGTCGCGTCCGGGCAATATGCCAGCCAATCTGCAGGGTGTATGGCACAACAATGTTGACGGACCTTGGCGTGTCGACTATCACACCAACATCAATCTGCAGATGAACTATTGGCCGGCATGCCAGACCAACCTCAGCGAGTGCGAACAGCCGTTGTTCGACTTCATACGTACTCTCATCAAGCCGGGCGAGGTTACTGCCAAGGCCTACTTCGGTACACGTGGATGGACAACATCTGTATCTGCCAACATCTTCGGATTCACATCGCCGTTGTCGAGCGAGGATATGTCGTGGAACTTCTCGCCGTTTGCCGGTCCGTGGCTTGCTACACACATGTGGAACTATTATGACTACACACGCGACCGCCGATTCCTTGCCAATGAGGCTTACGACATAATCAAGGGTAGTGCCGACTTTGCTGCCGACTATCTGTGGCACCGCAAGGATGGAGTATATACAGCTGCGCCTTCTACTTCGCCCGAACACGGACCGGTAGACGAGGGTGCTACGTTTGCACACGCTGTAGTGCGCGAGATTCTGCTGGATGCTATCGAAGCAAGCAAGATTCTCGGTCGCGACGCTAAGGATCGTCGTGTTTGGGAGGATGCTTTGAAGCATATCGCACCTTATAAGATAGGTCGTTACGGACAGCTTATGGAATGGTCGCGCGACATTGACGACCCGAAGGACGAGCACCGTCACGTCAATCATCTGTTCGGCTTGCACCCGGGCCACACCGTTTCGCCCGTCACTACTCCCGAACTTGCCAAGGCATCGCGTGTAGTGCTTGAGCATCGTGGCGACGGAGCTACAGGCTGGTCGATGGGATGGAAACTCAATCAGTGGGCACGTCTGCACGACGGCAACCATGCCTACAAGCTCTATGGCAACCTGCTTAAGAATGGCACACTCGACAATCTGTGGGACACTCATGCTCCGTTCCAAATTGACGGAAACTTTGGTGGAACTGCAGGTGTGACCGAAATGCTTATGCAGAGCCACATGGGATTCATCCATCTGTTGCCTGCTCTGCCTGACGCTTGGGCTGAAGGAACAATCGAGGGTCTGCGTGCCCGTGGCAACTTCACCGTTGGCATTGTATGGAATGGTGGCAAGCTTTCTAAGGCAACTGTTTATTCAGGTGCTGGTGAGCCATGCGAGGTTCGTTATGGCGATCAGACCGTACGCTTCAAGACCCAAAAGGGCAAGACCTATAATGTTACCAGCGTGAATGGTAAACTGATTGTGAAGTAAATAATGTATAAATAAAAAACTGGCAAGTCGACCAATTGGTTAGCTTGCCAGTTTTTTTGTATATGGTTAATCCGTAGATTACTTGTTGTCCTCAATAAGGTTCTCGCCAGTCATATCGGCAGGCTGCTCCAGTCCCATGATGTGGAGAATAGAAGGAGCAACGTCAGCCAGACGACCGTCCTTAACAGTTGCTGAGTTGTTGTCGGTAACGTAGATGAACGGAACCGGGTTCAGTGAGTGGGCTGTGTTAGGAGTGCCGTCTTCGTTAAGAGCGTGGTCGGCATTGCCGTGGTCGGCGATGATGATAGTCTCATAGTCGTTGGCCTTAGCTGTCTCAACAACCTCCTTAACGCAGTTGTCGATAGCGTGAACAGCCTTGGCGATAGCGTTGTAGATACCAGTGTGGCCTACCATGTCGCCGTTGGCGAAGTTGACAACGATGAAGTCGTACTCCTGAGTCTGAATAGCACCAACGAGCTTGTCCTTAACCTCGTATGCGCTCATCTCCGGTTTCAAGTCGTATGTGGCAACCTTTGGTGAAGGAACAAGGATACGGTCCTCGCCCTCATACGGAGTCTCACGGCCACCGTTGAAGAAGAATGTTACGTGCGCATACTTCTCTGTCTCGGCAGTGTGGAGCTGACGCTTGCCGTTGGCAGCGAGATATTCGCCGAGAGTGTTTGTTACGTTCTCCTTCGGGAAGAGGATGTGTACACCCTCGAACGAAGCGTCGTATGGAGTCATGCAGTAGTACTGCAGATCTTTGATAGTGTGCATGCCTGCCTCGGTGTAGTCCTTCTGTGTGAGCACCTCAGTAAGCTCCTTGGCACGGTCGTTACGATAGTTGATGAAGATGACAACGTCGCCCTCCTGGATTGTACCGTCAACGGTAGAGTTGTTTATCGGGAGGATGAACTCATCAGTTACGCCCTCGTCGTAGCTTTCCTGCATTGCCTGAACCATATCAGCCGACTGCTTGCCCTTGCCTTCAACGAGCAGGTCGTAAGCTTCCTTGACGCGCTCCCAACGCTTGTCGCGGTCCATTGCATAGAAACGGCCTACGATGCTTGCGATGTGTGCACCATTGTCAGAGCAGCACTTCTGTACCTGCTCGATGAATCCCTTGCCCGACTTCGGGTCGGTATCACGGCCGTCCATAAAGCAGTGTACGTATACGTCCTTCAGTCCGTACTCCTTACCAATCTCGATAAACTTGAAGAGGTGGTCGAGTGAAGAGTGTACGCCACCGGTAGAAGTAAGACCCATGAGGTGGAGCTTCTTGCCTGTCTTCTGAGCGTAGCTGTAAGCGTTAATGATTTCCTTGTTCTGGAGGATAGAACCGTCCTTGCATGCGCGGTTGATCTTAACGAGGTCCTGATAAACGATGCGACCAGCACCGATGTTGAGGTGACCTACCTCCGAGTTACCCATCTGTCCTTCGGGCAGACCAACGTCTTCGCCGCAGGTGAGGAGCTGTGAGTGAGCACTAACAGCTGTGAGATAGTCGAGATAAGGAGTCGGTGTGTTGTAGATAACGTCTCCCTTGCCATGCTGGCCGATGCCCCATCCATCGAGGATCATCAATAATGCTTTCTTTGCCATAATTATTATAAAATCTTATAAATGAATTGTTCTGTAATCTTCGGGTGTATTCAACGATTGTCAAGGAAAGCCAATCTCCTTGTCTACTCGTCAATATGCAAAATTACAATTTTCGCTTTAATTGGCAAAATAACGCAAAACAAGTTTAACAACAATTATATTGTAGTACTTTTACTCTGCATTTCTCGCCATTCGCGTGGTGACATGCCAGTGTTGTCGTTGAATATCTTGTACAGCTGGCTGCGCGATGAGAAACCGCAATATACCGATATTGTGTCGTTGTTGTATTCGGGGTGTACCTTGATTAGCCGTTGTGCTTCGGCAAAGCGTATGCCAGACAGCCATACACGGAACGTAGAGCCGAGCTGTTGGTCGAAGTATTGGCTCAGTCGTATGCGTGATATACGTGTCTGTTGGGCCAGCTTGCTGATGTTGGCTGATGTGTCGCGAAATCCGCCGTCGGCTACCCATTGTTCCAGTATTTCGCTTATTTGTTCGGCTTGTTGTGCTGATACCGTTGTAGGGTCGTCGTTTATGATATCTTGGGCTTATGTTGTCGGTTGCCGTGTTGTTGGCATCGTCTTCGTCCAGAACGTCTTTCACTGAAGCCATATTGAACCCCAGTGCTACGAAACTTGAGACAAACAGAAATAATGCGAGTAATATAAGCGGACCTACAACAAACAATGCAGGTCGCCATGTTATGGCAAAAATCATCGATAGCGCCAACATACACAGCATTCTATAGCTTGACGAAACATAGCGGTCGTATGGTGAGATATCACCGCCCGTCTCGTCGTTGATACGATGTGTGGTGCGTCTTAGTATAATTGTGGGCGAAACGATGAAATATATCATACTGATAGCGAATATACCGAACATTAAGTGCCTGAAATTGCCCAGTGCCATGCTGTCAGTGACAATCCATCCCGTACCGAACACACCTACTATTGCAAGGCACGCCAGTAAGCCTATTATGACATAACGCCGTGTGACTTTTCGTGAACTTTGTATCTGTATTATCGAGCACGCCATAAAATAGTTGGCAATAGGATAGAAAAGCATGTTGAATACGGTGCCTACGTTGTTGTCATTGGCTCGCAATTTGAATTTGATCTGTAGCGCGTAGTGTGTTATCAGTACTATCGCTGTCGCTATAAGCAACAGTCGCGACTTCTCATATTGTGGAGTCGTTGAAGTCTGGTATAGTCGTGACACGATAAGCTGCAACATAATCATTGCGAATACAAGCAGACAGGTGTACTGTAAGGTAAATAGTGAATCCATAACTAAACAGAAGTTTTTTAAAGCAGTATTGTAATAAACTTTCTCCAATTTTTGTAGTCACAAAATTACCATTTATTTTTAAGAAAAGCCAGTTTCTAATCAAATTTTTTTATTCTTTTTTCTTATCAGAAATCCTTGATATGAACGCATAAAAAAAGAAGGGTGTTCAAAACTTTTGTATTTTGACACCCTCACTCTTCATTTTCAACCTTTATATATTTTGTTGTAGAATTGTGTTTGATAGCGTTGTATTAGCGACGGCTTCCGAATGAGCCGTGGCTTCCGCCGCCATTGCTGTTTCTGCTTCCGCCGTTTGAGCGCGTGCCGCCACCGAACGACGAGCCTCCGTTGCTTCGACTGCCTCCGAAAGAGCCACGTGATCCGAACGAAGATCTGTTGTTTGAGCGCGAACCGCTACCGAATGAAGACGAGTTGTTGCGGTTGCTGTTGCCGAACGATGGTCTTGACTGATTGGACTGGCTCGAAGAGTTGGGGCGTGTGAACGTATTGCGCGGTGTGCCGTATACTTCGTCGCCTCCACGACGCGAACCAAACTGTCCACGATTCGTATTGTTGTCGGTCAACGAGCGTTTTACAGTAGTGCGTGTGCTGCTGCCACGGCTACCGAACGAGCCTTGCTGACGGTTGCTCTGGCTTCCGAATGAGTTTTGCGGACGACCTGAGATATATTGCGGTTCGCGTGAGCCGAACGACTGTCTGTTGCCACGTCCGTAGTCGCCGCGGTCGAATCCGTCGCGCATTCCGAAGTGGTTGTCACCACGCCGCGGACCATAGCTACGGCCGTGATACCATGAGCGTCCGCGGTTCGTGTGCCATGAGTGGCCGCCGCAATAGCTGATGTACACTGTCGGGCGGTCAAAGTAGAAGTAGTCGCGGTGCGGGTAGCGGGCGTATATGCCGAAGTGCCAGTAGCCGGCGTTGAAGTAGAGCGGACGATAGAAGTAGGCTGCGTCGCAGAAGGCGCGATACTGCCAGTCGAGCAGAACGTAGCTCATGTCGAGATTGCGATAACGCCAATAAGCCCCATACAGGTCGTCGACAGTATTTACACTCATAAGGTAGTCGAGGTTTATCTCGTATGCTGCCTCATACTGGTCGTTGGTCAGATTGAGCTCATAAGCCATCTTGTCGGTCAAGAACAGGGCTTGCTGGCGGGCCTGCTCATAACTCATAGCGTTTGACGACATTGTGAACGCCATCAGAAGCATTAGTATGGAAATCAGCTTTTTCATAATGTATATGTTTTATATTGTTCGACAAATGTTTTCTTTTTACACTTGCAAAGTTACATACACATTGTTGGCTGGCAAAAGGATTTTCCCTAAACGCGGGTGGGAAAATCCCTATTGTTGGTTTTCTGCCTTTTGTGCTTGCTGGTTTTCCCCCTCTACAGTAGTGCTCACGCTGCGCTCGAAAGCACGGCGCAGGCGGTGCAGCTTAATGGCGTTGGTCAGCTCAACAATACCGTATACAATCATAGTCCAACCTATTACGAACAGCGGAGCCGACGCAATCGACGACGGCGACACTATTGCCACGATACCGATAAACAGTGTCAGTGCTGGCATAATCCAGTAGTAGAATCCGATGCGTGCCATGCGCGAAGCCGCCACAAGATTCACCATCTGAGTCACGGCACCCAAAATGAGCATTGCCGCAAGTATATACATCAGGCTTTGCACAAACGTGTTTGGCATCAGTGCGAGTATCAGTCCCAAGATGAGGCTGCCCAGTCCTACAATGGGGAATGTTGGTCTCAGTCCCGTAATCTGTCTGCCGTTAGCATCAAACACCTGTACGTCGCTGCTCTTGCCACGTGCTATGAAATATGCCACGCACGAGAACACTCCCGACAGGAAGAAAAGCACGCCTATGGCTATTGTTATCCATGTCACTGTAAGTTCGCGATATTTCACAATCAGCGCTCCTACTATTATAGCGCACAATGCGCGTACAACCGAACTTTGAAATACTTTCATGTCTTTATGATTTTTGATTATTGTATATAATATATGTATATGGCAAATTTATACATTATTATCTACATAGGCAACTGTAATGTCGTTTTTATGGCTCCATTAATAGCAAATAGGGATTTCCCTACTTACTATTATGGATTTTATACGTTGCCGTATTATTATGTTTTTCTATCTTTGCATCAGAAAACAATTAAAACACATACATTATGAAACGAGTTTATATTTTCCTTACAATGGTAATGTTGGCATTGACACCGGCAATGTTCACAAGTTGCGATACCGACGATGATTATTGGTATGACGACTATTATGGCGACTGGTATGACAATTATGACTGGTACGACAAACCATTCGATCATGGCGATAACGAGCTTGTTTCGATGGCTCGCACCCTCAATGGTACATGGACAGGTAATGCCAAGAGCGATTTTAAAGAAGATGGTCAGTGGTATACTGCTTACTTCGATGTAGAGTTCACCTTTACACAGTACACTTCCAAGTCGTGCAACGGTACAGGTTACGAGACCGACTATGCCGACAATGGCGAAACCAATGTCAGTCGCTTCAAGTGGTATATCGACCCGCGTACAGGCGACATCAATATAGAGTATATCAATAGCGGTTATCGATACGTTCTCGATGCCAATGGCAATTCCGATACATCCGGTTTCTTCCTCGGATGGAGTGATAAAGAGAAGCAGGATTTGTTCAACGGAGTTATGGAAGGCATCAACGTTGACGAGTACATAACGTTCGACTGCGAGCGTGTCACAAGTCGCGGCACACGTGCTCTTGGTTCTGACTCTGTACAGACAACATCGCAGGGCAAGTCGTACGGCAAGGGCCTCACACTGAAGCGCATCGACAGTAACATGCCGAAGACTCTGCGTCGCAGATAATATATGAACGGCGGACTCCCGTCCGACGCACAGCAAGAATATTAAAACAGCAAACTTTAGTAGCGGAGGCCGGAAGACCTCCGCTATTGTTATTGTGTAAAATCCCCTTCTTTTCCATTGTTTATATTCCTTTATTCCGTAACTTTGCACTTGACAAACAAAGTGAGAAAGACAATGGGTAAAGAAAATGATATATTCCAAAGAGCCGAATTGCTCTTGGGCAACGATGTGATGAATCAGATAGCCTCCAAGCGCGTCATCGTGTTTGGTGTTGGCGGTGTGGGTAGTTGGTGTGTTGAGTGTCTGGTGCGATCGGGCATACGTCGCATCACGATAGTCGACTTCGACAGCGTGTGTGCCTCTAATGTCAACCGCCAGCTTATGGCCACTACCAACACCATAGGTCGCGTCAAGGTTGAAGCTTTAAAGGAGCGATTGCTCCAGATCAACCCTGATTGCGAGGTCACAGCCTTGCAGAAGATGTTCACCGAGGAGACAGCCGACGAGTTCTGTCTCGACCAGTACGACTATATCATCGATGCCATCGACTCACTTAAAGACAAGGTGGCGCTCATTATGCGCGCTTGTCAGACCAATGCCGTATTCTTCTCTTCGATGGGTGCAGCCTTAAAGATGGACCCAACCAGAATACGCGTGGCAGAGTTTTGGAAGGTGCGTGGCTGTCCGCTTGGTTCAGCCCTGCGCAAACGCATGAAACGAGCCCAACTTAAGCCAGCCCATAAGTTCCAGTGTGTGTATAGCGAGGAATTGCTTGACAATGTCGGTCCGCAACCTGAATCAAACAAGCAGACCAACGGCAGTATGTCGCACATTACAGCCATCTTCGGCTTCACCATAGCAGGATTGGTTCTCAACGATATTCGCGATAAAGCACTAAAAGTCGACAACGAACACAACAATTAAGCCGTTTTGCAGTTAATTATAATACAGATATCACTGTTTAACGTATTCACCAAATAATTCATAATGAGAAGATACATAGTATACATATTACTCGCATTTCTGATGCCTTTGGCGGCAGCAGCACAGTCGATGACCGACGATCAGGTTATGTCATTTGTAGCCAAGGAGCATGCAGCCGGCACATCCAATGCCCAAATCGTAACCAAACTGATGCAGCGTGGTGTTGACATTTCGCAGATACGCCGCGTGCGCAACAAGTACGAGAGTCAGATGAATCAAGGTTTATTGGGTTCCGTGGGTTCAAAGAAAGGTAGCAACGCCTCACGTATGCGCACCAACAATGGCAAGACACGCAATGACTATGGCAAGAATGCCGATGCTGAGGCTGCCGAATACTCTTCACAACGAGTTAAGGCGCAGCCCGACCACAGCTATACACATACCTACGACGAAAACGATGAGGAATATGTCGATTTCCAGAAAGAGATGTCAGGATTGATAAAGAGCGACATCGACGAAAATACTGACAACCCATCGAAGAGCACCAGCCGTGTGTTCGGTCGTGACATCTTCAATAGCAAGCTCCTTTCGTTCGAGCCCAACATGAACATAGCCACACCTCAGAACTATCGTCTTGGTCCTGGCGATGCCGTAATTATCGACATCTATGGAGCATCACAGAAGACCGAGCAATGTACCGTATCGCCCGATGGCGACGTTACAATCGATGGCTACGGACCGGTTCAGGTGTCAGGACTCACCGTGGCACAGGCCAATGCACGCCTGCGTTCTACGCTCGGCAGCCGCTATACAAGCAGCCGTGTACGACTCACAGTAGGTCAGACACGCACTATCCTTGTCAATGTGATGGGCGAGGTTCGCTTGCCTGGCACATACACGCTGTCGGCATTTGCCACAGTATTCCACGCCCTTTATATGGCTGGTGGCACCAACGAACTCGGTACGCTGCGTAACATCAAGGTGTATCGTAGCGGTCGACTTGTTACAGTGGTTGATATCTACGACTATATTCTCAACGGTCGCCTTACGGGCAACGTGCGTCTTGCCGAAGGCGATGTTATCGTGGTAGGTCCCTACGACTGCCTTGTCAACGTTTCGGGCAAGGTGAAGCGTCCTATGTTCTACGAGATGAAGAAGAACGAGTCGGTAGCTTCACTCCTCAAATATGCAGGTTCGTTCACAGGCGATGCCTATACCAAGGCAGTACGTGTCAATCGCAAAACCGGTCGCGAGTATTCGGTATATAACGTTGGCGAGTTCGATTTTGCCAGTTTCCATATAGCCGACGGCGACTCGGTTGAGGTAGACTCCATACTGCCTCGCTTTGCCAACACCGTTGAGGTGCGTGGAGCCGTGTTCCGTCCCGGCAAGTACAATCTGGGTGAACAAGTCAACAGCGTGCGCACTCTGCTTGCACAGGCAGAAGGCGTGACTGAGAAAGCCTTTACAGCCCGTGCCGTAATGCATCGTATGAAGTCCGACCGCTCGCTTGAGGCCATACGCGTCGATGTAGCAGGCATTATGAGCGGACGTGTAGCCGACATACCATTGAAGGAGAACGATGTGCTCTTCATTCCCACCCGTCCTGAGGAGATACAGGAGCGCACCCTTACCATACGTGGCGAGGTAAACTTCCCCGGCACTTATCGCTATGCCGAGAATGAGACCGTTGAAGACTTCGTGCTTCAGGCAGGCGGACTTACCGACCGTGCCTCGTCTGTCAATGTCTACATCAGTCGACGTATCACCGACCCTAAGGCACTGCGTCCCGACTCAGTCATAGCCCAGACCTTCACCGTGTCGTTGAAGGACGGTTTCGCCATAGATGGACGACCCGAATTCAAGCTTATGCCTTTTGACGAAGTGTACGTAATGCGCAGCCCTGCCTATAGCGAGCAGCAGAATGTCAGCGTTGAGGGCGAGGTGGTGTTTGCCGGAATGTATACCTTGCCTAAGGACAATGTACGATTGAGTGAGCTGTTCCGCAAGTCGGGCGGTTCCAACGGACTGGCCTATATCAAGGGAGCACGCCTCATGCGTCGTGCCAATGAGACAGAGAAGGAGCGCATGCGTGCCGTACTGCGCATGCAGCAGGAGCAGTTGCAGAAGAATCTGCTTCAGCTTTCGGCAAGCAGCAACAATGCAGGTGGTATACAGCAGGCTGCCGAGGGAGCCAAGAATGCCGAGCTTGCCAAGTTCAATGTGCCCGACGAGTATCCTGTAGGCATCGACCTTGATGAAGCTTTGAAGAATCCAGGCAGCGATGCTGACGTAGTGTTGCGCGAGGGCGACCGCCTCATCGTGCCTAAGTACAACGGAACAGTCAAGGTGAACGGTGCCGTGATGTACGCCAATACCATTGCCTACGAGAAGGGCAAGCGTGCCTCATACTATATCGACCAGGCAGGAGGCTATGCCACCGATGCTGTCAAGAACCGCGCCTACATCATATATATGAACGGTCGTGTAGCCAAGGTTAGCCATGGCGCACGCGTAATGCCGGGTTGCGAGATTGTAGTGCCAGCCAAGCTGAAGCGCAAGATGAGCATGGCTGAGACCATGAGCCTCGGAACAAGCATGTCGTCGATAGCCGCCATGATAGCTACGATAGCCAATCTGACGAAGTAAAGAGTAAATAAGCATAGTAAGCACCTTATTATAAGGAGGAATAAATATGAGATATCCAGTAGGAATACAGAATTTCGAGAAACTGAGAAAAGACAAGTTCTTGTATGTCGATAAGACGAAGTTGATATATCGTCTTGTTGACGAGGGACAGTATTATTTTCTTAGCCGTCCAAGGAGATTTGGTAAAAGTCTGCTAATATCTACTCTTGAAGCTTACTTCAGCGGAAAGAAAGAACTCTTCGAGGGGCTTGCTATATACGATTTGGAGCAAGATTGGCTCGAATATCCCATCCTTCACATCGACTTGAATACAGCCAATTTCAGAGAAAGTGGCAGTCTGTATGCAATACTCAACGATTATCTATGCAATTGGGAGAAGAAATATGGCAAGTCAGAGTCGGAAACAACACTCGCTCTACGCTTTAAGGGAGTTGTAGAGCGTGCTGCCCAAAAGAAAGGACGCAATGTGGTGATTCTTGTCGACGAATACGACAAGCCTATTTTGCAGACATTTCACGATAAGGAATTGCAGGAGAACTATCGTAACGAGTTGAAGGCATTCTACTCTGTATTGAAAACTCAGGACAAATATATCCGATTTGCATTCCTTACGGGTGTAACTAAGTTTGGTAAGGTGAGCGTGTTTAGCGACCTCAACAATCTTATGGACATCTCTATGGACAGCCGCTTTATCAGTATCTGCGGTATAACGGAGAAGGAACTGAAGGCTAATTTCAAAGAAGGAATAGCAGAACTGAGCGATGCTACCGGTAAGACAGAAGAGGATACACTTGAAGAGCTTAGGATTAATTATGATGGATATCATTTTAAGTCTGGCAGCATAGGAATATATAACCCATACAGTGTTCTAAACACAATGTCAAAGTTGGAGTATAATGCATATTGGTTTGAAACCGGTACCCCAACATTCCTTGTAGAACTCTTAAAGCTTCATCATTACGAGTTGGAGAACCTTACAAAGGAGCAGATATCTGCCGACGTTATAAACAGCGTTGATTCGATGTCTACCAATCCTATTCCCGTGATATATCAGAGCGGTTACCTTACTATAAAAGGTTACGACGAGCGTTTCAAGAAATACCGACTTGGTTTTCCCAACAAGGAAGTGGAAGAAGGTTTTCTCAATTTCCTTTTGCCGTTATATACATCGGCAGGCAATAATTCGCCTTTTATGGTCGACGAGTTTGTTCAGGATGTAGAGTCAGGCAATCCCGAACGCTTTATGCAGCGCATGAAGGCGTTCTTTGCCGATACAAGCTATCAGGTAGCGGGCGATGCTGAGCTTTACTTCCAGAATGCAATGTATCTTGTCTTCAAGATTATGGGATTCTACACTCAGGTGGAGCGTCCAACAAGCGACGGTCGCATCGATGCCGTCATTCAGACTCCCGACTATATTTATATAATAGAGTGCAAACTCGACCGTACAGCCGAGGAAGCATTACGCCAAATCAATGACTCCGGCTATGCAGAGCCCTTCGCCATGGACAAGCGCCGTATATATAAAATAGGTGTCAACTTCTCAAGCCAGACACGTGGGGTAGAGCAGTGGGTTATTGAGTAAGGTCAGGTGTCATATAATAAAAAAGTATGTAAACAAGCCAAAGAACGCATTAGGGCATTGCAAAGGTAATAACTGGCACAAGGGAATGCAAGAGTAAGAGAATTTAGTAGTAATAAAAAGTGTTTGAATGAACATTATAAAGGACATAACAATAAGAAATTACCGCGGAATCCGCTATGCCGAAGTGAATGGCATGGCGAGGGTGAATGTGTTCCTCGGTAACAACAACTGTGGTAAATCTTCTGTATTGGAGTCTGTGCTCATGCTTTTGGGTGCAAACAGTCCTGCGTTGCCCTTGGCGGTAAACGTGAACAGAAACTATTCAACAGTAGACAAAAACGACTTTACCTTGTTCTTCCATAATTGTGGTGTTGCCAATGTCATAAATGTAGAAGCATGCCTTGCTGACAATTCATCTATGCGTTTGGATATGACGTATTCGGAATCTACGATTGATGAGATTCCCGTTTCTGATATGCAGAATGGTATGATTGAAACGTTGAAAAGATACACTCTCAATCAGAAATATACATATGGCGCAAAAGAATATCGTACAGCATTGGTGTATAATGCTAAAGATTCTAAATTGTCTTTTGTTGCTGCTGAAGAAAATGCGAAGTGTCCTTCTGCATTCTATATGGCACCACGTTATAACTTCAATGACTACATTAGCCATTTCAATCAAATTGTAACAGACAAGGAAAAAGCCAAGGTAGTAGAAGTGTTGAATTCTATAGAGCCGAGAATAAAAGACGTAACGGTAATTGGTCACAATGTTATGGTTGACACTGGCCTTGACAAGCTTATACCGATAAATCTTATGGGTGATGGTACACGTAAGTTGTTTACTATAGTGACAGCGTTGTATAATGCAAAGAATGGAATTCTTATAATTGATGAAGTGGACAATGGACTTTATTATAAGTCTATGAAATCCTTGTGGAAATCAATATTAAAGATGTCGCAAGAATATGATATACAGGTATTCCTTTCTACTCATAGTGTAGACTCCCTAAATGCATTGAACACTTTGCTTGAAGACGAAATGCCGGAATGTCAGAGTGATGTCAAGATATTCACGTTACGCAAGAATATGCAGGATGAGTTGAAATCTTATGATTATCAATTCGAAAAATTCAACTATTTGCTTGATAGGGAGGAGGAAATAAGATGAGGAAACTGCATATGAAAAGTATGTAAACAAGCCAAATAACATTTCTATAGTAACCATAAAAATTGCATTATTATGTCGGTAGAGAAATTGAAAACAATGAATGAGCGTATGCAAAGGGAAATGGACAAGTTATGGGATTCTGGCTCATGGAGTGAGGAAAAGTTCGAAGCAATGAAAACCGAACATTTGCGTACCTCATACTATGAGGATTGATGTTTCTTCACTTATGAAGCATGCAACAAAAAGTATGTAAACAAGCCAAAGAACGCGTCGGGGCAGTGCAAAGGTAATGACTGGCGCAAGGGAATGCAAGGGTATATATGATTTTTATTGGTTAAATGAGAATAATAATATGTTTTAATAATTTACAATAAAACTTGTGTATCAGCGTTTTGTTGATAGGTATATGGTGTGCTATGAATGAATTGTAATTACTTTATGTTATAGTGTATTAACAAGTAAGTAACTGTTCAAAATTAATTTTACAAATATGAATAATTCACGAATAAGTTCGTACCCACAGAGGCCAAGGCCCTGTTCGTACAATAGAAAAGCGAGTCCGTAGTCTCGTAATCTATCGGTCTTATCCA
>URQS01000013.1 GCA_900550035.1 uncultured Prevotella sp. | reverse complement strand
TAAATTATCATTTATCTGACGATTGATGGCAATCTTGTTATCAATGTCCGTTAAAATGCGCCCAATTCTTTTCTGAATATCAAGAGACGGAATCCACACTGTACATTCTTTAATCTTGTCAGGAGAGGTGTGGCGTATTTTTGTTTGCTGAGCAGCGGCACTAAGCTGCTGTTTAACGCAAGCTGACGAGATTAGGTAGAAAGCAAAGTCTTTATCCAATAAGCTCTCGTTGCAGTCAATTTTTGCAATATCTTGACTTTGGATATATTTTCCACTTTCGGGTATTCTTGCAGTAGAACCAAGCAATCCGATTGCCTGTTCTGTCAGAGGTGTAATAATATCACCTTTTTCAAGTAGAAATTCCTCTTTAAAATCACCTACATAGTAGATGTTATCTTTTGATTGGTTCTCTTTGAAACAATTATTTCGATAGTCAAAATTTCCACAAGTAAGGCGTATATAGTTTCCTTGGGTGGCATAATATTCACCACTCAAACTTGCGCCTCTTGTAACTTGTAACAAATCTCCAAGTTTATATTTCTTCAATTCCATTATTCACTAATTTTGCAAGTGGGACTTGCAGAATTGCTTCCCTTAATTTGGGCAAACAAATCCAAGTCGTATTATTAGTTATCAAGCCCCCCCTCACTTCCTTATCGAAGTCAGAGTCAATTCGTTGTGTCTTATTGAATACATCATATTCTTCTTCAGCTTTCTTCTTGGCTTGCGCTGCCGATATTTTGCCTTTGTCTGGCAGAATCTGATAGCGCCGGAAAGTAAGAAACTCATTGACGCTTGCAGAGAACTGCGCCATGTTGAACGTGTTTTCACGCTCAATGAGGTCTTCAATATAGTCGAAGAAACCAGTAACAGCACGCTCCAGCTGTCGGATTTCCTTCTCTTGCAAGTAGTTCTTGGCAATAGATACGTCCGACTTTAAGACACGCCCGTAAGGAGCGTTCTTCCATGTGGTCAATCCCATGTGGTCTTTCGTATGGTCTGCCTTAGAGTAGATAATCTCCGCTGCGGTCTGCCCAGTGATGGCATAATGGAAGCGGTTTTGTATCATCGCATAGAAATCTTTTGTTGTCGGAGAGTTCTTGTCATAGTCGGTGCTGCACTCTGCATAGATGTCCGTAATCTGTTGCCAAATGCGACGTTCGCTTGCACGGATAGAACGCACACGTTCAAGCAATTCGCGGAAGTAGTCTTTGCCAAACACCGCCGTTCCTTGCTTCAACCGCTCATCGTCCATAGCGAAGCCCTTCTTTATATACTCATTGAGAATCTTTGTTGCCCATTGGCGGAAACGTGTGGCTTTCAGAGAAGACACACGATAGCCTACGGCAATGATTGCATCAAGAGAATAGAAGTCGATAAGCTCCTTAACCTCGCCACGAATGCCACGATTTACGACTGTTTCCATTTTGGAAATAGTCGTGTCAGGCTCAAGTTCTCCTTCTGCAAAGATGTTCTTCAAGTGCTTACTGATAGCAGGAACACCAACTCCAAAGAGTTGCGCCATAGCCTTTTGGGTACACCAAAGTGTTTCACCCCGTATGACCACTTGCACCTTGCCGTCGGCATCTGGCATATTGTAAAGAAGAAACTGTATCTCGTTACTCATTACTGTTGTCCTTTCCTACATTAGCATTGAAACCTATGCTGTCCAACTGCTTCAATATATCTTCTTCGAGGCGGTGGCTCTCCTCAAACTGCGCTTTTAGCGTAGACCTATAATTATTCATACGCTTGTTAAACTCCTCTTCCGTTATATCCACATAGTCAATCTTGATGTCGAAATACTGTCCTGCCGAGAGGCTGTAACCCTTTTCCTTAATTTCATCATAACCGACAGCAACGGAAAAATCATCTACGGCTTCCTTGTTCTGAAAAGTCGTAACAATCTTTTCTATCTCCTCGTCACGCAGACGCACCTTCTTCAATCCGTTGCTGTCCTTGTACTCCTCACCGAGCTTGCTCGCATCAATGAGCACCACCTTGTCGTTGCTCTTGGAGGCATCGAAGAACAACACGGACACGTTTGTACCCGTATTGGCAAATACATTACTGGGCATAGACACACAACCATACACAATCTTATTGTCGACAATCTGCTTCAATATCTTGTTCTCAATACCACTCTTTGCCGTAATGAAACCTGTCGGGATAACAATGGCTCCCTTACCAGAATCCTTTTTCAACGAGTTGATGACGTGCTGTATGAAACAAGTGTATATGGCCATGCTTTCCTTCTTCTTGGCTGGAACCTTTGGCACACCAGCCCAAAAGCGTGCAGGGAAGGCAGCTATCTTCTCACGTGTGTCGCTGAAGTCCATCTTGAATGGAGGGTTACTCACCACGAAGTCGAACTGGCGTAGACTCTGACCATTGTCGCTTTTGTGATAAGGCGAAACAAGCGTATCACCCTGAATGGCATGGTCAAGCGATGATACCAGTCCATTGAGCAGCAGGTTGAGTTTGAGCATCTTGTTGCTTCGCTGTGATATATCCTGTGCAAAAATAGTGCAACGATCTTCGCCTATCTGATGAGACAGAGCCATGAGCAATGTGCCAGTACCAGCCGATGGATCGTAACACTCTACGTTGTGAAGATCGGCATTATCGCCAACCAAGAGACGTGCCATAATGGTGGCTATGGCATGAGGTGTATAATATTCAGCATATTTACCGCCACCAGCCGTGTTGTAGTCCTTGATAAGATACTCAAAGATATTGGCAAAGAAGTCGTAGTGCTCAGCGAATGCTTCCTCGAACGAGAAGTTGGCAAGCTTGTCAACCATAGCACGGGCAAATGGCGCACGTTGTGCCACGTCCGTCACGTATTGCGTAAGTGGCTCAAAGAGCGGTATCTTGGTGTTCTGTGTGGTCTGAGTGGAAAATATAGCGAGGTTCTGCTCGGCAATGTCGCTCATCGTGTTATCGAAGATGAAGTCGAAATCGCCTTTTGCCTGCTGATTCCATAGGTTGGCAATTAGATGTTCTGGCTTTAGGCGAGGCAGGTCAGGCGATAGTGAGGCCCAAAGCATCACGCGCTCCATGTCGGTCAATTGGCTGTAAGCCACTTCCCATTTTTCTGCTTCTCGTATCTTCTTGGCGAATGGACTCTTGGATGTCTTCAGGACATAGCCGAACTTATCATTTAGAAATTTATACAGAAACACCTGAGTAATGATTTTGTACTCATTTCCGTCATTGCCCATGCCGTATGTCTTACAAGTGGCTTTCAAGGCATCAATGAGAGCCACCGTCTTTTCTCTTATAGTCATATTCTTGTTTAAATTCTGGGGTATGTAGCGTTATATTGATTTATGTACTGTCGAGCTATGCGAGTCTGAATGAACGAAAAGTCGTCCATCTGTGGCTCAATGGTGGGATAGTTGTAGAGAGCCTGTGCTATTTCCGTCATGACAGTCATTTCGAAATAATCGTCTTTCTTCAAAATATCGTTGCGGTCGTACACTTTTTGGTCAATCTCCGACTTTATGTCAGTGAGGATAGCCAGGATGCTGTCGTCATAATAGCTGAATATGGCGGCTTTGTGCTCTGCAAAACGCCGCTTGTTCTCCTCGCGTATGCGTTTGTGGACGTTGGCAAACTTGGTGTCACCATTGTATTTTTTCAGCAGACGGTTATTGCTTTCCTGCAACTTCACAAGCCGTTCAATGATTTCATCAAGTTCTTTGCTCTCTTGGTTGAACTTGGCTATGCTGTCAACCACAAATCCGTGCTCCTTGAACCGCTGCATGAAGGCATCTCTCAGGGTGATGTATTCAGGATCGTCAGGGTCGGTGTTTTCCGTAAACTTGCGTATGGCTACCGACCACTTGTCTTGCAACTCACGCCCTCCGGCTATCATCTTCATCTCCTCTTCCCCAATCTTCGAGAAGTTGAAACGAATGTCTTGCATGGCCTCATTTACGAGCTGCTTGGTCTCATCGGACACAGCAAAGGCTTCTTTCTGATTGATGATATCAATGTGGTGTTGCACCTCTTTGAGCATATCGGGCAACTTGGTTATCTCCAACTTGCTGAAAGCCTTCCGTAAGTCGTCATCGCCAAAGGTTCGTACGATGTTGGCACAGTCTTTGGCTGATATAAGCGTCTTCTTCAAGTCGAGCAACACTTGTTTGTCCTCAATGGATGAAATCTCTGACGAGAACTCCTCCACGTTGTTTGTTGTGTAGTCGAACAATGTCTGGCGCACGTCGCGCATCTGTCGTATCAGTTCGGCTGGGTCTTCTATCACCTGCGAAAAAGTGTCGGTCGTATGGTCGCCCTCCACATCATCGGGGTTGTTAAAACGATTCAACTCTTTCAAGTAAGCCTCATTGGTTTCCTCAAAGTTGCGCTTTATGTTGGCAAAGTCAATGACATAACCATATCTGTTGTTCTTATAAGGACGGTTTACACGAGTGAGGGCTTGCAGCAGGTTGTGGTCCTTAAGCTTTCTGCCAAAATACAGGCGTTTCAGCCGTGGCGCATCAAATCCTGTAAGGAGCATATTGAAGACAATGAGCAAGTCTATGGTCATATTCTTCTTGAAGTCCTTGATGATTTGCTTGCGTGTCTCTTTGTCGTCGCTATCATGGAGTATCAAACCAACCCTCAAAGATTTCGTGCTTGTTCCATACATTGGCATGGCTTCTGCAGCCATCCATATTTTGTCGCCCATCTTGATTTGTATGGGCTGCGCCTGACCGCCATCTGGCATACGCAGAAAGGCTTCATAAAGTTTGCGTGCCTGTTCGCTTGTCTCACAAATCGCCATTCCACCCAATGTCTCATCGCCCTGAATCTTGCGGAACTGGCGTAGGTCGTCGGCTATGTAATACGCCAACTCATTGACATAACTCTCATGTTCTATGATTTGCGAGCGCTTAATATCCTTTTTTTGTACAAGTGTTTCAAGTTTGTCATACACTTCCGACAAACGCTCTTTGTATGAAGTCTCTATGTCCTCACGAATGATTTTAAGCGTGTATCCGTCGGCAATGGAGCGGTCATAATAGTAAGTATGGAAATAACGTTGGAATACAACACTCGAAGCGCAATCGCTTTTCAACAACGGTGTGCCAGTTAAGGCTATCTTAATGGAGTTAGGGTCGGCATCAAAAAGGTTGGCCAAAAAACAACCACCTGGCTTATAACCTCGATGTGCCTCGTCCATGATGAATATGCGCTGCAAGTTGGTGGCGTATGCAGGAAGGCAGACCTTCTCCTTGTCTTCAGCAAAGCGTTGGATATTCACAACAGTAATTTCTGGTTGACCGCTTGCACCTTCCTGCGCATGGTTGTTGCGGAATTGTGCCATCAGTTCAGCACGTGTGTTAGCCGTTGATACTACCAACCCTCGTGCCTCGAACTCTTGCGTGGCCTGTTCCAACAAATCTATTCTGTCGACTATGAAATAGAACTTCGCCACCATGTTGCGCTTTGCATAATAATCGGAGAGAACATAAGTGAGGTAATAGGACAACGCAGTCTTTCCACTTCCCTGCGTATGCCATACCACGCCACAAGTGGCACCATCTTTTAACTGTTCACGAATAGCCAGCGAAGCGAACATCTGTTGATAGCGCATAATATGCTTTTGGTCGGTACTTTCAATTTTGCCATCCACTTCTTTTTCCATTTTTACATAGGCTATGCCATACTTGATGAGAAAAAGCAAACGTTCGGGGCTACACATGGATGTAAGTATACGGTTTGTTGGTTTATTCACATCCAAGTTTGTTTGATATTCTGGCGTATGATGGATTACCTGGCAGTTGAAATCAGACAGTATACGTTTCTCTTCATCCTGCTTGATGTCGCCGTATGGGTATTCATTTATAAATGGTGCAACGGGCTGATTGGATGGATTTTCCTCGCGGAAACAATTAAACGGAGCACTTTCTCTTGCAGCCGTACAATAAAAAGCACCTTGTATAGGTACAATGCCTCCCATTGCATCGTATTCCATGTTGTTGGAAAATATCATTAGTTGAGTAATGTTGATGAACCGACGAAATTTCCGGTTTGGGAAACGTTCAAGGTTCATTCGCTTACTCTCTGCCACTATGCCACCATGATTATTAGGCTTCTTCACTTCAACAAAGCAAAGTGGCAAGCCATTTACAAATAGAGTTATGTCAGGGCGGAACTCGTCCTGACCATTTTTGCAAGTGAACTCAGCTGTGAAATGAAATGAGTTATTCTGAGGATTCTCAAAATCTATCAGTCGTACTGGTGAAACCGTAGTAAGTCGCTTATAGAATGATTTTCCAAGGTCATCATTCGTCAACTCTTGCCTTATGGCACGCAAAGTCTGTTCAAACTCACCTTTTGCAGATGGATTCAATAGTTCAAACTGCTGCCGGAAAACATCAATAAGTATATTGGTATCTGAGTCGTAAACACTACCAGCCATTTCTTCATTGATTTTTCCGAAATAGCTGTAACCCAATCGAGTCAGATGTACCATTGCAGGCATCTGAACCCTTGTTGCTTCATTGAACTTTGTCATAACCTCACCAACTTATACTGATTTAAAACCTCCATTTTCTCAATTCTCTATCTTTATAATGAATCTAAAGCAAAGATAGTGATTTTAACTTAAAAAGCACTAATCACCCGAATAAATATTCAGATGATTAGTGCTTTATATGTTGACAATCAATCTGTCTGATTAGTCCTGGATGTCCCAACCTACAGCCGATGCACCGAGCACAGCTGCTGATGAGCCTTCGAGACCGCTAACGAGGAACTTGGCCTTGCCCTTGAAGATGTTGAGCACAGTTTCGTCGTAAGCCTTCTTGATAGGATTCATGATGAGATCGCCAGCCTTTGTGAGTCCGCCGAAGAAGATGAAAGCCTCGGGTGAAGAGAATGCTGCGAAGTCGGCGCAAGCCTCACCGAGAATCTTGCCTGTGAACTCGAAGATTTCGTTGGCAATCTTGTCGCCCTTGCCTGCTGCTACAGCAACGTCGTACGATGTGATCTTCTCTGGATCGAGCTCGCGGAGCAATGAAGGCTCGTCGCTGTTGTTGAGGAACTCGCGTGCCGAACGTGCCACACCTGTAGCCGAGCAATATGTCTCAAGACATCCCTTGCGACCGCAACCGCACTGACGACCGTTCTCCTTAACGATAACGTGACCAAGCTCGCCTGCGAAACCGTCGCAACCGTATACCAACTGACCGTTGATAACGATGCCTGAACCTACACCTGTGCCGAGTGTAATAACGATGAAGTTCTTCATACCGCGTGCTACGCCGTATGTCATCTCGCCGATAGCAGCAGCATTGGCGTCGTTGGTAAGAGCTACAGGAATGCCGAGCTTGTCAGAGAAGAGCTTTGCCAAAGGCACAACACCCTTGCGTCCCCACTCAAGGTTAGGAGCAAACTCGATAGTGCCGTTATAGTAGTTGCCATTGGGCGCACCGATACCCATAGCCTTAATCTTATCTATGCCACCAACCTGGTCGATGATAATCTTCAAAGCCTCAACCGAAGCGTCAACATAAGCCTCAACGTTATCGCCATAGCCTTGGGTCTTGATAGCAGTAGTGGCCTTGATGTCGCCACGGCTGTCAACAATACCGAAAACTGAGTTTGTACCACCGAGGTCCAAACCGATTACATAGGGTTTCAGAGAATCTTCTGTCATAATGATTTTTTGTTATAATTGGTAAATTAATATAGTTATGGTTAGCGAGCGCACACAACTCAATGGTGCACACTACATTATGGCAAAGGTATTAAAAATGTTGTAAAACAACAAAGTTTTAAGTATAAAATTTGTCTATATCGCATAAAATTACGAATTTTGCAAGCGTTATGCAATTTCCTATTCAATTAGATATTTTAGACTTTGTATTCAAAGGAATACTCATAGGCATCATGGCTTCGGCGCCAATGGGGCCGGTCGGAGTGCTTTGCATACAACGCACGCTTAACAAGGGGCGCTGGTATGGATTTGTCACAGGCATTGGCGCTTGCGTAAGCGACATCATATATGCACTGTTCACTGGTCTTGGCATGAGTTTCATGATGGACATAGTGGGCAACGAACGCAACCGTTTTCTGTTGCAGATAAGTGGCAGCGTGGTGTTGCTGCTGTTCGGTATTTATTGCTACCGCTCCAATCCGACAAAGAACATACACCAAAGCAACAAGGCGCAGAAGGGTACGCTCGTACACAACGGCATAACGGCTTTTCTCGTCACCCTGTCCAATCCGCTTATCATTTTCCTCTTTATATTCCTCTACGCACAGTTTGCCTTCGTTGTGCCCAACCGTCCTATCGAGATGTCGGTGGGATACGTGAGCATCGTGGGCGGTGCAATGCTGTGGTGGTTCGGACTGACGTGGCTCATCGACAAGGTGCGCGGCAAGTTTGACAACACCGGCATCCTGCTCATCAATCGCGTCGTGGGCTGCATAGTGATAATCTTCTCGATTATCATGCTGCTCGGCACTGTGTTCAACCTTTATAAATTGCCTTATTAAATATGTTTATAGCTCAAGATTTACGCAAGAAGAGCACTGCCGAATTCGTGCTCTATATGTGGCAGGTTGAGGACATCATACGTGCTTATGGTTGTCAGCTGTCACGCATCAAGAACGAATACATAGCCCGATTTGCCGACTATACCGACGAGCAGCGCGAAGAGATGGTCGACTGGTATGGCGACCTCATCACGATGATGAACTCGGAGGGCAAACGCGAGAAGGGTCACCTCACTATCAACCAGATTGTAGTGAAGGACATGAACGACCTGCACAACCAGCTGCTGCAAAGCTCTCGATTCCCCTTCTACAACGCCGAATACTACAAGGTGCTGCCCTTCATTGTCGAACTGCGCAACCGTGGCGACAAGGACGTGAGCGAGGTGGAGACATGCCTCAACGCCCTCTACGGCACAATGATGCTGCGCCTGCAGGGCAAGAAGATAAGTCCCGACACCGAACACGCCGTAAAGGAGATTTCCACCTTCCTCGGTATGCTCAGCGACTATCACATCAAGGACAAGACCGAGGGTCTGCGTTTCGACGACGACGAGGAATTCTAAAGCATACAAATATCGTACACACAGTAAAAAAGTGTTACAAATAAAAAATCGATTCTAGAGATTTCAGACGCTGTTTTTATCGGTTTTTGCATCGTCAATCATCGTTTTAAATTCAATAAGGGCTTCTTTGCTCACCAAAAGGACAACTTTTGGAGTGCAAAGAAGCCCTTATTGCATTGCAACTGTGCCCCTATTGGAGGGTAAAAACACTACATTTGAAACAAAACAGAGAGTTTTTACACGTCATTTTATTGCACACCCTACTCTATCGCACCATTAATCCTCTGTGTATAAGCAACATAACCACTGCACGCTCAAAACTCAAGAATTTCGAGCCAAAGATTTCGTCGTGCGTTCAGCTCGCAGTTTTGAGCGGTTAGAAATGCAAATATTGTCTTTTGGAGCTACGCTCCCGGTTGAGATGGTGAAGTGTTGAGGTGGTGTGATATGACATCTATAAACCAGTGTTATTGGATGATATTACATATTTATCTAAAAGATAATTCGGAAAAAACTTTGTTTATGGATAATTTATCGTAACTTTGCAATAAACATAATGCGCTATAATGCGCGCAAAACTTAATCATTTAATAAGAGTACAGATATGCCAGAAATCTCAGTACGCGGACTTGAAATGCCCGAATCGCCAATCCGTAAATTGGCTCCGTTGGCTGCTGCTGCCAAAGAGCGCGGCGTTAAAGTCTACCACCTCAATATTGGCCAGCCCGACCTGCCCACACCGCAGGTAGGACTTGATGCCCTGAAGCACATCGACCGCAAGGTTTTGGAGTATTCTCCATCGGCAGGATACCTCTCGTATCGCCAGAAACTCACCGAATATTACAAGCGATTTAAGATTAACGTCACCGCCGATGACATCATCATTACGGCGGGCGGATCGGAGGCAGTGCTCTTCGCTTTTATGTCGTGTCTCAATCCGGGCGACGAAATCATCATCCCCGAGCCTGCCTATGCCAACTACATGGCGTTCGCCATCTCGGCAGGTGCCAAGATTCGCACCATAGCCACTACCATTGAGGAGGGATTCTCGCTGCCTAAGGTAGAGAAGTTTGAGGAGCTTATCAATGAGCACACCCGTGCCATCCTCATCTGCAACCCAAACAACCCTACGGGCTATCTGTACACACGTCGCGAAATGAACCAGATACGCGACTTGGTGAAGAAATACGACCTCTATCTGTTCTCGGACGAGGTTTACCGCGAATATATCTACACCGGCTCGCCTTACATCTCGGCTTGCCACCTGGAAGGCATCGAGCAGAACGTGATTCTGATCGACTCTGTATCTAAGCGCTACTCGGAGTGCGGCATACGCATCGGTGCGCTCATCACCAAGAACGCTGAGGTGCGTGCTGCCGTGATGAAGCTGTGCCAGGCACGTCTTTCGCCACCTCTGTTGGGACAGATTGTAGCCGAAGCATCGCTCGACGCTCCTGAAGACTACTATCGCGATGTATATGAAGAATATGTAGAACGACGCAAATGCCTCATCGACGGACTCAACCGCATACCGGGCGTGTACTCGCCTATACCTATGGGCGCATTCTACACCGTGGCAAAGCTGCCCGTAGACGACTCGGAGAAGTTCTGCCGCTGGTGTCTTGAGGAGTTCGACTACGAAGGCGAGACCATCATGATGGCTCCAGCTGCCGGATTCTACACTACTCCGGGTGTAGGACGTGACGAAGTGCGCATAGCCTACGTGCTGAAGAAGGAAGACCTGGGACGCGCACTCATCGTGCTGCGCAAGGCATTGGAGGCTTATCCGGGAAGAGTTAAAGAAAAGAATGTTTAATGTTTTAATGTTAAGTGTTTAATGTTAAGTGTTAAGTGTTAAAACATATAACATTTAACATTCAAAAAAAAGCAATGAACTTTCCTCTTTTTATTGCCCGCCGCATATACTCCGACCATATAGGCGACCAACAGAAGGTGTCGAAACCTGCAATACGCATTGCAGTGGCTGGTGTGGCTATCGGACTGGCGGTGATGATAATAAGCGTGTGCGTGGTATTAGGATTCAAGCACACCATACGCGACAAGGTGGTAGGATTCGGAAGCCATATCCAGGTAGCCAACTTCTACACTCTGCAATCGTCAGCCATCGACCAACCTATAGCCATGGGCGACTCGATGATGAACGTACTGAAGAAGACGGAGGGCGTGAAGCATGTACAGCGGTTTGCCATGAAGCAAGGCATACTGAAGACCGACAACGACTTTCTGGGCGTGATGTTCAAGGGTGTGGGACCTGAGTTTGACTCTACCTTCATACATAAGAATATGGTGGAGGGCAGCATACCACACTTCTCCGACCAGCAGAGCACCAACCGCATACTCATATCGAAGGATATGGCGAACAAACTGCGCGTCAAGGCTGGCGACCGAATATTCGCCTACTTCATAGGCGACGGCGGAGTACGAACCCGACGATTCACCATAAGCGGCATATACCAGACCAATCTGGCACAGTATGACAAGACCACCTGCTTCTGCGACCTATACACGGCACGCAAGCTGAACGCTTGGACAGACGACATGGTGACGGGAGCCGAGCTGACCGTGAACGACTTCAAGCAGCTCAGCACCACTGCCAGCGACATCATCAACCGCGTCAACCGCACACAAGACCAGTATGGCAACACGTTCTCGTCGAAGACCATACGCGAGCTGAGCCCGCAGATATTCTCATGGCTCGACCTTCTCGACCTCAACGTGTGGATAATACTCGCCATAATGACTGCCGTGGCTGTAGTGACAATGATAAGCGGACTGCTCATAATCATTCTCGAACGCACCACGATGATTGGAGTGCTGAAGGCGCTGGGCGCACGCAACTCTACCGTAAGGCACACGTTCCTGTGGTTTGCAGCATTCATCATAGGCAAGGGACTGCTCATAGGCGACGCGCTGGCACTGGCACTCATACTGCTACAGAAGTTCACCGGATTTGCCAAACTTGACCCGCAAACCTACTACGTTGACGTGGTTCCGGTAGAACTGGACTGGATGCTAATCGTAGCACTCAACGTAGCGACAATGCTCATTGCACTGTTTGTGCTGATAGCGCCAAGCTATCTTGTATCGCACATACATCCTGCAAAATCAATGCGTTACGAATAAACAAAACTTACGCCTCCTTACCATATAATAATAAGGTAAGGGGGCGTTTTTATGTATAAATATTACTACGCAGTACCAATTACAGCACAAAAGTTTTGGAAATGTGCAAATAATGACGTACCTTTGCACAAAATTTTGAAGATTGTGCAATGGAGCAAATACCAAGTTTTAACCAATATATAGAGGATAGCGTTATAAAGTTTTGGGATAAGGACGCATTCACCGACTACAAAGGCGCAACACTGCAATACCACGATGTAGCACGGAAAATAGAAAAGCTACACATCATATTCGAAAACAGCGGTGTGAAGCGCGGCGACAAGATAGCCCTGTGCGGACGCAACAGCAGCCACTGGGCTGTGGCATTCCTCGCCACTCTGACATACGGCGCTATTGCCGTACCAGTGCAAAACGAGTTCACACCCGAACAGATACACAACATAGTCAATCACAGCGAGTCGAAACTCCTGTTTGTAGGCGACGTGGTGTGCACACAAGTCAACCCAGACATGATGCCGGCTCTCGAAGGCATAGTATACCTGCCCGATTTCTCCATCGTCATCTCACGCAGTGAGCAACTGACATTTGCACGCGAACACCTGAACGAAATATTCGGCAAGCGATACCCGAAATTCTTCCGCAAGGAACACATACATTACTATAAGGAGCAAAGCCCCGAAGAGCTGGCAATGATCAACTACACCAGCGGCACTACGGGATTCTCAAAGGGCGTAATGCTGCCTTACCGCGCACTGTGGGGCAATATCGACTACGTATTGAAGTGTCTTGCACCCAACGTAAAGCCCGGTTCTAATCTCGTAAGCATTCTGCCAATGGCTCACATGTACGGACTGGCTGTAGAATTCCTCTTCGGATTCATCAACGGATGCCACCTGTACTTCCTCAACCGTATGCCGTCGCCGTCGCTCATCGCCGAGGCGTTTGCTGAGGTGAAGCCCCGACTCATCGTGGCTGTACCGCTCGTTGTTGAGAAGATAATACGCCGTAAGGTGCTGGCTGAGGTGCAGACCAACCGCATGAAGCTGCTCTTGAACATGCCCGTCATCAACAAGAAGATAAAGCAGCACATACGCGACCGTATAATGGATGCCTTCGGAGGCAACGCATTCGAGATAATCGTAGGTGGAGCACCGCTTAATCAGGGCATCGAGGAATTCCTCAACAGCGTGGGAGTGCCCATCACCATCGGCTACGGCACCACCGAGACAGCTCCGCTCATCACCTTTGCCAACTACGACAAATACAAAATAGCGTCGTGCGGACCAGTTGTTGACCACATGGAGGCGAAGGTTGTAAGCCCCGACCCTGCCAACGTGCCAGGCGAACTCATCGCCAAGGGCATGAACGTGATGCTCGGTTACTACAAGAATGAGGAAGCCACAAACGCCGTACTCGACAAAGACGGATGGTTTCATACCGGCGACCTCGCCACAATGGCACCAAGCGGACACATATACATAAAAGGACGTATCAAGAACATGCTCCTCGGAGCCAACGGACAGAACGTCTATCCGGAGGAAATCGAGGACAAACTCAATAATATGCCGCTCGTCGGCGAAAGCATAATAATACAGCGCGACACCAAACTCGTTGCTCTCGTACATCCGGAATTGGAAGACAAGGAAGCAATGGATTTCGACGACGACGACGTGAAGGGAATAATGGACGAAAACCTTAAAACCCTCAACAACCAGCTGCCGCCTTTCTGCAAGATAGCGGCAATAGAAATACAGAAAGAGGAATTCCAGAAAACTGCCAAAAAGAGCATCAAGCGATACCTCTACAAATAAAGCCTAAAACACCTCACAATGATAAACAAACAAAAAATGGAAATACCGAGTTTTAACGCTCTTATCGAACAGAGCATCATTACCAACTGGGACAAGGATGCCCTGACCGACTTTAAGGGGGCCACTCTGCAATACCACGACGTGGCACGCAAAATAGAGAAACTGCACATCATGTTCGAAAGCAGTGGCGTAGTTAAAGGCGACAAGATTGCTTTGTGCGGTCGCAACAGTTCAAACTGGGCTGTTGCATTCCTTGCAACACTCACCTACGGAGCCGTTGCAGTACCTATATTGCACGAATTTACTGCTGACCAGATTCACAACATCGTCAATCACAGCGAAGCCAAGCTGCTCTTCGTAGGCGACTATGTGGCTACTATCATCGACCAGACAAAGATGCCCGACCTCGAAGGCATCATCTACATACCCGACTACTCGCTCGTAGTGTCGCGCACCGACAAACTCACCTATGCACGCGAACACCTCAACGAGATGTTCGGTAAGAAATATCCCAAGTATTTCCGCAAGGAGCACGTACATTACTACAAGGAGCAGAGCCCGGAAGAGATGGCTCTCATCAACTACACGAGTGGAACGACTGGCTTCTCAAAGGGCGTTATGATTCCATACCGAGCCATGTGGAGCAACTACGATTTCGCTATCTCGGTATTAGGCAATATTATCAAGAAGGGCGACAACATCATCAGCATCCTGCCTATGGCTCACATGTACGGCATGGCGTTTGAGTTTATGTTCGAATTCCTCTTCGGTTGCCACGTGTTCTACCTCACACGCATACCGTCGCCTGCCATCATCGCAGCCGCATTTGCCGAAGTGAAGCCTGCTATCATCATCGCTGTGCCTCTCATTATCGAGAAGATCATACGCAAGAAGGTATTCCCCAAGATACAGAACAACCGCATGCGCATCCTGCTGAACATGCCTATCGTGAGCAAGAAGGTGAACGAGAAGATAAAGGAGCAGGTAGTAAAGGCATTCGGTGGCAACTTCTACGAAATCATTGTAGGCGGTGCAGCCTTCAATCAGGAAGTAGAGCAGTTCCTCAAGCGCATCGGATTCCCCTACACCGTAGGCTACGGCGCTACTGAGTGTGCTCCTATCATCTGCTACGCCGACCACAACGACTTTGTACCAGGCTCATGCGGCAAGCCAGTAGTACACATGGAGGTGAAGATAGACAGTCCGGATCCAGCCAATGTACCCGGAGAAATCCTGGCACGCGGACTCAACGTCATGCTGGGCTACTACAAGAACGAGGAGGCAACAGCCTCAACTCTCGACGCTGAGGGATGGTATCACACCGGCGACCTCGGACTAATGGACGCTGACGGCAACGTATTCATCAAGGGACGCTCAAAGAACATGCTGCTCGGAGCTTCGGGTCAGAACATTTACCCGGAGGAAATCGAGGACAAGCTCAACTCATTGGCTATGGTGAACGAGTCGGTTGTAGTGCAGCGTGGCGAGAAGCTCGTAGGTCTTGTATATCCCGACTTCGACGAAGCCGACACTATGCGCCTCAACGATGCCGATCTTGAGAAGATAATGGAGCAGAACCGTCAGGAGCTCAACGCCGTACAACCACCCTACTGCCGTCTGTCGGCTATAGAGATTGTGAAGGAAGAGTTTGAGAAGACGCCTAAGAAGAGTATCAAGCGATACCTCTACAAATAAAGAAAACTCCTACAAACAAGGATATAACAGCAAAAACAACATTGATATGCATCATCATTTATGTATATCAATGTTGTTTTTGCTGTTTTTTGTTTCTTCCGTTTTTACTTTCTACATTTTTTTGTTTCTATATAATTAAACCACAAAGCCATACAAACGTCATAAAACACGTAAATAGTTTTTCTGTTTAGTCTGAAATTCACAAAAATATATACACCAACAAGAAAATAACAACAGAATGAAAAAAATTGTCTTCTTGCTCCTTCTTATGCTCACCGCATTGGGAGCGGCAGCCCAAGACCGTAAGATCACGGGCACGCTGACCGACAAAGACACTCATGAGCGTATGGAGCAGGCAGCCGTACAACTGCTGCGCCAGGACAGTTCGTATGTTAAAGGTAGCGTGACCGATGCCAATGGAGCATTCAGCATCACTGCTCCAAACAACGGAAAGTACATACTGAAGTTCTCCAACGTGGGATACAAGACCCTCTACCGCAACGTGAATGTAAGCAACGACAACAACGTGGCAGTTGGCAACATCGTGTTCGCATCGTCGGCTATTGCCCTCAAGGGAACCACCGTGACAGCCAATGCTGCCAAGGTGACGCTCAAGAAGGACACCTTCATATACAACGCCACGGCTTTCCGCACACCTGAAGGTTCGACCATCGAAGAACTGGTGAAGCGTCTACCGGGAGCTCAGGTGGGCGACGACGGCAAGATTACCATCAACGGCAAGGAGGTGAAGAAGATTAAGGTGGACGGAAAGGAATTCATGGTGGGCGACACCAAGACAGCCTTGAAGAACCTGCCTACCAACATCGTAAACCGTATCAAGGCATACGACGAGAAGAGCGACCTCTCACGCGTCACCAGCATCGATGACGGCAACGAGCAGACCGTGCTCGACTTCGGACTGAAACCAGGCATGAACAAGGGTATGTTCACTAACGCCGACCTTGCATACGGAACACACGATCGATTTGCCGAACGTCTTATGGGTGCCTACTTCAACTCGAAGATACGCGTAATGGGATTCGGCTCGCTCAACAATACCAACGACATGGGATTCGGACGCGGCTCGTTCGGAGGCGGACGCAACGGTCTGAACACATCAAAGATGGTGGGCACCAACTTCAACTACGACAACGGCAAGACATTTTCGTGGGACGGTTCGGTGAGATGGAACCATCGTAACGGCAACACACAGTCGAAGTCGTCATCCGAGAACTTCGTGAGTTCGTCGAAGTCGTTCAGCAACTCGCTCAATCAGCAGTTCACACGCAGCAACTCATGGAATGCACAGATGCGATTTGAATGGAAGCCTGACACGATGACCAACATCATGTTCCGCCCGTCGATGAGTGTGTCTACAAACGACGGACGCTCGGCATCTACCTCAGCACAGTTCAACGACAACCCCTACTCGTACACCGACGACCCGCTGTCGGACAAAGGCATCAGCACAATGGCAGAAGCCGGCAAGATGGTGAACACATCAAAGTCGAACTCGATAAGCTACAACGACAACAAGCAGTTTGGCGGAATGCTGCAATTAAACCGCAAGCTTGGCAACCGCGGACGCAACGTCACACTGCGCGGCGACTTCAGCTATAAGGACGGCGACAGCAAGTCGCTATCTACCAACAACGTCCATCTGTATCAGATAAAGATGAAGGACAACCCTCTCGCCGACTCTACCTACCAGACCAACCGCTACAACGTGACGCCGACCAAGACGTACAGCTACAGCGTACAGACTACATACAGCGAGCCGTTGTGGAAGGCTACGTTCCTACAGATGAGCTATCAGTTCAAGTACTCGTACAGCAAGAGCGACCGTGCTACATACGATTTCTCAAATCTGGGCGAGAACTTCTTCGGCACACTCGCTCCGCAATACCGCAGTTGGGACAGCTATCTCGGCCTGCTCGACAAACCCTACACCGAATATGAGGACAAGTCGCTGAGCCGCTACTCAGAGTATAAGAACTATACGCACGACATCGACCTTATGTTCCGCATGCTCCGACAGAAGTATCAGCTCAACTTCGGTGTGAAAGTGCAGCCGCAGACATCAAAGTTCATACAGGACTATCAGGGCAAATATGTCGACACTGTGCGCACCGTTACCAACATCACGCCGACACTCGACTTCCGCTACCGATTCTCGAAGGTGAGCCGACTGCGCATCAACTATCGAGGCTCAACCTCGCAACCGTCAATGACCGACCTGCTTGACATCACCGACGACAGCGACCCGCTCAACATCAGCAAGGGTAACCCCGGACTGAAGCCTTCGTTCACCAACAATCTGCGCGCCGAATACAACAACTATATCGAGAAGCACCAGATGTCGATAATGACAAGCGTCAACTACTCCAACACACGCAACTCTATCGGCAACAAGGTGACGTACGACGAGAAGACAGGCGGACGCATCAGCCGACCGGAGAACATCAACGGCAACTGGAACGCTTCGGGCATGTTCATATTCAATATGGCCATCGACACCACGGGCTACTGGAACATCAACACATTCACCAACGTCGACTACCAGAACCGTGTGGGCTATCTGTCGCTCAACCGCAACGCCGACTCGCAGCGCAACGTGACGAAGTCGACATCAATAAGCGAGCGTCTTGCCATGAGCTTCCGCAACTCATGGCTTGAGGTGGAGCTTGACGGCTCGATGGACTATATGCACGCACGCAACAACCTGCAGTCGCAGAGCAATCTCGACACATGGCAGTTTGCATACGGCGGTACCATAAACCTCACCGCACCGTGGGGCACCAGCCTATCGACCGACATACACCAGAATTCACGCCGAGGCTATTCAGACAAGTCGATGAACACCAACGAGCTGATATGGAACGCCCAGCTGTCGCAAGGTTTTATGCGCGGACGTGCATTGACAATATCGCTCCAGTTCTACGACATACTCAAAAACCAAAGCAACTTCTCGCGCACCGTGTCGGCAATGAGCCGCAGCGACGTGGAGTATAACTCTATCAACAGCTACGCAATGCTGCACGTCATCTACCGTCTCAACCTCTTCGGAGGCAAGCAGGCACGACGCGGCGGACCTGACGGACCAGGCAACCGCCGCCCTGGATATGGACGCCCACCAATGGGAGGCGGCAATCCGCACGGAGGAGGCGGACGTATGCCAATGATGCGAATGGGAAGACCAATGATGTAATAAAAAACCATTTATAAAGTAGCCCTTTTTACGAAGGGCTACTTTTTTTATTTATAAGACTCTTTATTCAAGTTTTTTACTTAAATTTGTACTTGAATAAATAGTATACGAAAAAACACGTTGAGCCTTATGAAACAGAAAGTAGTAATTTCGGGAAACCTCGAGCGCGACCTTGTGAGCGCCATATCTGAATGTGAGCACGACCGTATATTCGTACTCACCGACGAAACGACACAACAACTGTGCTGGCCAAAGATAAAGAACTTTAAAGCACTGAAAGACAGCACCCCAATAATCATCAAAGCCACCGACACACACAAGAACCTCGACACCCTGTCGCAGGTGTGGCAGGCGCTGAGCAACGGCGGAGCCACACGCCACTCGCTGATGATAAATCTCGGCGGCGGAATGGTGACCGACCTCGGAGGCTTTGCGGCAAGCACATTCAAGCGAGGCATCGACTTCATCAACATACCCACCACGCTCCTGGCTATGGTAGACGCTTCAGTGGGAGGCAAGACAGGCATCAACTTCGGCGGACTTAAGAACGAAATCGGCGTGTTCTCCGACAGCCGCTTCGTCATCATCAACACACAATTCCTTGACACACTCGACCACGACAACATCTGCTCGGGCTATGCCGAGATGCTCAAGCACGGACTCATCTCCGACGAACGCACATGGGCAGAACTGGTGACATTCGATCTTGACACACCCGACCTCAGCCAGCTGCAACGCATGGTGGCAGAATCCATCAAGGTGAAGGAGCGCATCGTCGAAGACGACCCACACGAGCACGGCATACGCAAGGCACTGAATCTGGGCCATACAATGGGCCACGCCTTCGAATCGTTTGCCATGCGACGCGGCACACCGATACTGCACGGATACGCAGTGGCATACGGACTCATCAGCGAACTGTACATGAGCGCACGCAAGACAGCGTTCCCCACCGACCGCATGCACCAGACCGTACGATTCATACGCGAAAACTACGGCACACTCAACATCACATGCGACGACTACCCGACACTCATCGAACTGATGCACCACGACAAGAAGAACACGTCGGGCATCATCAACTTCACACTCTTGGGCAATGTCGGCGACATACGCATCAACCAGACTGCTAACGAAGAAGAAATAAAGGAGGCTCTCGACTTCTTCCGCGAAGGATAGAGCATCAATTATAAAAAAACAAGATATGGACATAGAAAGAATTAAAGAGATACGACTGAAACAAGACGGACTGTCGAACACGCTCGGCATGGAGTTTCTGTCGACACCCGACCCCGACACCTGTCAGGCACGAATGAAGGTTGACAGCCGCAACCGTCAGGTGTTCGGTTTTCTCAGCGGAGGCGCCACACTGGCACTGGCTGAGAACCTTGCCGGTGTAGGCTCAATGACTTTGTGCCCCAACAACATCTGCGTGGGCATCAACGTAAGCGGAAGCCACGTCAAGGCGGTGCGTGAAGGCGACACCGTGACTGCCACTGCACGCATACTGCACAAGGGAAAGACACTGCACCAGTGGCACATCGAAATATGTAACGGAGCCGGCGAGCTCATCTCGTCGGTTGAGATTACCAACTTTGTAATGAAAGGCAAGGATGTGGGCAAGTCCCAAAAAGAATAGCACCCACAATAAGACAATATGAGTTTTGTATATTTCCGACTGCCCAACACCACGCAAATCGTTCACAACAAACTGAACGACGAACCTGAAGAACTGTCTACGGCAGCCGAACTGAACGGACGAAGCGGATTTGTCATTGCACCTTTCGCTCCGTCGACCGACATGCCCATACTGCTTGTACCAACCCAATGGGAAACGATTGAACCCTCGCAGCTGCACACTCTTGTCTCAGCCACCGGCAACACGCAAATGTCGGCTACGCTGAACAGCTGCGACTGCACTGCCGAACGCACACAATACAACACCGACTTCAATCGGTTTCACGCTGAGCTGAAGGCTGGACGATTTGCCAAAATCGTATTGGCACGCAGCACCCGGCTCACAGCGTCAGCACGCATAAGCTCACTGACGCTGTTCGCACGGGCATGCCAGCGCTATCCGCGCATGTTCATAGCACTCTATTCTACCAAGCGTAGCGGCACATGGCTTGTCGCTACGCCCGAAACTCTGATTGGAGGACACTGCGGACAGATGCACACCATGGCTTTGGCGGGCACTATGCGACCCGGAACGGGCGAATGGAGCGACAAGAACAAGCGCGAACAGAAATATGTAGAAACGTATATCACCGAATGTGTAAGGCAATTCTCGGACGACATCAACGTCGAAGGGCCATACACTACGTATGCTGCCGACCTGCAACACCTGCGTTCCGACATACGTTTCAGCATGAACGACACTTCGCTCATAGGCAATGTGGTGGACGCTCTGCATCCTACACCTGCCGTATGCGGCATTCCGAAGGACGAGACCCGACGCTTCATCATCGACAACGAGTCGCAACCGCGTGGCTACTACAGCGGTTTTGCCGGACCATTCAATCCGAATGGCGACACCCATCTGTTCGTAACACTAAGATGTATGCACATCGAGAGCGAGACGGAAGACTCTGCCGTGTACCGGCTCTTTGCCGGAGGCGGACTGCTGGCAGACAGCACCGAGCAGGACGAATGGAACGAGACTGAAGCCAAGATGAATACTATAAGAAAACTATTCGACTATGTACAGCAATAAGGAAAACGTCAACATACTCACTTCGCTACTCCTTGAATATGGTGTCAGCGACGCTGTGGTGTGCCCAGGCAGCCGCAACGCACCCATCGTGCACAACCTTAGCGTGTGTGAGGCAATACGCTGCCGACCCGTAACCGACGAACGTTCGGCGGCTTTCTACGCTCTCGGACTGGCCATAGCCACCCGACGCCCTACGGTAGTGTGCGTAACGTCGGGCTCGGCATTGCTCAACGTGATGCCGGCTGTGGCTGAAGCAGCCTATCAGCATGTTCCGCTTGTAGTCATTTCTGCCGACCGTCCGCTGCAATGGATTGACCAACTCGACGGCCAGACCATTCCACAATCAGACGCTCTCGGACGCTTTGTGCGCAAGGCTGTGCAACTGCCCGAACCTCACAACGACGAAGAACGATGGCTATGCCGTCGACTTGTCAACGAAGCCATGCATCTCGCTACGTGCCGACAGGGTGCACCCGTACACATCAACGTGCCCATAAGCGAACCGCTCTTTGAATTCGACACCGAACAACTGCCCCAACTCAGCCGCTTCAACTACATCAAGCGTGCTGTAATAAAGGACGCTTCGATGGATATGCCCGACGCTTTCCATGATGCAAAGCGCCCCATGATTGTGATTGGACAACTGGCTCACGGCACCGTTTCGCACGAGACGATACGCTCGCTGAGCGAGAAGTATGTGGTAATGAGCGAACCGCTGTCAAACCCTTCGTACATGACAATACACTTCGACGAGGCAATCAGATATATAGTCAGCGACAACAGTAGCATCAACGACGACGAAGACGACAAGACGGCATACTATCCCGACTACGTCATCTACGTAGGCGACACGCTCGTAAGCAAACCCGCACGCCGCTTTCTGCGCAATGCAAAGGCTCCGTCGTGCCTCATCACACCCGATGCGGCAGACATTCACGACCCGCTTATGACGCTGACAGACATCGTAGAATGCGATACCGATAGTATTAACGCATTGCTTGCAAGTCTGTGCGATGCCCCCGACACCGACGAACGATGCCGATTCCACGACCGCTGGCAGTCGTTCCTTGACGCATATGCAGCCCATGCCGATGCCTACGCACCCGAATACTCGCAGATGGCGACTGTAAAATACTTTGAAGAGCAGCTTGCCGACCTCGACATAGATATATGCGTTCACTACGCCAACAGCTCAGCCGTACGCTTGGCGTGCATATACGCTCAGCATTATGTATGGTGCAACCGTGGCGTTAACGGCATTGAAGGTTCGCTGTCGACGGCTGCCGGATTCTCGCTCGCAACGCACGACATGACAGTTTGTGTGATAGGCGACCTGAGCTTCTTCTACGACCAGAACGCCCTTTGGAACTCCAATCTGCGCGGCAATCTTCGTATCATACTGCTCAACAATCGCGGTGGCGGCATATTCAGACAACTGCCAGGACTCAGCGACAGTCCGGCTGCCGACGATCTGGTCATGGCAAGCCACGAAAACACGGCTCAAGGCATCTGCACCCAAAACGATATAGGATACCTTTCGGCAAAAAACATGGACGAAATGCAGATTGGCATCGTGACACTGCTTACACGCGAGAGCGAACGACCTATGCTGCTCGAAGTGTTCACCGACAGCAACGACGACGTGAAGGTGCTGGAAAAATACTTCAAGCTGTAAAGGATTGTAATGTAAATATTCAATAAACCCAAATAAGAACAATGGAAAAAAGAGAATGGAAGAAGATCGAAGGTTTCGATTTCAAAGAAATATTGTTTGACGAATACAACGGCATTGCAAAGATAACCATCAACCGTCCGCGCTATCGCAACGCCTTCACACCTCGCACAACGTGGGAAATGTCGCAGGCTTTTGCTTGGTGTCGCGAGGCACAGCGCATCAGCGTGGTCATCCTTACGGGTGCCGGCGACAAGGCATTCTGCTCGGGTGGCGACATGCACGTGAAGGGTCGTGGCGGATATGTAGGCGACGACGGTGTGCCACGCCTCAACGTGCTCGACGTGCAGAAGCAGATACGCTCGCTACCTAAACCTGTTATTGCTATGGTCAACGGCTACGCCATCGGTGGCGGACACGTGCTTCACCTCATGTGCGACCTCACTATTGCCAGCGACAACGCTATATTCGGACAGACAGGACCCAAGGTTGGTTCGTTCGACGCTGGTTTCGGTGCCAGCTATCTGGCTCGCATCGTAGGTCAGAAGAAGGCTCGTGAGATATGGTTCTTGTGCCGTCAGTACTCAGCCATTGAAGCCGAGCGCATGGGAATGGTCAACAAGGTGGTGCCGTTCGACCAGCTTGAAGACACCTGCGTAGAATGGGCAGAAATCATGATGGAACGTTCGCCACTGGCACTGCGCATGATTAAGGCAGGACTCAACGCCGAACTCGACGGTCAGGCTGGTATACAGGAACTAGCAGGCGACGCTACCATGCTCTACTATATGCTCGACGAGGCTCAAGAAGGAGGCAAGGCTTTCCTCGAAAAACGCAAGCCCGACTTCAGCAAGTATCCTAAGCTGCCTTAATGAAAAGTCAGACAGCCATAACGAATCGTCTGCTCACTCTCTGGCGCAGCATAATCGACATGATAGCACCGCGTGCCTGCGAAATATGTGGCACCCGGCTTGCTATCAACGAACGACTCGTGTGCACCACATGCAACGCTCTGCTGCCACGCACCGACGACGCCTCGTCGCCCTACGACAATCACACAGCACGACGGTTGTGGGGACTGGTGCCGGTGGAGCGGTGTGCTTCGTTCGTGAAATATCATCCACACACACCGTTCGCCAACATCATCTACCGACTGAAGTATGGCGGACGCGACGACATTGGTGAGGATTTAGGACGAATGATGGCAGCCGACTATATGCCGTCGGGATTCTTCGACGGCATTGATGCAATTGTGCCTATGCCACTACACAAAAAGCGCCGACGCGAACGTGGATACAATCAAAGCTATGAGGTGGCACGCGGCATAAGCGAACTGACTCATATACCGGTGCGCGAGGACATTGTTGAGCGCGTGCGTTACACCCAAAGTCAGACGCTGACCAAAGCTACATCACGCTCAACAAACGTAAGCGGTGCCTTCGCACTGAAACAAGGCAAGCATCCGAGCGGCTTGCACATTCTGCTCATCGACGACATCATAACCACTGGAGCTACCCTAAGCACTTGCGCAACGGAAATAGCGAAACTCGAGGATGTGAAGATAAGCATTATGACTATAGGACGCACCGAAGACTGATATACCCCACACATCAACCAACAATAAGAATAATGAGATACAAGATAAGCATCACGCCGCGCACGCTGCACTTCAAGCAGCCTGCCGGAACATCGCGCGGAGTGTACAATACACGCAAGTCGTGGTTTGTAGAGATTGAAGACAGCGAGCGTCCGGGATGCAAGGGCGTGGGCGAATGTGCTCCTCTGCCCGACCTTAGTTGCGACGCGCGCCCCGAATACGAGAAGACTCTGGAGTCAATCTGCCGTATGATAGAACTGACGGGCAACGTCAATTACGACATGCTACGCCCCTACCCTTCCATACTCTTTGGTATAGAGACTGCCATGACCGACCTGCAGAACGGCGGAAAGGGCATGCTCTTCGACACACCATTTGCACGTGGCGAGGAAGGCATCACAATAAACGGACTGGTATGGATGGGCAGTCACGACGAGATGCTTGCCCGACTGGAATCGAAAATGAAAGCAGGATTCCACTGCGTAAAACTGAAAATAGGTGCTATCGAATTCGATAGCGAACTTGACCTGATACGTCATATACGTCAGGCTTTCACAAAGGAACAGATAGAATTGCGTGTCGACGCAAACGGCGGATTCACGTTTGAAGATGCGCCAAGCCGACTGGACCAGCTGGCACGCTACGACATACACTCCATTGAGCAACCCATACGCCAGCATCAATGGGCGCGTATGGCTCAACTGTGTGCTTCGTCACCGATACCCATTGCCCTCGACGAGGAACTTATAGGCGTGAACATGCCAGGAATGAAGCAAGAACTGCTCGACACCATTCGTCCGCAATACATAATACTTAAACCGTCGCTGCACGGCGGAATAAGCGGCACACGCGAATGGATAGACATGGCGCACCAACGTGGCATAGGCTCGTGGATAACAAGTGCGCTTGAGAGTAATGTCGGACTCAACGCCGTGGCACAATTGGCAGCCGACGTATATGGTCCCAACATAAGTATGCCACAAGGTCTGGGCACCGGTATGCTATTCACCGACAACATCGAAATGCCACTCACAATACGTGGCGAGAAGCTTTGGCGTTTATAGGAGTTTTGAATTTTGAGTTTTGAGTTTTGAATTGTTCTCGGCTACGCCTGCGATTATGAATTATTCAATTTCGAATTAAACACTTAACATTCAACACTTAACACTTAACATTCAACACCTAACATTTCTCATCAAGCACTCAACACTTCTCATCAAGCACCGCCTTTATTTCGGCATCGGTCTTGGTGAGCTTGTCCTTGCACAACTTTATAAGCTTCTGCGCAGTCTTTAACTGCTCGCAGAGCGAGTCAATGTCAAGCTCACCATTCTCCATCTTATCGGCAATGGACTGCAACTGGTTCATTGCCGTTTCGTATTTCATTTCTCTTGCCATAATCATTTGTTTTTGGTTACTACCGAAGTGAATTTTCCTTTCTCAACACGCGTTTCCACGACAGCCCCTTCGGGCAGTTCCGTGGCATTGCGCACAGCACGTCCGTTGTATGTAGTGATGCTGTAGCCGCGCTGCAAAAGCCGCTCAGGATTGACAGCCTCAACACGCTGCTCTATGAGTTGCAGACGATGACGGGCATCCACAAGTTGCCTGTTGACAGCCGACTGCAGCTTAGCCTGCAAGCTGTCTATCTGCATCAGTGCCGTAGCAATGCGTCGCTGAGTGGCAGCCTCAATGCGTCGCGACAGCATGTCGACACGTGCCTCCTCCTTGGTCTTCACCAACGAGAACATCATCGGGATGCGAGCCGAGAGCGACTCCACCCTAACACGTTCGTGCTGCATGCGTCGCCGCGTGCTGTCTACAATGCTCTGGCGTGCCGCATCAATCATAGATTCGGTGCGAACGAGGTTGTCGATGAGCAATTGTGCAGCCGCTGTAGGAGTCTTGACACGTGTATGTGCCACCATATCGAGAATGCTCTCGTCGCGGTCGTGTCCGATGCCCGTTATGACGGGAAGCGGAAAGTTGGCTACATTCTCAGCCAACGCAAGCGTATCGAAACCCGAAAGGTCGCTCGTTGCGCCACCGCCACGTATTATCACCACAACGTCGAAACTGTCGTGACGGCTATAAATGCGATTGAGAGCGGCTATGACGCTATGCTCAACAGCCTCGCCTTGCATCGTGGCATTGAAAAGTTCCACCTTATATATATAATGAGCGCTATTGTCGTGTAGCTGACGGCAGAAGTCGCCATAGCCTGCAGCCCCATCACTCGACACCACAGCTATGCGTTGGGCAAACATAGGAAGAGTAAGCTCACGCTGAAGGTCGAACACTCCTTCGGCCTTCAGCTGAGCCACTATCTGCTGACGTCGACGAGCAAGGTCGCCCATCGTATATTCGGGATTGATGTCGGACACTATCCATGAGAACCCATAGGCAGCATGAAACTGCGCATGCACGCTCAACATCACTTTCATTCCGGCGTGCAACCGCTGTCCGGTGATGCGCTCGAACATAGGTCGGAGCATGCTCCATCGTGAAGCCCAGCACTTGGCAGAGGCCTTGGCAATGGGCGTGTTTGAGAGTTCGTCCTTCTCGACAAGCTCCATATAGCAATGGCCGCGCACCTCCCGAAGTTCGGAAAGTTCAGCCACCACCCAGTAGTCGCCCGGCATGTCGATGTCGATGACCGAAGCTACGATAGAGTTGAGTTCATATAGGGATAATGTCTTAGTCATTACGTCGTTGTTATCATTACTTCAGAAAACCCTGCTTGCGCAACACGTCCATCAGTCCAGTCGACATTGCCTCGTTGTCCTTCTTGGTGTAGCGGCAATCGGTGAACACCTGGGCGAGCGTCTGCTTGTTGTTGATGCGGCAGAACTCCTTGCTCTCCTCAAGTGCTTCCTTCTCGGCATAGAACTGGTCGATGCTCTCGGGCGTATAGTCGTGATAGGTCTCGCTGTGCATGATAGCGTCGAGCGGAAGTCGGTCGGTAAGTTCGGGCTGCTCATTGGGCCATCCCAACGTAATAGTTGCAACCGGCACCACAAGCTCGGGCAGCTGCAATGTGTCGATAATCATCTGCGGCATGTAGACCGTAGTGCCGAGGAAGCAGCATCCCAATCCCTCCTCCTCAGCCAGATTGCAGAATGTCTGGCAGAAGAGCAGAGCATCTGTGGCAGCATTCTGATATGACAGCATATTGTCATAACCCGGCACAGCCTGGCGGTTGTTGCACCATACGGAGGTGCGGCGTGTATCGGCGCAGAACGTCAGCACTACAGGTGCCTCGGTGACCATAGGCTGATTGAAATGAGCAGGAGCCAGACGGCGCTTCATCTCGTCGCTGCGAGTCACCACAACACTGTAGAACTGCAGGTTGCCCATGGTCTGCGTGCGCTCAGCCTCAGCCAGCAATCGGCGCAACAGTTGGTCGTCTACGGGTCGGTCGGCATAACGGCGTATGCTGCGACGTGTGTTTATTGTCTTCATATGTATTCTGTTTTATGTGTATATGTATAGGCAAAGGTACACAAAAAAACTTATTTCAAACGTCAACTTGCCGTTTTATTCGGTGAGTTCGGTGCCAAGATACTGTCCCTTGCGTGTAGCTGGCACTCCATACTTCATCCATGCTGGCTCGGGCGCACCCTTCATATAGTAGTCGAAGAACTGCTGCAAACGTATGCTCAAGTCCTTGCAGTTGCGACGCTCCACAAGGTTGTGCTCCTCGTGATTGTACTGCAACATCCACACAGGCTTGCCCAATCGACGCAACGCCATGAAATACTCAATGCCCTGATACCATGGCACGGCACCGTCGTTGTCGTTGTGCATGATGAGCAACGGTGTCTCCACACGGTTAGCACCGAACAGCGGCGAGTTTTCAAGATACAGGTCGAGTCCGCCCTTGTCCCAAAGGGTTGCTCCAATGCGGCTCTGTCCGTGCTCGTACTGCATCTGTCGACACACACCCGAACCCCAACGTATACCGCCATAGGCTGATGTCATATTGCTCACGGGCGCTCCGGCTCCGGCTGCACAAAACATATTGGTGCGTGTAACGAGATAGGCAGTCTGATAGCCTCCCCAGCTTTGTCCCTGAATAGCCATTCGTGTGCTGTCGATGAAGTTGAACTGGCTGCACATAGCCTTGGCACCTGACACGATACAGTTGTATGCACTCTCGCCCGGATGCCCTACCTTATATACTATGTCCGGAACGAACACTACGTACCCGCGACTGCAATAGAAGGCAAGGTTGACCGTTGAGCGACTCGGACGCGGGTCGATATGATTGTAAAGCGTCTCCGAACGTTTCTCGTAGAAGTAAATCATCATTGGCAACTTGGTTCCCGGCTCAATGCCTTCGGGCACATAGAGCAGTCCGTCGAGCGGAGTACCGTCGTAAGCCTTCCAGTGTACCAGCTGGGCATGGCCCCATGAGTATTGCTTCATCTGCGGATTGATATCGCTCACACACTTCTCATATGCAAAAGCGGCATCGCTCACGTGCATGTTATAGGCATTGCTGAAGTTGCCCTTCTGATAAGCCATCACGTCGGCAGCCCCTGCCTTATACACGTTTACGTAACTGAAGGTGTCAAGCACATTCAGACGGTATGAGTTGTTGTCGTTGACACGCACCGTGGCAAATCCGTTCTTCTTCGTAGTCTCGTCGAAGGCTGTCATGTAGAGCAGTGCATTCTCGTCGACAGCGTCCTTATCAGTCCACAGTCTTGAGAGGCGTGGAGCGTGGCGGTCGTACACACGATGTCGTAGCTGGATGTTCGACTTGCGTCCGTTGCCATTGGTAAGGTTCTGGAATCCATTGCCGTCGGGATTGAATTTCCACACATCGTAGCGGTCGCTGATAAGCACGCTTTGGTCGGCATTGGTCCATAAGGGGTCGGTATCATACGGTGGCGGGAAGTTAGGATGGTCGTCGGTCTCGTCGTAGAAGTTTACGCCTGTCTGACGAGTCAGATTCACCGTCTTTCCACTTGCCACATTATAGCAGAAATAAGCCGAATCGCTCAGATTGTACCAAAGTACATACTTGCCATCGGGCGACGACATAGCCATTGCATTAACCTTCTCGGCAATACTGATGCGCTTGCCAGTGTTGACATTCACCAACGAGATGTCCTTGAACTCATCGTCGTCCCACTGCGACTGTATGTAGTATTTGGTCTTGTCTTGCGACAGTGCCCACTCCGAATTGCCTTGATTCATCACAGTCACTCGGTCCCACATGGCAGTTGTGAGCGGAACAATCTGATTGGGATCAGACAAATTGATAACGCTGAGATAAGTCTTGCGCTTGGCATTGGCTACATTCACCTTCTGCTGCGGCTGTATCTGATAGTCCTTATAGTTCCAAATGTCCACCTGCGCAGTCTCAACATCAATGATGCTCGAATCATTTGGCGCGATATACGGTGCCACACCTATGAGCACACGCTGTCCGTCTTGCGAGAACTCGGGAGCACTGTTCTCATTGAGTCCCCATCCGCTTGGCAGATTGCGGCTGTAGCCTTGCGGTATAATCTCGCTCGACAGCCCGTTGTTCACATAAAAGAGCGAACAGTGCTTGTTGCCTGTCGTAATGGTGTCGGTAGAAGCAAGGAACACTATCTTACTGCCGTCAACGCTGTATCGAGCACCGCCGTAGTACTTCTTTCCCTGCGAGAGCACCGACATAGTCATTGTAGGCAAGTCGTAGACAGTTGCCGACGACTTGAGTTTCTTGTTCTTCTTGTCGGGATTCACCAGCACCGTCATACTGCTTGCGTCGGCATTGATAGCATATTCCGACACATTCTTCACCTCGGTCTGCTTGCCAGTGAGTGTATTCACCACAACAAGCACATCGCCGTCGAGGCGTTCGCGCGCAGCCTTCTTCTTGTTCTTGTTGGGCTTGCGCGAATGGATGTAAGCCACCACATCATTGTTTTCAATACCCGTCTTGTACGACTTGATGCGCTCGTACTTGCTGATGGTCCACTCGTCGAAATTGATTATGGCGAGCGAATCCTTCGGCATCTTGTCCTTCTTCACCTTGCGTTTTCGGGCATTGCGTATCTCGGCATATGGAGCCTTTATCAGTACGCACGCAGTGCGGTTGTTTGTAGCGATGTTGGCCTTATAGCCACGTGGCAACAGGAGCTCGCTTCCATCGCTCAGTCGTCGCACCACCAGCAGACCGTTGCCCTCCTGCGGATTCACTTCGTACAGAAGGTATCGTCCGTCGGAAGTCATCTGTGTGTTGGCAATACTTTTCCATCTGTCGTACACCGTATGGTCCAACGGTTTCTTTTGGGCGTATGCCATTAAGCAAGTAGCCAGACACAGGCCCAGAGTCAACAATTTTCTTTTCATGTTATCATTAGTTATTATTAACGAGAAAAGGGGGAGTGCCACCACGACACGCCCCCACGGGTTCTAATTAAATTATAAATTCACCAATTGCCCATTACTCCAACGGGCTTGAGATAGCTGTATTATAGTCAATCTCCTTGTTAGGAATCACCCATGTCCAACCATTGCTGTCCTGAGGATTGATAGTAACAGCAAACTGTTTATGGAAGCTACCACCATGAGACGCATCGTGGCGCACGATAGGCAATCCCCATCGCTTGTAGTTGAACCAGTCGCGGCCCTCGCCGAACATCTCTATACGGTAGTAGAGACGTACCTCGTCGAGCAAGTCCTGACCAGTCTTTGTACAAACATAATTTGGATCGCGACCCGAATCGTGGTTGAGATTACACAACAAGCCCTGTACTTCGGCTTCCTTACCAGGCATATGGCAGTAAGCCTCAGCCTCTATAAGATACATTTCGGAAGCGCGGAAAAGAGCAAACTCGCCTACTCCAGGCTGTGCCTGTACAAGATGCTTGAACGACATATAGGCAAATACCTTAGTAGTACCATACAACTTGCCAGCAAAATCCTTTCTTGCACGTTTTGCCATAGCTTTACCTGCCAATCCTGTAGCAAGATCGTAGCTTTCACCATCCTTAGGGGCGAGGAACATACCGCGACGAACATCAGTTTCAGGAATCTGATCATACAATTCCTTGCTGATTGCTACTGGATAGTTACGGCAGATATTGGCACTTGAGTTAGACGACTCAAAAGCAAAGAACTGGTAGTAATAAAGAGTCTCCTCCTCAGTGCTAAACACATTCCATATCCACTCGTCGTTGTCAGCACTGAATCCGCTTTCAGGATAATCTTTACCAGATAAGAGCGGATGACCCTCGCGCGCCATTCTGGCATACTTGGCTGCAGTAGCCCAATCCTCACGATGAAGGGCTGCATAGGCGTATACAGCATAGGCAGCATTAATATTGGGCAGATGCTTCTCGTCCTTGCCACGGTCAATACCGCACTCAGTGTAGTACTTTATCGCTTCGTCAAGATCCTTATATATCTGCTCATAGCACTGAGCCTGAGTAGATGTAGGCAACTCGTCCTTCGACTCGTCAATGCGCAATACCACGCCACGCGAACTGCCATTGTTGCTGTCCATCCATCGCTTAGAGTACAGCTGCAGCAACTGCGAATAACAATAGGCACGGAAAGTAAGTGCCTGGGCCTTCAAGAATGCTTTCTCATTGTCAGTGCCAGCAGCATCGTCAGTACGACAGATTACAGTATTGGCATTGCCAATCACCTTGTAATAATAGAACCAAGGATAATAGTCGTACAAAGAAGTTGAACGCTCCAGGAACAGGCTGTTGATGATAGACGACCATCCTGTAAGATTGCTCTTCTGGTAGTCGTTGCCAGGATAGTTGCCATACCATGTACGTATTGTACCCTCACCATTACATCCCTGCTGACCCAGATACTGTTTGGTCATAAGCCTTGACAGACCATTGACAGCCAACTTTACATTGTCGGTAGTTTCGAAGATAGTACCCGTACTGGCTGATGAGTTCGGCTGTAGTTCAAGATAATCGCTACTACATGAAGCTGTGAGCATCAATGCACAAGCCGATAATATATATAATGCTTTTTTCATTGTTGCAAGATTTTAATGTCAGTGAAAAAAATTAGAACTTAACATCCAGACCAACTGTGAACACGCGTGGTGTCACAAGATAGTTGTACTGGAAACCGCTGAATCCCTGCTGCGGGTTGAGACCTCTACGCTTGGTGCTGGTGAAAGCATTCTCGCAAGCGAAGTTGAAGCGTACCGACTCAAGGGTAAGAGCTTTAACCCATGCCTTTGGCAATGAGTAGCTCATATTGATGTTCTTCAATACAATATAGTTGGCACTGGTAATCCATCTTGAAGATGTTCCGTTGTTGTCAGAGCTTGTAGTACTGTTGACTTGCGGAATGCCACCATACCATATACGGTTGGGCGAATCTTCAGTCATGCCTTCAGGAACACCATTCCAAGAGTTAAGGATATCCTTGTGGTTGTTATGGGCTGAAGTACCTGTAGCCATAAGTCCTGCATATACACCATCATATATCTTGCCACCCAATGAATAAGTGAACATAGCCGACAGGGTAAGGTCGCGGAATCTTACAGACGGTGTGAAACTGCCGTATACCTTAGGAATGGCTGAGCCTTGGAATTCCTTAATGGCATATGTAGTGTTGTTCACATAGTACTTATCGCCGATATGAACGGTCTTCGAGGTGATGTCACTGCCTTTGGGGTTGCCGATTACAGTTCCGTCGGCTGCCTTAACGCAGTAGTCCTCAAGGTTTGCCTTGTACAGAGAGTTACCTGTCATCTGGTCGACACCTACGTATGTGTAAGTATAGAACTCGTAACGGCTCTTGCCCTCAATAATCTTCTGTGCTCCAGAGATGATACCATCCTTGTTCTGCTCTGGCAACTCGATAATCTTATTCTTGATGAACGAAGCATTGGTTGCGAAGTTAACAGTCCAATCACGACTCTTGTAAATATCGACATCGGTATTGATCTCGATTCCTCGGTTAGAAATCACGCCCAAGTTCTTGGTGATAGTAGCTTCTGCCGAGCTTGAAGATGTAGCACCTGCTGACAGAGGCAGATATACGTCGAAGAGAAGGTCCTTGTTGCGCTTGTCGAAGTATTCAACACTGATGTTCCAACGGTTGAAAAGACGAGCATCAACACCAAAACCAAACGACTGTCCTGTCTCCCACTTAAGTTCGGAATTAGCAAGCTGTGTAAGATAATATGCACCGCTGTTGTGGTTCTGATCGGCTGCATAGAGTGCCAAATAAGAGTAGTAGCCAGCACCTGCGTCATTACCTACCAAACCGTAGTCGGCACGTATCTTCAAGTTGTCGACCCATTCTATTGGCTTCATGAATTCCTCCTTAGAGATAACCCAGTTGGCACCGATACTGCCGAAGTTACCCCAGCGGCTGTCCTTATGGAAGCGTGACGAACCGTCGCGACGGAACGAAGCCTCAAGATTGTACTTCTCCTTATAGTCATAGCGTACACGACCCAGATAGCTCTCTGTACGATAACGGTCGCTGTAGCCGTCGCCCGATGTCAGGTTGTTGAAGTTGCTCAGGTTGTCCTTACCCTCAAATGTCTGATTGGTCTTATAAATATATGTATAGTCATAGAAGTAGCTGTAGTTCTCATGACCGAGCAATACGCTTACGTTGTGGTCGCCAAACTTGTGGTTCCAGTTGAGCTGCTGTTGGAAAGTCCAGTTCTTGTAGCGATAAATGCTTCGTGACGAACGACCATTGTTACCCTTACCGTTACCGATAATGGCATTGTCGTATGAGCGATACTCCTGATTGCGCACGTTCATCTCGCCCTTAACAGTAAATGTGAAGTCGTTGAGGAACTTGAAGTCCATGTATGCAGAACTCTGAAGAGTGTTGCGGAATGTACGGCTCTTGTTCAAGAGGTTCTCCCAAATCACATGGCGGTCGGCATACTGGTTACGTGTCTGTATTACAGAGCCATCATCAGCTGTGTACTGTCCGGGGTCAAACTGACGGTTGCCCGATGCGTCCAGACGATAAGTACCGTCAGCATTGTGCAAGTGTACAGGATAGATAGGCGAAATATTGCGGCAATACATAAATACGTTGGTGAAAGAATTTGCATCATCACCGCTTGTAGAATTTGTCTTCTGGTGGCTACCCGCAATTGTAAAGCCTGTATTGAACCAATTTCTCGGACGGAAATTCAAAGCAGCACGACCTGTAAGACGGTTGAAGTCAGAATTGGTTACATAACCCTTCTCGTCAAGATAGCCAACAGAGAAGTAATAGTCGCTCTTAGAAGAGGCATGGCTTCCACTGAAGCTGTACTCCTGACGATAGCCACTGCGCACAGCCTCGTCATACCAATCAAGGTCTTCGGCATAGCCGTCGAGTATGCGTGCATCAGAAACAAGCTTACCATTAGCATCGAACAATTGGTCATTAGCCTTGTTGTAGATGTTGAGATAAAGTCTTTCCTTGATAAGGTTGTTAGTGGCATAAGCATTAGCTGTAGCCATATCGTCGCCAGCAGTAATACGTGCATTGCGCATATTCAGCCAGTTGGTCTCCATAAATTCGTTGGCATTGAGCAAGTCATACTCCTTGATACCACGTGAGTATGTACCCTGATTAATCTTCAGGTTGAAGCTCATACGGTCGCCCTTACCACGCTTAGATGTGATAAGAATAACACCGTTAGAAGCACGGTTGCCGTAGAGGGCGCACGAAGCAGCGTCCTTCAACACTGTGATACTCTCAATATCACTTGAGTTAAGATCGGAAATGTTTCCACCGAAAGGTACACCGTCGAGCACATAGAGAGGACTTGAAGAACCATTGACGGTGCCAAATCCACGAATACGGATTGTAGCCTCTGAACCCGGCTGACCGTATGTACTGTTAATCTGAACACCCGAAGTAGAACCCTCAAGAGCAGAAGTAACGCTCGACACCGGTCGAACCTCAATCTGCTTGCTGTCTACCTGCGATACCGCACCGGTAAGTGTCGACTTCTTGGCAGCACCATACGCCACCTGCACCAACACTTCATCAAGAGCCTTAGAGTCATTTTCAAGTATTACACGCATGTTCTGGCGAGCCATAACAGTTCTTGACTTCATACCGATGTATGAAATTACAAGTTTTGTACCTGACTTAACATTCTTAAGACTGAACCGACCATACATGTCGGTAACAGCCCCATCATTGGTGCCTTGAACTTTAACAGACGCCCCTACAACAGGAGTCTCGTCTTCAATCGAAAGTACTGTACCCGTAATAACGGATTGAGCCATCGCTTTACCCCCCCCAAACAATAAGCTGGCGAAGCAAAGAATTAAAAATGCTAATCTTTTTTCCATAAGCTCTCTCTCTATAAATTAGTATTAATAATGAGGATTCAGTTAGTATCTGTAAGTATTTAGGATTGATTTACAAATATTTCGATTTTATTTCGCAAATATAGTGATAATGCAAATACGAAGCAAGTAAATGTTTAATGAAAGATAAAAAATCATGAATTTTATACCAACGTACCTTACAAATCGGACAATATAAATAACAATAAACCCAAATCAGTCATTAGGATTTCTCTTTGCCGTACGACACAGAGAAATCCTAATGATAGATAAATTAATTAGCCATCTTTGGAGTATTGTCGTTAGTCAGACCATCGTCAGTATATTCATTGTTAAGCGACTTGCGTTGATGTCTGCGTGCTTTACCCTTTGAGAATGACCATGTCGCGGTAAGGCGCACCATGGCGTGTAATGGTTTCCAGTCTTTGTTTTCTTTATACGAGAAGCCTTCGCATTTTCCTTCCACGTAGTCGTTGTGTGCCGAGTAGTTCCATTTGGCACCGAAAGCCCAATCCTTGTATTTGTATTGGAATGTGGTGGCAAATTGGGCGCTTCCTCTCATTGTCAAATCACCAGAAACCTCTTTGGTAGGAGAGTTGGCTGCCAGTGTCAATGCCCAACTGTTGCGCGAAATGGTTATAGTGCAACCCGTACGGAAATATGACAGCCTTACATCTTGTGATGGGGTGTCGAGTGTGGAATAATAATATTCTACATAAGGAGAAAACTCCAACCATGACACTGGATACCATGAGCCGAACAGATTAAGCACATTGTCAAAGGAGTGGGATATCTTTTGTGGACGCGAATAGACAGTATTATTGTCGACAGAAAGTATGGGGACGAATGGGTGATATCTGTATTTTGGCGTGTACTGTAGTACTATCTGATTATCGTTATTGGGTGAGAAATAGGCAAGCAGCAGGTTGTTGTTCCATTCCCAATATGGTTTCAGATTTGGATTACCCATAGCTATAAAGTTACGGTCGATATGAGTTGCAGATGTCGTGAGCTGTCCGGATGTAGGTCGCTGCATCTTGATTTGGGTAGTTAGTTGCACACTGAATCCTTTCCATGCTTTCTTGCCCCACCAGTCGGAGTAGAGGCGGAAGTAAGGAAGCGTAGAATTATAGGTGTCTGATTCTGTTATTTGTTTGTTTTGATACAGACCTAATGTAGGATATAGTGTTATTCCTCTTACCTTCCAGTATACACCGGTGTAGAGCGTACCGGTGTGGGATGTGGTCTGATAGGTATCAGTAAGGTATTGCTGTCGCAGATGCAGATACTCATATTTGGCTCCCGCACTGAACGAACCGCCTAAGAGAGGGGCGGAATAAGCAACGTTTGTGAGGAATGAGTAGGTGCGGTTCTTTATATTTTCGTCAATATGTGAGTTCATACCAGAAATGTCCTCAGGGAATTCCTGCTGCAGAAAATGGTCGGAACTTGATTTCGAAAACGTATTTACAACATTCACTGCCAGTGAGCGTCGTTTTCCCAACGAGTAATTGTAGAACAAATCTGCCACGAGGGTGCGTGAATGGCTTTCCAACTTGTCTACATTTGTTCCTTTCTGCTGTATTTCGGGCATTTCGATTTCTGATGCAAACGACTGCTTGCGTGGATTCCATATATATTTGAGGTTGGCATTGAACAGATGTCTTGACTGAAACCGTTGGTAGGTAGTCTGCACGTATTGATAGTTTCCTTTATATCGGTTATCATCGCCACGATAGAGAGTCATGTTGCCTTTGCCGTAATCATAGTATGAGTCAAGGCTGATGTCGCCGACGTTGCGATAGTCGGTGAAATAGTTAACCTTAACTTGATTGAGCGAATCGGCATAGGTGAAATTAGCCTGATTGGTTCCGAATCCGGTAGTAACGGCATTGCTTGTATTTATATAGGCAGTATAAAGCTTGTTGTGCTTTTTCTTCATCACAATGTTTGCCACCGGCCCACTTGTCAATGCCATGTATTGGGCTGGAGGTATAGGATAATATTCCACATTCTTCACCTCGTCGGCCTTGAAGGTGCGAAGGTCTAACGCTGTGGAAGGAATACCATTGATTAAGACGAATACCTGCTTGTGGTCGAACGATGTGAGTTCTGTTTCATTAAGTGTGGTTCGGAAGAGTCCTAACGATGACACTGCATCCAATGCGTTCGTACCGAAGTTACGGTTCTTTTTCGACAGAAACAACAACGTGTGATCGCCTTTCGGAATGTATTTCACTCCTTTCACTATCACCTCATTCAATTGAATGACTTTTTCATTTACCGTGTCATTTTCTTGGACTTGTGCCATTAGGTTAGATGATGCAAATAAAACCAATGCAGCAATTCGAATTCTTTTACTCATACTCATATTTAATGTAATTTATTATGGATTGCTCCAAGTTTATATCTTCAGAATCATATTTACAATAAGTATTTCCTATAATAAAATCTCTAGGACATACTCCCATACAAATAGGTAGTTTTTTGCACTTTAAACATTTTTCATTTTCATAAGATTTACATTGATATCGTTTTTCAAAATTCTTATCCCATACGATTATACCATTGTTATCAAGCTTACCATGCGTTACTTTTTCATATACATAAGCTTTTGGTAGTTATTGATATTTGTTTCCAAATATACACATTTTATTTGGAATCAGAAAACATTATATATAAATATTCAACAGCATACAGAAAAAATAGTTTTAACCAACATTTCATTTCAGTTTGTTATCCATCATTCATTTTGCCTTGACAAATAGCACTGTTACTTTGACATTAACACTTAACATTTAACACTTAACATTACTAAAAATCGTTCCGTAATACCTATGATTTGGATTTTTTTCCCTAATTTTGCACATTTGAAAGATTATGCCTATGTATCACAGACGTTTACGGTGCACATATCGGGACATTTTCTTTCGTGTATAGAATAAGGTAATCAACGAAAAATCTATAATAATAAAATAATAGAGATGAAAAAGAAAATCCAGTTCAGTCTCGTCTATCGAGATATGTGGCAGTCTTCTGGCAAGTTCCAGCCACGCAAAGACCAGTTGGAGCGCATCGCTCCCGTTATCATCGAGATGGGTTGCTTCGCCCGTGTTGAAACCAACGGCGGTGCCTTTGAGCAGGTAAACCTTCTCGCCGGCGAGAATCCAAACGATGCTGTGCGCGCCTTCTGCAAGCCTTTCAACGAGGTAGGCATCAAGACCCACATGCTCGACCGTGGTCTTAACGCTTTGCGTATGTATCCAGTGCCCGACGACGTTCGCGCCCTTATGTATAAGGTTAAGGCAAAGCAGGGTACCAACATCACACGTATCTTCGACGGACTGAACGACGTTCGCAATATCATCCCCAGCATCAAGTGGGCCAAGGAAGGTGGTATGACTCCGCAGTGTGCACTGTGCATCACCAACTCTCCTGTTCACACACTGGAATACTACATGAACATCGCTGACCAGGTGATAGCAGCCGGTGCAGAGGAAATCTGCTTGAAGGATATGGCAGGTATCGGCCAGCCCGCATTCCTCGGCAAACTGACAAAGATGATCAAGGACAAGTATCCTGAAATTATCATCCAGTATCACGGTCACTCAGGTCCTGGCCTCTCAATGGCTTCTATCCTTGAGGTGTGCAACAACGGTGCCGACATCATCGACACAGCCATCGAGCCGTTGTCATGGGGCAAGGTTCATCCGGACGTTATCTCTGTAATCAGCATGTTGAAGAACGAGGGCTTCGAGGTTCCCGAAATCAACATGTCGGCTTATATGAAGGCCCGCGCACTCACTCAGGAGTTCATCGACGAATGGCTCGGCTACTTCATCAACCCCGGCAACAAGATTATGTCATCGCTTCTGCTCGGTTGCGGACTCCCTGGCGGTATGATGGGCTCAATGATGGCCGACCTCGGCGGTATGCGCACCACTATCAACAACGTACGCAAGAAGAAGGGCGAGGACGAGCTCTCTATGGACGACCTGCTCATCAAGCTCTTCGACGAGGTAGAGTATGTATGGCCGCGCGTAGGCTATCCTCCACTGGTGACACCGTTCTCGCAGTATGTCAAGAACATCGCACTGATGAACCTCCTCACCATCGAGCAGGGCAAGGGCCGCTTCGTGATGATGGACGAGTCGATGTGGGGTATGATTCTCGGTAAGTCGGGCAAGATTCCTGGCACTATTGACCCAGAGCTCGTTGAGCTTGCACAGAAGCAGGGTCGCGAATTCACCGACGTAGACGCTCACACACTTCTCACCGACGCTCTCGACGACTTCCGCAAGGAGATGGACGAGAACGGATGGGAGTATGGTCAGGACGACGAGGAACTCTTCGAGCTTGCCATGCATCCGGAGCAGTATCGCAACTATAAGAGCGGTCAGGCTAAGAAGAACTTCCTCGCCGACCTGCAGAAGCTTAAGGATGCCAAGCTCGGCGCCAACCTTTCACCCGAACAGCTCAGCGCCTACAAGCACGCCAAGGCGGATGCCATCGTTGCTCCGGTTAAGGGCGACATCTACTGGGAATTCTCAGGCGAGGGCGAGTGCGCTCCTACTGTTGAGCCGTTCATCGGCAAGGAATACAAGGAGGGCGACGTACTTTGCTACATCCAGGCTCCTTGGGGCGAGTTCGTTGAAGTGCCCGCAGCTTTGGGCGGCAAGATTGTTGAAATCAACGCAAAGCGCGGCTCAAAGGTATCGAAGGGCGACGTTATCGCCTACATCGAGCGTGAGCACGAGTAAACATGAAATATGTACCAACAGATTATTGACAAATACTATGGAGGATGCGGTGCACTGCGCCACATCCTCCTTACTCATAGCGAATCGGTGGCGCAACGTGCGCTACGGATTGCTGCTATGCACCCCGAACTAAACATCGACACCGACTTTGTACGCAATGCAGCTATGCTGCACGACATAGGAATCGTACGTGTCGACGCACCCGGCATCGAGTGCCACGGCACCGAGCCATACATACGACACGGCGTGTGCGGAGCCGAAATGCTGCGCGCCGAGGGTCTGCCCGAAAGCTACGCACGAGTGTGCGAACGACACACCGGAGCCGGACTTACGCTCGACGACATCGTGTCGCAAAACCTGCCTCTACCCCACCACGACCTCCAACCAGAGACCATTGAGGAGAAACTCATCTGCTATGCCGACAAGTTCTTCTCGAAGACACGTCTCGACCGCGAGAAAACAATAGAACAGGCAGAGAAAAGTCTAAGCAAATTCGGTGGCGAAACACTTGCGCGCTTCCGCGAGATGAAACGTATATTTGAGCCGGATTTGTAATAACACATAATAATATACAGCAAAATTGAGAACCAAGACCGTCATAGCCCTTCTTTTGTGTGCCGTCATATTCGTGATGGCTGCTGCCGACATGCCTTACTCACAACGCAAAAAAGTGCGCAAGGCTACCTCAAGCGACACCACAGCCGTGGCATCCGACTCCATTAAGGACAGCATAGCCACAATCATGCGCGACTCGTTAGGACGCGAGATTGTCGACACCACAAAGATGGACTCACTGCAACTTGCAATATATCACCACAACCGCGCTATCGACGATTCCATTCGTCTCGACTCAATCAACCGCCAGCGTGCCAACGGCATCAACTCGCCAGTACAGTATGAAGCTTCCGACTCACTCGTATACAACGCCAAGTCGAAGACAGCACTGCTGTACGGACAGTCGAAGGTGAAATATGAGAACATGGACCTCGAAGCCGAGAAGATACACATGAGCCTCGACTCGTCGCTCGTACATGCCACGGGAACACGCGACACTACCGACTCTACCGGACACACGCTGGTGGGTACTCCCGTGTTCAGCATGGGACAGGACAAATACGAGAGCGACACCATGGCTTTCAACTTCAAGACAAAGAAGGGTCTTATTTCGAAAGTATATACACAGCAGGAAGACGGTTTTCTGCAAAGCGAAATATCTAAGCGTAGTGCCAACGGCGACGTATACCTGCAGCACGGCCGCTACACTACCTGCGACAAGAAGCATCCCGACTTCTACATTGCTCTATCGCGTGGTAAGGTGCGCCCGGGCAAGGACGTAACCTTCGGTCCGGCTTATCTCGTTGTGGCTGATGTGCCGCTGCCATTGGCTATTCCTTACGGATTCTTCCCGTTCACCAAGAGCTATTCGTCGGGATTCATCATGCCAACATACGGCGACGAGAGCGCCCGCGGATTCTACCTGCGCGACGGCGGCTACTACTTTGCCATCAACGACAAGTGGGACCTCAAGCTCCTCGGCGAGATTTACACAAAGGGCTCGTGGGGTCTGTCGGCAGCAAGCAACTACAACAAACGCTACCGCTATTCGGGCAGCTTCTTCTTGAGCTATCAGAACACTAAGACCGGCGACAAGAACATGCCCGACTATTCGGAGCAGAAATCGTTCAAGGTGCAGTGGAGTCATCGCCAGGATGCCAAAGCCAACCCGTACAGCTCACTCTCGGCAAGTGTCAACTTCGCCACATCGAGCTACGAGCGCAACAACCTCAACTCGCTGTACAACCCACAGACACTGTCGCAGTCGACACGTACATCATCTGTATCGTGGAGCACAACGTTCTCAAGCATCGGACTCTCGCTCAGCTCTACTGCCAACCTCTCGCAGAACATGCGCGACTCTACATTGTCTGTAACGCTGCCCGACCTCAATATCTCGCTCTCGCGATTCTATCCGTTCAAGCGCAAGCACGCAGCAGGCGATGAACGTTGGTATGAAAAGATTTCGATGTCGTACACCGGACAGATATCCAACCGCATCGACACCAAGGAAGACCGCTTCCTCAAGTCGAACCTGATAAAGGACTGGCGCAACGGTTGGAACCACTCTATACCTATCAGCGGCAACTTCACACTGTTCAACTATATCAACGTGTCGCCATCGTTCAACTTCCAGGATCGTATGTACACACACAAAGTGATGCGCTCATGGGACGATACGGCACAAGAGGAAATGCGCGACACCATATACGGATTCAACAACGTATACAACTATAACATGTCTATCAGTGCGTCGACAAAGCTCTACGGTTTCTTCACTCCGAGCCGCAAGATATTTGGCGACAAGATACAGACCATACGCCACGTCATCACCCCGAGCGTAAGCTTCAGCTATGCACCTGACTTCGGACAGGGACGCTACGGCTATTATAAGACCTATCAGAAGACCAACGCCGACGGTTCGGTCGACCTCGTTGAGTATTCGCCCTACGAAGGACAGCTCTACGGCGTGCCGGGCAAGGGCAAGACGGGCAACATCTCGTTTGATATCGCTAACAATGTCGAGATGAAGATAAAGAGCGACAAGGACAGTACCGGTATCAAGAAGATATCGCTCATCGACGAACTCGGTCTGGCTATGAGCTACAATCTCGCTACCGACTATCACCCGCTGTCTGACCTGACAATGCGCATACGACTGAAGTGGTGGAAGAACTACACGTTCAACATGAATGCCGTATTCGCATCGTATGCATACGAGCTGGACAAGGACGGAAAGCCTTACGTAGGCAACCGCACCCTTTGGGGCATGGGCAAGTTCGGACGCTTCCAGGGTACATCGCAGAACTTCTCATTCACGCTTACACCAGAGAAGTTAAAGAAATGGTTTGGAGGCGGCGATGACGAGGAAGACAAGAAGAAAAAACGCAACAAGGACGATGAAGACGGCGTTGATACAGACATCGAATCAAATGTCGACGACACTATGGTAGAAGGCCAACGCGGCGCAAAGAAGAGCGGAGGCGGCAAGGCGGAGACTGATGCCGACGGATATATGCGATTCAATATGCCATGGTCGCTCACATTCGGCTACGGTATCACAATGCGCGAAAATACCAGCGGCAAGTTCAACACCAAGTCGATGCGCTATCCATACAAGTTCTCACAGAACCTGAACTTCAGCGGCAACCTGCGTCTGAGCGATGGATGGAACATCTCGTTCTCTTCTGGCTACGACTTCGACCAGCACAAGATGTCAATGACAACGGCTTCGCTGCAACGCGACCTGCACTGCTTCAACATGTCATGCTCGGTGGTGCTCGCTCCGTATACAAGCTACAACTTCTCGTTCAGATGTAACGCAGCTACACTGACCGATGCGCTCAAATATGACAAACGCTCGGGATACAGCAACGCCGTGCAGTGGTACTAATGCAAATCTTCACCCTTCAAGGTTGAATACATATCAATTGGGTAGGAGGTAAATGTTATTCATAAAAGGCATTTACCTCCTACTTTCACATTTACCGATCTCCCACACCACCGTACGTGCCGTTCGGCATACAGTGGTTTCGTGCTTTTACACCTTACGGTGTGTGGAAAGTTGTTTTCAGCCATCCCTTCGAGATACGTCACTTCTATTCTATTGTCGGATTCCGTCCTATCGTGTGAATAGAGATATCCTATTACCCACGAGCGTCACTTACAGCTTACTTATAATTTTGCACCCCAAATAATAACAAATTGTGAAAGAACAACATAAATTACCAGACAAAATGGTATTCAGATACTCACTTTTAGGTATAATTATCATTTTCTTTATTTTTTTTGCATCAGCTATATGATTTTTTGTAACTTTGCAAGCGTAACTTTAATAACACAACAGAGTGCTTTCACATTTTCGATTATCATTACTCTTGATATTTTGGGGAATTACGATTGGCGTAAAAGCCAGCGTAGAGGATTCGTTATGCCTCGGTGTAACAGACAGAAGACTGACATCTGAGATGATGGAGCGCGTCAGCGCACGTGATCTCTGGACAGCCATACGCACGCTCGATGCCTCCACTTATGATAATCCAGAGATACTTATAGACGGTGTACGAATGCCAAAGACAGCCCTAATAGGCATCACTGTAGGCGAAGTAGCAGAGGTAAGGATTATCAGAGACGCGGCGAAATTGGCGCAATTAGGAATCCACGGCGGAAAAGGAGCAGTGGAAATAGTCACAAAGAAGTATGCCAAAGGTCCACTAAGTCTTAGTTACAAGGCAGACATACAGGCAGGAAAGCCCTACGACGGCAGCGACGGCACCATGAAAGGGGCAGAGCATTGGCTCACTGCCGACGGGGGCGATGACAATGTAGGCTATCGCTTTACTGCCATCTATGACCCTGGTACGGAAACGAAAGCCAAGGGAACGGACCGCATTCAGATGCGTTCATATATAGGTTACAGGCGCAATGCGCTGTCCATCAGCAATGACCTGCAATATGGAAACTATGGAATCCACGAGACATTCAATGATGATGACACGGACAAAACCCGCTTTTCCACGCTTACTGATCGTATAAGGGCGACGTTAAGCCTCATGCCGGGACTGGAAATGGTGGGCTATTTCTCTTTCCTGCGTCAGGAAGTGAGGCGCGATGTGTTCCTTTCACCATATTCACCTGTGTTCAAGGACGAAGATAACCTGCGCAACAAAGGCACTTATGACATAATGCGCGAGACGACGATGACCTACGACGGCGGACTGAAGCTCGCTTATCAGAATGCAATGACTGGCGGACACACTCTCCTTGCCTCTGCAGGTGTAAGCCTTTACAGTGGAGAAAGGGGAGGAGAATCATACGCCGGACGAGGAATACTGAATGACATACTCAACTATGTATCATTTACCCAGACCTATGACACGTTGCGTAAACCTACGGCAGTGAGGGACTTCGAGCGCACATTGCAGTGCATGGCAAACGTGGGCTACGACTATCAGGGACGCTACAGCGCCACGATGAACGTGACAATGAACCGCTCTTCCCTCCTTTCACCGAAGCATCGCAACGAGGTATATTGGGCTGCCGACCTGGGATGGAACATCAGCAGGGAGGCATGGATGGCTGAAAGCGGGATAGATTGCCTCAGACTTTCTCTCGGTTTGGGAAGAAGTGCCACGGTGCCTTACAGTTACAAGGCTTTTACTCCGATGTATTCCAACATCACCAACGAGACATACATATATAATTACTATCAGACGGGGGCACAACTGCAGGGCTATTACGATGAGAATATCCGTCCTGACGCAGTGACACGCGGTCTGTTGTCGCTCGACTTTGAAGCCAAAGGATGGCATCTTAATGCTTCAGGCATGCGTGCAGAGTCTACAAATATGCTCTATGGCGATGTGGGCAAGACGCTGAAGGGTAAGCACTGGACGGCAAGTGCATCGCTTTCTGCCGCTTATGATGATGTAAGGGAGATGCTTGCAGGCATGGTTATCTACGGACAATGGCACCGCTGGACAGCTTCAGCATCCTTCTTCACCGATAATTGGGAGACCAACAGGCTGCAGAGCATTCAGATAGGCTACATGCTTCCATCGCTCTGGAGATTCATCAAGGGCGGTATGGTGCGCCTCAGCGGTGAGGAAAACTGCCACAGGGCTTGCCTGACAGTGGAAGCAAGGTTCTAAAAGGGAAAACGAAAACCATCTGACAATGAGAACAAGAATAATATATATAATGATGATAGCCTGTACGATGCTACAGAGCTGCGATGATTTCTTCGACAAGACCGGTGACGACAGCGATGTCACTGCGGGGAAATTCTTCAATGACGAGACGGCATTCATGCAGGCATTGACCGGCATCTACATGCAGATGCGTGCTCCTGAGCTTTACGGCAACACCCTTTCGCTCGGCATGATGGAGTTCGCCTCACAGACATTGGAGCCTTATGACGAAGAGACCACGGCGGCATCTAAGCTCGATTTCGATGCTCCGGCATTGCGGCAGCGTATGGACACGATGCGGATATGCGCCGACAGAGTCATAGAATCCTGCGACAGGATAATAGACGAAGCAGAGCATACCAAGGTGGTATTCTTCACTTCCGGACTCAAGGAGATAGTCCTGGGCGAGTGCTATGCCATCAAAGCCGCCATGACATTCGACCTCCACCGCCTTCTGGACCTTCCTATGGACGGAGTGGAGGAATGGCTTGATAAGGCAGACAGGCTGCTTTCTGCCAATGACCCCATAATGAATGCCACAAATCCTTCATCGGTAAAAGTGGGAGAAATAGACAGAAGGCTGCGCACTTTCCAGCTCAATGCCTATGCAGTAAAGGCGCTGAAAGCCAGAGTGGCGCTATGGAAAGGCGACTATCAGAAGGCATTGGACAATGCAGACTCAGTGATGCTGCATACAGATCCGGCACGGGTGGCGACGCGATACCAGCTCTTTTACTTCGTCACACCGGGCAAGTATGGTTATGATTACTGCTTCTCCCGTGAGAATATTTTTGCTTTGTCATCATTGCCGACAGGTTTCACCCGTCTGAGCGCAACGCTTTTCGACCAGAAGAAAGTCAGATGCCGTACTGACATCGACCGCATTTACGCCCAGCAGACCGACATCCGCCGCAGGGCATGGTTCCGCGAGCAGGAAGACGGCACGCAGATAATGTCAAACAAATACGGACCGAACACCCTGCTTACAGGCTATGTGAGCACAGAAAGCGGCGGAAGCACCGACCTTCCGGCTGCAATCCCTTACATCAGACTGGGCGAAGTGCAACTCATAGCGGCTGAAGCTTTGTGGCGACTGGGCCGCAAACAGGAGGCACGCCAACGCCTTATAGCGATGCAATCAAACAAGGATGTGACCTACGCAGCCGACGCATCGGAGGATGCTGACCTCCTTCCGATGATATATGATGAATACCGTCGTGACCTCTTTGGCGACGGACAGTTGTACTATCTCAATAAACGTATCAGTCGATGAAAACGAGAATATTGATCATACTGACGCTGATGGCGACAGACTCCGTGGTGTTTGCGCAAAGCAAAACACAGAAGACAGCCAAGGAAAAGACCGCTATGGCAAAGAATGACAGCACCGGACAGAAGAATGACATACTGCTGTTTGGCGAGATAGGCGAGACTGTCGTCACGGGATATTACTCCAAGACGAAGAACAGCTTCACTGGAACAGCGGTGCAGGTGTCCGGCAAGGAAATTATGAAGGTCAACAGCACCAATCTGCTTGAGGGCCTGAAGGTGTTCGACCCCTCGTTTCAGGTGGTGGATACCCGTGGCATTTACGGTTCTGACCCTAACCATATACCTGACCAGATAGAGATAAGAGGACAGAATACAATGCCGGACATCTCGCAGAGCAACCTGCAGACAGTGACAACTTTACCCGTGTTCATAATCGATGGCTTTGAGGTAAACGTGCAGAAAGTATATGACCTCGACATCAATCGCGTGAAGAGCATCACTATACTGAAGGACGCTGCCGCAGCAGCGATATACGGTTCGCGTGCCGCAAACGGTGTAGTGGTCATCGAAACCATCACCCCGATGGCAGGAAAACTGCAGATAAGCTATACAATGAACGGCAAGTTTGAGATTCCGGACCTTTCGTCCTACAATCTGATGAATGCGGCAGAGGTGCTGGAATTTCAGAAGAAAGCCGGCGTATTTGATGCATATCGTGAGGGGGAAGACGCAGGACTGAATGCCAATTCCTATAATGTGGCACGCAGTGCCGTGCTCAGTGGCGTTGATACCTATTGGCTTTCAAAGCCTTTGCAGATGGGTTTCCAGCACAAGCATTCCCTCATCATCGAGGCTTCACCAAAGACATCACTGCCTGGCGGAACGAAAGTTCGCTTTGCGGCAAACCTGAGTTACAGCAATCTCAACGGCGCAATGAAGGGCAGCGGACGAGACACTTACGAGGCTGGCACAAAGTTGATTATATCCAATCACCGCATCCGTGTGACCAACGACCTGCAGTTTTCCATGGTGGATAGCAAGGAATCGCCTTACGGAAGCTTCTCTTCCTACACCTCGGCACTGCCTTATTATCAGGAGAAAGATGCTGACGGCAACTACTACCGCATGCTTTCCCTGTCAAACTTAGCGCCTGAAGGCATCGCTCTCGGAGTGCTGGCATCCATGCAGTCGCCTGTCTATGAAGCGCGATACCTCAACAGTTACTCCACTTCGAGAGGTATGAACGTGACGAATAATTTCGGAATAAACTGGACCATCACCGATGATGTACGTCTGAAAGGGTCGTTCTCACTCAGCCATGACAGCGACCGTGACGACGCATATGTATCGCCTGGCAGCTTCGAATATATCAACAACAACTCCTCCATCACACCCGATGCGCTCTACCAGCGTGGAAAATACACGCTCGGACACAATTCCTCGACCACCGTCTATGGCAGTATGCTGACGTCATATACACATAGTTTCGGTCGTTTCGACGTGCAGGCGATACTCGGAGCAGAAGCCAAGCAGACATCAAATGAGAGCGACAGCTACACCATGACGGGATTTCTCGGCAATTCGCAGGACTATATCTCATACGCAGTGCAGTATGAGAAGTACGGCAGAATCACTGGAGGCAAGTCCAAAGTCCGCACTGCCGGCATCTTCTGCAACCAGAACTACAGTTACGGCAACCGCTATCTCTGTGACCTTACTATCCGTATGGACGGCAGTTCGCTCTATGGTGACCATCAGCAGACCACGCCTTACTGGAGTGCCGGACTGAGATGGAACGTGCATAATGAGCGTTTCTTCGCCGGAAGCAGTGTGGTATCAAAGCTCGCCTTGCGTGCAAATGTCGGCACTACGGGCAACCAGAACTACAACCGAAACCAGGCAAGCAACCAGTATAACTATCTGACAAAGGTCTATGGAGGATACTTCGGAGCAATAATCACCACACTCGGCAATCCCGACCTCAAGGGACAGACCACATATAACCGCACCATCGGCCTGGAGGCTTCGCTCTGGAAGAACCGTCTCAACTTGGAGTTCAACTATTACAACAACAAGACCAAGGGCAACCTGACCAGCATCACCGTCGCTCCATCATTGGGATTCGACACCTATAAGGCAAATATGGGCGACCTTCGCAATGAAGGCTTTGACTTCAATATCAGTTATTCCCCTGTACGCACAAGGAATCTCTTGGTCAATGTCACGCTCAACGGCACAAGAAACCATAACACCATACTCAAGATTTCAGACGCTCTCCAGCGATATAACGACATGGTCAATGCCAACGGTTCGGGTTCCACCACTCCCGTATTCCAATTCAAGGAGGGTGAATCCATGAATACCATCTACGCAGTGCGCTCCCTTGGCATAGATCCTGGCACGGGAAAGGAACTCTATATCGACCGTAACGGCAACACCACATATACATGGAATGCTCAGGATCAGGTGCCGGTAGGCGTCAATGAGCCTGATCTCAATGGCTATGTCGGACTGAATATCCGATATAAGTCATGGGAAATAGGCACTCATCTCAATTATTCCTTCGGTGCAGACAAGTATAACTACACCCTGCACCAGAAGATAGAGAACGTCAACTATATGACAAACAATGACCGCCGTGCGCTTACCGAACGATGGCAGAAGCCGGGCGATGTGGCTCTCTACAAGGCCATCACCGACAACAGCGCCACCAAAGCGACGTCAAGGTTTGTCCAGCACGAAAAGAGACTGAGCATGACATCGCTGAGATTGGCTTACAATATGGACTCTGACAGACTCCGTGGCAGCTGGATATCCATGCTAAGGCTCTCCATCACAGCTAATGACCTCTTCTATACCAGCACAATAAGGCAGGAGCGAGGTCTCAGTTATCCTTTCACACGTTCGGTAACATTCAATGCTCAGGTGAATTTCTGACAATCGACAAAACTGCCACTGTGCCAACGGCTTCTACCGTTGGATAACAAATGTAGAAACAACGAAACAGCAAATCCACAAAACCGCATTCCCCCATATTGATTATGCGCAAAACATTATTATACATATTATCCATTATACTGCTGCAGAGCTGCTCATGGTTTGATGTAGGAGCCGAGTCGGAGATTGACGAGAAGGATATGTTTGTCAATGCCGATGGTTACTACACCGCTTTGACGGGCATATATATCAGCATGGGCGGCACCGAACTATATGGTGGCAACCTTACTCTGACAGCCCTCGAACCGCTTTCACAGCAATATAACGTCAAGGAAGATGACCCCGATCGCGTCGCTTGGTCACAGTTCAGATACACCACTGACGGCGGACAGGAACTCGTTTCTGCTATCTGGCTCAAGATGTATAACACCATCGTCAATGCCAATATGCTACTTGCCAAACTGCCTGAGGCGGAAGGTAAGATTGACAGCGACGTGATTGACATCATTCATGGCGAAGCGCTCGCTCTCAGATCATTGATGTATTTCGACCTCATGAGAATGTTCAATGAGAGCTATGAGGTAAATCCTGAGTCGGGAAATGTACGCTTCAAGACAGACTTCGGCTTTGTTCTCGGCAAGAAAATGACTAATGAGCAACTTATTGATACCATTATCTCTGACCTTATGCAGGCTCGCGACTACTTGAAAAAGGACCCTCTATATTGTAATAAGGCATACAGCAACCGCTATCTGGCTTATGACCGCACACAGAGGATGAACTATTATGCTGCTACTGCTTTGCTCGCCAGGATGGAAATCTACCGCGGACATTATGCTGAGGCTGCACAATATGCCGAAGAGGTAATCGATTCGGAAAAGTATAGGTTTATCCTTCCGGAGGAAATCCTTGAGACTGACATCTACGGAGTGGAACAGAAAGCCGACCGCATCTTCATGCCAGAGATGATTTTTGCCCTCTACTGTGAGAACATACTTACCGTTTCACGCTCATATTACGAAGGTCTGACCGGCGATTTTGCCAAGAGTGCCAACGCATACGAGGACAATGATGTGCGCAGAGCATGGCTATACCAAAACCCGAGCGCAAATGGAAAAATCAATATGATACGCTATCAGCGGTCAGTAAAGTCGGAAGATGCCGGCAAATACGGCGACCCAGTCGTTCCTATGCTGAAAATCAGCGAGATGTATCTCATCATGGCTGAGTGCAATCTCAATGGTATTGAGACCAGAGAGAATGCCTTGAGCCTTCTGAATACTATAAAGCAGAAACGCGGAGAGGCTGCTCTTCCGGCTACAGCTACCACACAGACCTTGTGGAATGAACTGACACATGAGTATATATGCGACTTCCGCGGCGAGGGACAGCTGTTCTATTATTACAAGCGCCGCAACCTCCGCGCCGTCGATGACGGAAACTATAACGGCAATACTGTCAGCGTTCCAGCTTCGGCTTATGTGCTACCGTTGCCGGATTACGAGAAACAGTTTGGATATTGACACTTTCACCTCTTAAAGCAATGCGAAAAATTCTATACATAATGCTTACAGCCACAGCCCTATTGTCCGTAGCAGCCTGCTCGGAAGATACGCTGGAAGCCTACGATACATCGACCAGTGCGCTCAATATTGCCCGCGGCACCGTCTTCGGCAGTGCGTCGGATTACCCAGAGAGCTATAGTTTCAATGCCTATTTCCTTGGTGGAAAGGTGACGGACTACACGCTCCAGATACCTGTTCGCCTGCAGGGGGTGATAGATTATGGTCGTGACCGTCATTTCGGAGTGATGATTTCGGAGGCAGAAAGCGAAGGTGTCCCCGCCAGTTCTGCGGTGGTAAGTTTCGACAGCAAGCAAGTGTTTCGCAGCGGAATGTATCAAGACACGCTCCGCGCTACAATCCATGTCGATGAGATGGACAGCGAAATGACCTACAAAATGAGGCTGGCTCTCGTGCCAGGCGACGATTTCACGGTGGGAGTGCCGGAGTATCAGTATGTGGATGTGCAGTTTACAAAAAACCTTACCATCGCTCCTGCCTTCTGGGAAAACAATAGCAAACTGAGCAAAATCACCTATTCAGCCCGTAAGTGTGCCGTCTTTCTGGAAATCAGCGGCATCACCGATCCTGAATGGGTGGATGACGGCAGCAGCGTCATCCTCGATTATTGGATTTCGCTCTGCAAGCAATGGTTTATACAACATGAGGAATATGACTCCAATGGTAACAGAATATACTTTGAATAATGCGTAAAAAGACAAGAATATACTATCAGTTGCTCATCCTCGGCGCAGTGATGTCCTCCCTTCTGTCATGCTATGGAGGCAAGGACAGCGAAGCCACGGACGACATACAGCAGGTCACTGCCATAAATGGCATTGCCACTGACGGTTCATATACGCTCTATCAGGGGGACACTCTGAGGATAAACCCTTCGCTGACCTTCTCCGAGGGGGCTGATTCCTTGCGCTATGACTACCGTTGGGTGGTGGGTAAACAGCAAGAAATAGCCACCGGCAAGCAGTTAGTATGGGAGGTTTCATTGCCTTCTGGATATAATATGGCGACTGATATCCCTGCTGTCTTCATAGCAAAGGACAGGGAAAACGGACTGGAGTTTCGCAAGACATTCTCCTTCCAGGTGCTGAGCACATACACTCCCTCCTCCATCGTGGTCTATCAGAAGTCTGACGGACGCACCGAATGGATGTCATTGCAGGGTGATGTGCGTGCCTTCACTAAGTATTATCCCGACATGATAGAGCGGATAAACCCCGATGAACCAATCAATGGCAAGTATTATGGCACGCTGTATGCCCTCAATGAGATAGCCGTTTTCACAGATCAAAGCCCTTCTTGGGGCAGATGTATCAGCATGCGCAATGCTGATACAGACAATGGTTTCTATCATAATGTGGGTGAATATACCGGCAATATATATAATAAGGTGTATATGGGCAGCGCCTCCAGACTGGACATCAGCAATGTCACCTTCGGCTATGGCGCATCGAAATACTTCATCTGCAATGGTAATCTCCATGTCTTCAATGGTCTGGACCGCAAGCTTCCTGTATTCAATGAGAACACTTTCGTCAAGAGTCGCAATGTGCGTCAGGCTATGTCGAGCAAGCAATTTCAGAGGTTTAAGAAAGTGACCTTCGTGCTGCATGACGACAATACGGTGGGTTGCTACCATGTCTATAACGACCAGATGGAGCATATCACCATTGATGGCGAACCTTTCCGCCTCGACAGTCTCTGCGGATGCTTCACCGAAGCCACAGGAATGGGTTCCAATCAGCCATACGAAGTATATCTGATAGGCAAGCGTGACGGACAGTATGCCATATATGAGTTCTGTGTCAACTATGTCAAGACCACTGTTCAGCCCATCTCTCTCAAGCGCATCATGCCGATTGATGCCTCTCTTGCAAGGACTGTAAGATATTGGTGGGGCTCGTTTGGCGAGAGCTATGCCTTCTATTCTGTTGGCAATAAGGTATATCGCTTCGATTATTACAACATGAAAGAGTTTAATCCAGTGAAGTCCAAACTGCTAATTAGCCTTGATGAAGGCGAACAACTGGTGGATGTATTCCCTCTTATCACGGGCTTAGGACTGCGTGATGAGGACGATTGCACCGTCATGCTGACTTATCGTCAAGCCACTGGCTGCTCCTCCATCCGCGTCTATGATAGCGTGACCGGCAAGCTCATCAAAGCATATCAAGACATCATACCCGGCTACGCCACCTATTTCACGAGGTGTTTGTAGGTAACCAGCCATCATATCCCCTGCGTAATCGGCAGATATTGATAATCCAAATAATATAAATAATAAACACAAGAAGCGCTTATGAAATGCAAACATCTACTCCTTATCGCATTCTCACTCATGGCATTTACTGCTCATGCTGAGACAAAAACTATCAAAGTGGAGACTGCCGGCACCCTCTCCACTCTCATCAAAGGTGATGACCTCAATGTCATCGACCTCACCTTGACCGGCAATATCAACAAGGCTGACATAGCCTTCATCCGCCAGAATATGAAGGTAGAGACGCTCGACCTCAAGGATGCCAACATCGTCGCTTACTCCGAGACAGTAGGCGAAACCACGATAGAGTACCCTGCTAATGAGTTTCCTGCCAATGTCTTCCAGAAGAAGGAGAATGATGATGCCATCATTCCGCTGAAGAAGATAATCTTCCCAGCTTCCATGACTTCTGTGGGTTTATACGCTTTCAACAGTACAGGCAAGTCACAATTGGAGACAGTCGATTTCTCTAATTGCTCAAATCTTGAGACTATCAAGGATTATGCTTTCGAATTTTGCGATAAAATCACAGAAATAGACCTTTCAGGTCATGCAAATCTCAAGTCCATAGGGGAATACGGCTTCGGACAGACGGGCGCAAAGACCATCAATCTCGAAGGATGCTCGGCTCTGGAATCCATCGGTGATCGTGCTTTCTACCAGAGTTATGAGTGCACCGTCCTCAATCTCAAAGGCTGCACTGCTCTCAAGACCATAGGCAATCGTGCCTTTCTCAATCTCTCCAAGAACAGCGCAAAGACTGAAGGCTACAATCTTGTGCTTGATTTCAGCACCTGCACATCGCTTGAGACTATCCAGGAGAGCGGTTGCCAGTCTGCAAAGGCTGTGGCATTCATCCTTCCGGCTTCTGTAAAGCAACTGCAAAAGAATGCCTTCAACCTCTGCACCAATGCGCAGTATTCCCGCTATTTCTGCAAGCTTCCTGAGCTCGGAAGCGGTGCTCTGAAGTCTCTCTACAAGAAGAAGTGCTACGTTCTTTCTGGTAACAAGGCTGACTATGAAAATGCAGGCTTCACAGACGTGGAGGATTTTGTTGCTACCGGCATCAAGTCCATCGTCTCTTCTTCCGCTAATGGCAAGGCATACAGCATTACAGGCCTGCCTTATAACGGCACTGGTATCCGCATCATCGGAGGCAAGAAGTACATCAAATAGCATTAAGTCACCGTGTCAGCCACGTCAACGGCTGAAGAAAATATTAACAACTCTAAAACCAAACAAATGAAAAAACATTTGTTAATTGTGTGCATGGCAGCAATGATATGCCCAGGAGCACAGGCAAGAAAGAAATCAAAGGTCACCAAGCCCGTAAAGAAAGAAGTAAGACAACCGGCAGTAAAAGGCCTCTTCAATGTGCAGAAGCATAAGGACAACTATTACTTCCAGATACCAGACTCACTTCTCGGCAGACTCTTTCTCACCACCACACGCTATGTTTCCACACCTGTGGATGCTGGAGTATATGGCGGAGAACTGGCCAATGAGCAGGTGCTCTATTGGGAAAAGAACAACAAGCAGATGCTCCTGCGTGCTCATCTCTATGACATACGCGTCAAGAGTGATGACAAGATTGCTACTGCTGTAGCCAACTGTACCCAGGATCCTATCGTCTATGCCACCAAAATAGACTCTACGCTGACAGACTCCACCGGGGTGAAGTTCTACAGTATCAACGTCACAAATATGTTTAATTCCGACAATGCCGTCCTCTCTCTTGAGGAAAGCAGCAAGTCGGCACTCGGAGTGACTGCTTTCAAGAAGGACCTCTCCTATATTGAGCGCATCAGCACGTTCCCTATCAATACAGAGATTGTCACCATAAAGACCTACGGTTCGAAGGCAAGCACTCGCATCCCTGCAGGCAAAATCACGGGAAACATCACGCTAAAGGTCAACACCTCCTTCGTCCTTCTGCCGAAAGAGCCTATGGCTTGTCGTTCCTACGACCCTCGTGTAGGCTATTTCACAGAGGAATTTACCGACTTCGGTGACGATCAGCAGCAGGTGAAGCGCCGTCAGGTCATCTCCAGATGGAGACTGGAGCCTAAGGATATCGAGGCTTATCGCCGTGGCGAACTCGTGGAGCCTGTCAAGCAGATAGTATATTACATTGACCCTGCTACACCTAAGAAATGGGTGCCTTATCTCATCGCTGGCGTAAACGATTGGAATGCGGCATTTGAAAAGGCGGGATTCAAGAATGCTATCTGTGCTAAGGAATGGCCTAACGACTCTACCATGAGCCTTGAAGATGCTCGCTACTCCGTAATACGCTATCTCGCAAGCGACATAAGCAATGCCTATGGACCACATGTCAGCGACCCTCGTTCTGGAGAAATCATCGAAAGCCACGTAGGTTGGTACCACAATGTGATGCAGTTGCTCCACGCATGGTACCAGACACAAGTAGGTGCTGTGGATAAACGCGCACAGAAGCCTGTCTTCGACGATGAACTGATGGGGCAACTCATCCGCTTTGTGTCATCTCATGAGATAGGTCATACCCTCGGATTGCGTCATAATATGGGTGCGAGCCATGCCACCCCTGTGGAGAAACTCCGTGACAAGGAATGGCTCGAAGAGCATGGACACACGGCTTCCATCATGGACTATGCCCGATTCAACTATGTGGCACAGCCTGAAGACAGCGTGACATACACCGGACTCTTCCCTCGTATCAATGACTATGACAAGTGGGCAATAGAATGGGGCTACCGCTATTTCCCTGATTCTAAGGGCGAACGCGACGAGCGCCTGACTCTCAACAACATGATAATCAACAAGCTCAAGGAGAGTCCACGCTACTGGTTTGGTGGTGAAGGCACTGACAATGACCCTCAGGCACAGACAGAAGACCTCGGCGATGATGCCATGAAGGCAAGCACCTACGGCGTGAAGAACCTCAAGCGCGTCATGGCAAACATCCAGAAATGGAACTATGAGGAGGCTGATATGGATGCCAATCTCAAGTTTGCATACAAGAATGTAATCAATCAGATGGGACGCTTCTACGGTCATGTGCAGAAGAACATCAGCGGTGTATATCATGATTACAAGAGCGCTGACCAGGAAGGACCGGTATATACTCCTGCAGGAAGGGACGTACAGCGCCGCGCCTTGGCATGGCTCAATGAGAATATGATCGTAGAACCTACATGGCTCTGGAACCAACCTTTCGCCCGCAGACTCAACCGCGTGCCTGAGAATGCTGTCTATCCTATCGTGGACCGCACACTCGATGCTCTCACTTCAGCTATGACTCTCAATCTCATCAGCAAGCATTGCTATCTCCAGGACAGCTACAAGCCAATGGATTATGTCAACGAACTCCTCAGTTATCTCTTCCGTTCTACAAAGACTGGAGCCAAGGTGTCCAACTATACTAAGCACATTCAGCGTCGTGCTGTCAACAATTTTGCAAGAGCATGGCGTGTGACTATGGTGGAAGACCAGCGTCCGTATGCCCATGCTGCCCTCAAGAGCATCCGCTCTATGGTGCAGAATGCCAAGACATCTGATGCCGACACACGTGCTCATTACAAGGATCTCGATGAGCAGATACGCATCATCCTCACCGGACTTGCTCCTCAGAAGTCATCCAGTTCTTCTTCTGACGCAATGTCAAAGATGGGTATCGATGAAGAGGAGTTTCTCATCAATCCAAACAAATACAGTCCATGCCGTATGTTCATGGAGGAGTAGTTGTCTTTATATTGCCCAGTAACGCGGGCAACATAGTGGCTTGTATTGTTGACTTTTTGGATGTAACAGGAGCAAGCCACTGTGCCAACGGCTTTTAGCGTTGGAATCGAGTAGGAGGAAAACGAAGCCGTTTTCTTCCTACTTTCGTTTTCCGACCTCTCACACCACCGTACGTGCGGTTCCGCATACGGCGGTTCCTATTTTGGATACCATTCGAGATACGTCTCCATTAAAGTAGCATACCATGCGGAGCGTAGTTTATTGTTATCTATCGCCCTTTTTAGAATAGGGCTGTCAGCTATTCGCCAATAGCCCTTGCGAGTATTACCCCATTCGTATGCTTGGTATTTATTGATACCACAATTTCTATGAGTTTGCTATGGCTCACGGTATCGAAGAAGCGTCCGTGAGACCTCCTCAGATAAGGGCATTATCTTTTCATCTTATACCTACCTCATTTTTTCGCAAGCTCAAGGAAACTCCACCAACCATTCCGAATAGCTATGGGACTTTGATTTGTTGGGCAATCTTATCCATGGTCAAATGCCTTATATGAAGTTCCTGTTCGTTAGGTCAGATGTTTGCCGCCAGCTTCCTTCAGATTTCACCTTGCGATGAACACCCTTGCTCTTGGCTATGTAATTCCCGCTATTAGGGCTTACTCGGGACTTGCACCCGTTAGACAATGCTCGTGCCGAGCATACAAAAAAAGTGGACTGGCGACTAATAGCCAGTCCACTTTTTTTGTATATAAATATACTTGGGCAGGTAGCATTAATATACTTGGACATTTAGCATTAATATACTTGGACATTTAGCATTAATATACTTGGACAGATAGTAGTTTTATCCCAAATCGGTCATTAGTATCGCGGATATGCTTACGTATAGATATAAAGAACGGGGGAAAAGAAATACACTACATGACACGTAGATTTTATGTGCGTTCTTGATTGATGCCAAGTATTATGTAATATGATACTATGGCCCCTTTACAATCGTGACACTAATGTCAGTATCGTGATATAAATATATGTTGCGTGTCTTGAAATGATCGTATCATGGCTTGAAATGATCGTATCATGCTTTGATACGAAGTTTCTTACTGGATGCTTCTAATGACCGATTTGGGTTTATAATTTGAAGGGGCATTATATTACTTGCTAATCGAATAATATCAAAAAAGGCAGTATTGTTGGTATGGAAGGACATTGTTATTTATTTACAATGCAAATAGTAGAAGACTATGGCATCCGATAGATCCCTTTATAAACACAAAAGGAGAGCCAACACGTGACTCTCCTTAATACTTGTGGAAATGAATTTCCTTACACTGTGATCCCGTTGGGATTCAAACCCAAGACCTTCAGAACCGGAATCTGACGCTCTATTCAGCTAAGCTACGGGACCTTTGCACCTGCTTACTCGTGAGTAAGCGAATGCAAAGGTACAAAATTAGTTTCAAATCAACGACCAACCTACTATTTTTTATTTTGTAGAGTTCTTATCCATTAAGCGTTGTCCATGTTGACCACGCATACCACGTTGTCCGTTCTTGCCCTTACGCTGAGCGAATCGCTTCATCATGTTCTTCTCGATTTCGTATACACGCTGAATCTGCTTCTGCGTCATAAACTTCGAGTATTCCTTATAATACTTCTGTCGGATGTCGAGAATCTTCTCGCTCATTTCGAAGCGCTTCTTGATGTTCTGCCCAATTTGCTCCTCATTGTTATTGCCATTGCGACGAGGACGCGGACCAAGAGCCCAAATCTCCTTCTGGCATTGTGTATAGGTGTTAATGAACTTGGCTGTAGTCTCGTCATCAAGAGCAAGGTCATTGGCAATATACTTAGCCTGCTTTTCTGAGAGTTGCTCGCGTGTGAGGCGCTGCTTATTGTTGGGAGCCTGAGCGAAAGAATTGACGGTGAACATCGTCATTGCGATGACCAGCATCATTACGTTGAAAATCTTTTTCATAATCTATGTTTTTTAGTTTATGTTATATATATATTTGACTTAATTGTTGAGGAACACATCATCCTGATATACATCCAAGATAAAAGCCTGGTCGCCCTCTGAGAGATGGGCAAACGCCTGCTCTACATCCTGAATATCGCTCGAAGCCGTTGGCGTATTTGGAGCTAAGAAATGTATGTTGATGACAAACATTGCTACAACAGCAGCTGCTGCCGACAACGATACAGGCCAAAGCCACTTGCGGACAGTACGTCGATTCGTCTTAATCTCCGTATTCTTCTGTGGCATATCATGTACGGCATCAAGGATGTCGCTCTGCATCTTGGCGAAGAAATCGTCGGGAGTAGAGTATGGCATGCGTTTGCCCACTTGGTTGAAATCGAAATTCTTGTCCATATCCTTAATCATTTGAGTTCATATACTTTATAATTTTCTCTTTGGCAACATGATAGCTTGCCTTGACACTTGCGGCTGTCGAGTCGGCTATCTTTGCTATCTCGTCAAACCCGAGTTCGTCATAGTAGCGCAGGTTGAAAGCCAACTGCTGCTTGGGTGGAAGCGTTAGTATTGCCTTTTGCAGCTTCACCGCTATCTTGTCGGCATAGTCTACATGATTGTCAGCAGCTATGATTTCCACACCAGTAGTAACCGAGTCGAGCGATACCGTCTCCTGACGACGCTTGCCGATGAGTCGCAACGCTTCGTTGGTAGCAATGCGGTATAGCCATGTGCGCAATGAACTGTCGCCACTAAACTGTTCGAGCGACCGGAACATCCTTACAAACGTCTCTTGCGTGGCATCCTGGGCATCATCGTGCGACACCACCAGTCGGCGGATGTGCCAGTAGACAGGCTCCTGATACTTGTTCAGCAGCATCCTGAAGCCTGTCTCCCGGCTTGCGTTCAGTGTTTCTATTATATCATTATCGTTTATCGTCATAGCCTCAACTTCTATCTGTTACATCTATTTGACCTCGATAATGATGAAAAGTAAAAATAAGGGTGTGAAATTCTTTGTCCAAATATTTGACGGATGTGTCTAATTATTGGACACAGAATTAATGAGGTTTATACACTAACTACTTGATTATCAGCAACAATATAGTTTTGGCACAACCATTGTCCTCATTATATAAAAATGAAGACGATTATGAAAAGAATAATAATACTGATAGGATGGATACTTGTTGCGTCAGTAGTCTCGGCACAAAGCTGGAGCCTTGACGACTGCATGAAGTATGCAGCAGAGCATGCTACGGATGTGAAGCGTGAGACTATCAATGCCCGTCAACGTAAGCAAGACTATCATCATGCCGTTGCCGCTTTCTTGCCTACTGTAACTGGTGGAGTGCAGGGCCAATATGCTTGGGGACGAAACATCGACCCTGAGACCAATACATATAATAATGTGACGACATTCAACAACTATTATCAGCTTTATGCCGAACTGAATGTATTTGACGGTTTCGCCACTATAAATGCTTTCAAGCAGGCTCGATTAAGCCGTGACTTTTCTGCTACGGCGATGCAGAAGGCGCAGGACAATATAGCTATCGATGTGATGCAGAAATATGTGGATGCTGTATACGCTGAGGCAAGCATACAGATAGCAAGCGAGAAGTTGAGTGAGAGCCGACGTATGCTGGCTAAGATGCAACGTCTGTATGAATTGGGCGAGAAAGGACGCCCGGATGTGGTGCAGATGGAATCGCAGGTGGCTGAAGACGAATACAGTCTTACGCATCAGCAGAATATGGCAAGGCAGAGTCTGCTTGCCTTGAAATCGGCTATGAATTATCCCATAGGTGATGAACTGAAGTTGGATATTCAATCAAAAGATAAGGAGAAAAGTCTTGCATCATGTCAGCTGACTATAGGCAACAAGCCGAACTCTGAAAATATCTATCAGAATTTCCTGAATATCTCTCCCGATATGAAGTCGGCAGAGTATGAGGTGGAGTTGGCACATTATGACTATAAGATAGCAAAAGGCAGATTGTTGCCCTCGCTCTCGCTCAGTGGTGGCATCACCACCAACTATTACAAGAATCTCTCTCTGAAAGGGCAATACGATGGATTTGCCTCGCAGTTTCGCAATAATCGAGGCGAATATCTCGCATTGACCCTTTCGATACCTATTTATAATAGCGACCGTTGGCACAGTATGAAGAAGGCACGCAACAACTGGCAACTGGCTCAGATGAATCTCGAAGAAACCCGTCGCAAGCTTCACGACCAAATAGCCCAAGCAATAATGGATGCAGAAGGCTACGCCAAGGAATTGCATCAGATGCAGAAGAAGGTAGCCTCCGATTCGATTGCCTATCACATGTCGAGCCGTAAGTTTGAGGAAGGAATGCTTTCCACCTTCGACCTTCATACCTCAGCACAAACGCTTCTTGAGAGTAGAATAAAAGAGCTCCAGATGCAAATGCTGCTCGTCATCAAACAAAGGTTAGTGGGGTATTACCAAGGAGAAAGACTAATAAAATAAATAGAACACAATTGGATTTTTCACTCTTCACTTTTCACTCTTCACTTAAATTATGGACATTAAAATAGAAAAGAAAAAATATCTCGTGCCCCGCAAGTATTGGGCATGGATTGGCGGAGGAACAGTTCTCATTGCTGTCCTCGTATGGTTGGGCTTTAGCAATTTCTCTTCCACGTTGAAGGTGGACAGAAAGAGCTTGAGCATAGGAAATGTAGAGAAGGCACAGTTCAACGATTATGTGTCTGTGGACGGACAGGTGGTGCCTATCTCCGTTGTGCAGATCAGTTCGGAAGAAGGTGGTATTGTTTTGGATAAAGTAGTAGATGAAGGTGCTCATGTGAATAAGGGCGATGTACTTGTGCGACTGAGCAATTCTAATCTCGACCTTGAGATACTGAATGCCGAGAGCGAACTTGCCGAAAAACAGGACATGCTTCGCAACACTCAAATATCAATGGAACAAGACCGACTGAACAATAGCAACGAGGAGCTTTCGCTTTCGCAGGATGTAATCACCAAGCGCCGAGCCTATGAGCATCAGGAAACTCTACATAAGGAAGAACTCAATTCGCGCGAGGAATATCTCAAGGCAAAGGAAGCTTATGAACTTGCCGTCAAGAAGCATGCGCTCATTAGCAAGCGACTGAAGAAGGATGCGCAGCTACGACGTTCGCAGATGAATCAGATGGGCGACAATCTGGAAGCCATGCAGAAGAATGTACAGCTGGTCCGCCAGCGCAAGGAGAAGCTGAACATTCGCAGCACCATTTCGGGTGAGATTGGTTTGCTGGATGTGGAGCTGGGTCAGAGCATACAGGCAGGACAGAAGATAGGAGTAATCAACGATCTAAGCGACTATAAGGTGCAGGCGCAGGTGGATGAGCATTACATCGACCGTGTGAAGCCGGGGCTCAATGCCTCTTTCGTCCAGAACGGCAAGCATTATCTTCTGCAAGTCCGCAAGGTTTATCCCGAAGTGAGAGACGGCAGGTTCCGCATCGACTTCGTCTTCAAAGGCGTACGCCCAGACAATATCCGTACCGGTCAGACTTATTATGTGGATTTGCAGCTCGGTCAGTCTAAGCAGGCAATAATTATCCCTAAAGGCACGTTTTATAGTGTAACGGGTGGTCAATGGATTTTTGTTTTAGACAAGAGTGGCAAGAAGGCTTATCGCCGCAAGATAACCATCGGTCGCCAGAATCCTCAATACTATGAGGTGATAGAAGGTTTGGAGCCTGGCGAGCAGGTTATCGTTAGCGGCTACGAAGCCTATAAGGATAATGATATTCTAATGTTAAATTAGAAATGTTAAATTGGGGTATAAACCCTTACAATATTATATCTTATGAAACATATAATTAACGCATTAAAGAATCTCCCAAGAAAGGGGCAGCACAACTTCGTGAAGATATTGTGTCTGGCGCTCGGACTGGCAATCAGTTCGGTGATTATCGCCGAAATCTATTTCGAGCAGACTTATGATACGTATTTCCCTGGATGGGATAGGACGTATCAGATATTTGAAGTGAGCAGCAATCAGGGCAAGACCATGACGTTCAACCAAACTTCAGGAGCCATCGCCCAAGGTGTAAAGCAATATGCGCCTATGGTGGAAGTTGCTACAAGTACTAACTTTTTTTATAACGATGCCCAATGCAAGCTTGAAGACCAGAACGTCGTGTCTGCCAATATCATGATGGCAGACAGTTGTTTCTTCGATGTCTTTCCGCAGAAGATGTTGGTAGGCAAGGCTCGCCAGATATTATCACAGCCCTTGTCTTGCATCATCGACTCGAAGACGGCAGCCACGATAGGCGGCAATGTGGTGGGCAAGCATTTCACGCTTCCCAATTATCCTGGTACTACCTTTACCATTAATGGCGTTTTCGAGGCTTTTCCTTGGGGCTCGTCCTTGCATAACACGCAGATTATTCTGTCTATGTCCAGTCTGCCATACGTATATTCTTACGATGGCAGAGATAATTGGATAGGAAATGATAACTATATTTCCTACATTCGGTTGGCAAGGGGACATCGTGCTGACGAACTCAAGCCTTACGTCGACAAGATGCGCCAAGACCATTTCCCATTGAAGGTACTGAAGAAGATGGGAGCAGACCTTACCTTTGATTTCACGGTGTTGAGCGATGTCTATACTCATGACCCATACATTAAGATGATGAGCTGGATATTGAGCATCGTTGCCTTCGTGCTGCTCTTCACGTCGGTAATGAACTATCTGCTTATCATCGTGGGCAATCTTGTGGGGCGTTCTCGCGAGATGGCGGTGCGCAAGTGTTATGGAGCCAAACCCAAGAACATTCATGCCATCATCTTCTCTGAGGCATTGGTGCATGTAGGCTTGGCGGTGATTTTGGCTGTCATACTCGTATTCCTTTGCAAGGGAACTATCGAGAATTTCCTTTCTGCTCCGGTTAGTGCGCTGATTCTGAACAGGGGCAGTTGGATATTGGTGATAATCTGCCTGCTGGTGTTGCTGGTAGGCGGCCTAGTTCCGGGCTGGCTATACAACAAGATACCGGTGGCAAGTGCCTTCCGTGGTTATAACGAGAATCGCAACCGCTGGAAACTAACGTTGTTGGGCATACAGTTTGCTATCTCTGGACTGCTGTTCAGTCTGCTCTACATCATCAACAGTCAGTATCAGCTGATGCTTGGCACCAATCCTGGTTACGATTATGATAATGTTGCCATCGTCTCGGTAGATGGTATCAATTGCGACCAGCGCAACCAGTGTCTTGCCGAAATCAAGCGAATGCCGAATGTCAAAGAGTGCTGTTCCACTTATCATATTCCGCTCAATGGATACGGCAGAAGCGGAAACATGGTGCAAAAGCCTGGTGATGATACTAATACCTTCAACATCATGGATATGGAAGGTGTGGACGACAATTTCTTCAAGATGATGAACATCCCGATAGTACAGGGGTCGTTCTTTACAGAGCGCAATGACAGTTGCCGTCAGGTGATTATTGACGAACGGGGTGCTGAGAAACTCATCAATATATGGCATTGGAAAGATGGTGTGGTAGGCAAGCAGATTACTTGTTCGGGACATGATGACGGTGTAAATCCACTCAAGCTGACGGTTTGTGGCGTGTGCAAGAATATCCGCTGGGGTGACATGTCGGCCGATGGCGACGATATGAAGGAGTTCCCTGTACTGTATTTCTATGCTGCCAAGACGGCTTATTTCATGCTTGTAAAGTTTAAGGATATGCAGGAAGAATCGTTGTCGGAGCTACAGCAGAAGGTGCAGTCGTTGTATCCTAACAATAAGGTAATAGTGAAGAGTTATGCCTCTGAATTGGCTAACCAGTATTCCTCACAACTTAATTTCCGCAACGGCATCCTCGTGGCTGGTATCGTGACGATGATTATCGCCCTCTTCGGATTGGTGGGCTATACGAGTGATGAGGTAAACCGCCGCCGCAAGGAGATAGCGATAAGGAAGGTGAACGGAGCGAAGGTGAAGGACATTCTGCGCATCTTCCTTAAAGGCATCATGAAGATAGCTTTGCCTTGCATCATCGTAGGCGACATTGGGGCTTGGCTTATAGCCAGACAATGGCTTATGTCGTTCAGCGAGAAGATTACTATCACACCTTTACTCTTTATATGTGTTACGATTCTGCTGCTCGTCATCATCGCCCTATCAGTAATCATCAACTGCTACAAAGTGGCGAATAGTAATCCGGTGAAATATCTCAAGGATGAATAAGTCTCCCACAGATTTAAGGGCGTATACCCTAATTTAACATTCAACATTTCACACTTAACATTCAATATTAAAATGCTTAAAATAGAGAATCTTTGCAAGTCATTCCGCACAGAAGATGTGGAGACTATAGCTTTAAATAATGTGTCGTTCACCGTGGAGGACGGCGAGTTTGTAGCCATCATGGGACCGTCAGGTTGCGGCAAATCCACTTTGCTCAATATCCTTGGATTATTGGATAATCCTACATCGGGAAAATACTTCTTGGGTAATCATGAGGTGGCTGACTTGAAGGAAAACGA
>URQS01000012.1 GCA_900550035.1 uncultured Prevotella sp. | reverse complement strand
AAGCTGGGGGATTCGAACCCCCGGTACGGTTACCCGTACGGCAGTTTAGCAAACTACTGGTTTCAGCCACTCACCCAAACTTCCATACGATTAAAGTTTTAACCGGAGCACTGTTTCTCAATTGCGAGTGCAAAGGTAGTATTTATTTTCTATACCACCAAACATTTCCTGCACTTTTTTTCATCAAAAATGTCATTTTTATGCAAAATCATACCTTTCAGCCTTATTTTATGCACTATTCCATGAGTTTATAGTAGTGAGCAGAGGGCAAAATATGCAGTTCGGGATGAAACCAACTGATGAAGTCGGCAAGCAGGAAGTCGGGACGGAACGAGATTTGTTCGAAATATGGGTTTGACATACTCGGTACACATTCGAGCACATGCCCCTCACGATAAGCCTTTATCATCTTGTAGCCCTCATATTCTGTAAGCAAGCCGTTGCGGTCGAGATTGCCAGCACCACTATTCACGAAAAGCCACCAGTCGGCCGTGGCAGCCTTTTCTATTACTTTCTCGGGCGAAAGAGAAAGCGAACCGCTGTGTTTGTCGTCGGCAAAGACATAATCCACACCGGCATCGCGCAACAACTGTCCCATTGAACTCTCGCCACCAGGACAATACCACACGCCACCTACCACACGCTCTGTTATGACACGCGGACGCAATGCCGACTTCATTGCATGGTCTTTATAGTCGGCATAATTGCGCTTCACCACAGCAAAAAGGCTGTCTGCCTCATTCTCACGCCCTACAAGCATGCCGTAGAACTTCATCCATTCGGCACGCCCCAATGCCGATGTCTCCATATAGTCGGCACACTCTACGAGCGGCACACCGATATTGGCGAGCTGGCCATAGTTGACTCCCTCGAACGGAGTAACAAACAAAGCGTCGGGCGAAACCGATACAATACGCTCTACCGACGGCGACATGCCATTGCCACAATCGGCCACACGACCCTCCGAAACAGCCTTGTGAAGATATGGGAGATTAATGTAGTTCAAGTCGCACACGCCGCTCACCGCATCTGCAGCACCTATCTCGCCCATCAGATAGCAATGCGGTGCCGAGAACAAGACCGCTCTTTTCACTGGCGTGTACACTACAGTGCCATCCAATGCAGACAGCTCGGAAGCCATACGGGCAGAGTCTTTGCGACTGACCAATACATAACGATGCAGCACGCCATCCTTACGCCAAGGGTTGGAGAGTTCGGCTGTGGTGTAGCCGTCATGCTTTACTATAGTGATATGCCTGGCATACTCCATGCGAACGGTATCGCCACCTTGAGCAACCGAACCGGTACGCTTGCCTCCACATGCATAAACCGAGAGCAATGCCAATGCCGACACACAAATGCCCAGACCAGAAACAATCGAAAAACGTGAATAATGCGACTTCATATATTTACACCTTATTATATTATATAGTATTGACGTTAAACCGTACATAACCGACCCGTAAAAGGAGTCGGAAACAGCTGTTTTTCAAATGTAGTCCTTTTGCACTCCAAAAGGACAACTTTAGCCATGCAAAAGGAGTCCTTTTACGCTCCAAAACGAGTCCTTTTGAAGTGCAAAAGGACTACATTTACAAAGTCATATAAAATGAACGGTGCAAAGTTACAAACATAATGAAAATAACATTCAAAAACATGCCAAAAATTTTGGCGTTATTTCAATTTTGATTATCTTTGTGAACGTAATGCAATCCCGGAAAGAACCGCCCATACAAGAGGATGTTCTGACCGGGATTTGTACTGACCTATTAACAAAGAATTAATTAATCTAACCTAACAAAGATTTATGGCAACAGAAAAAAGAAACCTTCTTACTGGTAACTTCAGCAAGAAAAACGCAACCCTTTTCGCTATCGCCGTCCTTGTCACACTGATAATCTGGAACCTTCCGATTGATAGTTTCGGCATCGACGGACTTACGGTAATCCAGCAACGCATCATCGCAGTGTTCGCTCTCGCGACTATACTGTGGGTGACCGAGGCTATTTCACCATGGGCAACATCAGTTTCGCTTATCGGCTTGCTGCTTCTTACTACATCCGACAACGCTTTCCACTTCTTCCGATCGGGAATAGACAAGAGCGAACTGCTCGACCATAGTGCGCTCATGGCCACATTTGCCGACCCAATCATCATACTCTTCCTTGGCGGTTTCATCCTTGCTATTGCTGCCACCAAGTCGGGTCTTGACGTATTGCTGGCACGCACGCTGCTAAAGCCGTTCGGACAGAAGAGCGAGAATGTACTGTTGGGCTTCATACTCATCACCGGCGTATTCTCGATGTTTGTCAGCAACACTGCCACAGCAGCCATGATGCTCACATTCCTTGCCCCGGTGTTCAAGGCTTTGCCTCCTGAAGGCAAGGGACGAGTGGCCCTGACACTCTCAATTCCGGTGGCTGCCAACATCGGCGGTATGGGAACTCCAATCGGAACTCCTCCTAATGCCATCGCATTGAAGTATCTCAACTCACCTACCGGCCTCAACCTCGGCATAGGATTTGGCGAATGGATGATGTATATGCTTCCGCTGACTGTAGTTCTGTTGCTTATCGGCTGGTATTTGCTGAAGACCTTCTTCCCGTTCAAGAAAAAAACCATACAGCTTGAGATTGAGGGCGAAGTACAGCACAACTGGCGCACCATGGTAGTGGCTGGTACTTTCATCATAACCGTATTGCTTTGGATTTGCGACCGTTGGACAGGCGTAGGCTCTAACACCGTAGCCATGATTCCTATCGTGGTATTCGCATTCACGGGCGTAATCAAGGCGCGCGACCTTGAAGAAATCAACTGGAGCGTTATATGGATGGTTGCCGGTGGTTTTGCACTCGGATTGGCCCTCAATGAGTCGGGGCTGGCAGAGAATGTCATCAAGAGCATACCGTTCGGATCATGGTCGCCGGTAATGATTCTGCTTGCTTCGGGCGTCATCTGCTACATTCTGTCCAACTTCATATCGAACACCGCAACAGCAGCTTTGCTCGTGCCAATCCTTGCTGTGGTATGCAAGGGTATGGGCGACTCGCTCAACAGCATCGGCGGAACACCTACTGTGCTCATCGGTATTGCCGTGGCAGCGTCAGTAGCAATGACCCTGCCTATCTCTACACCTCCAAACGCCATCGCACACTCAACAGGACTGGTGAAGCAGAACGAAATGATGAAGATAGGTCTGACTATGGGTATCATCGGACTCATACTCGGCTATTCACTGCTCTTCGTATTGGGCGAACTGCACGTTTGGTAAAAACTATAGAATGAACATAAACCAAGAGACACTATATGCTGTCGCTCTGACACGCATCAACTATTTTAATGTTGCCACAAGCTTGCAACTTTATCGCAAGCTTGGGTCGGCAACAACCATCATGGAGCACCGCCACGACATTCGGGCGGTGCTTCCTGATGCTACGCCACGGCTTATTGAGGCTTTCAAGGATGTTTCGGACGCTATGCGACGCGCCGAAAAGGAACTGGAATTTGACGAAAGCCATAGAATAAAGCCACTTGTTTTCAACGATGACGACTATCCACAACGCTTGCACGAATGTGAGGACGCACCACTCGTGTTATATTATAGAGGTACAGCCGACCTAAACAAACAACGCATAATATCCGTAGTCGGCACACGACATTGCACTGTCTACGGACAAGAAATAATAAGCAAGTTCATAAGCCAGTTGAAAGAATTATGTCCTGACACACTTGTAATAAGTGGGCTGGCATACGGTGTGGACATTCACGCACACCGAAATGCACTGAAAAACGGACTTGAAACAGTGGGTGTACTCGCCCATGGACTCGACTACCTCTACCCTACCGCACACCGCGAAACTGCAACCGAAATGCTGAAACAAGGCGGACTCTTAACGGAATTCATGACCGGAACCAACGCTGACAAAATGAACTTTGTACGACGCAATCGTATCATTGCCGGCACAGCAGATGCAACAATTCTGGTAGAGAGCGCTGCTCATGGCGGCGGACTGATAACAGCCGACATTGCCAACAGCTATAGTCGCGACGTTTTCGCTTTCCCTGGAAACATCGGAATGCCCTACAGCGAAGGATGCAACAATCTTATACGCGACAATAAAGCTGCTCTTATTACATCAGCAGAAGACTTCGTAAAGACAATGGGATGGGAACAAGACGCCAAACTGAAGAAAGCACGCGAAAAAGGAATAGAACGACAGATGTTCCCCGAGCTAACAGACGACGAAGCCCGCATCGTAAACACCCTGCAACAGACCAATGATTTACAAACAAACATTATTGCCGTAAAATGTGGTATGCCAATAACCACAATTGCCTCAACACTATTCAGTCTGGAATTGAAAGGAATAGTCAAGCTGTATGCAGGAGGCGTTTACCATCTGATGAACTAAAAAAATAAAACAAAATAATGAGAAACATATTAAAATTTGTCGCCGTCGCATTAAGCTTGATGTTCACCACTAATACATTAGCTCAAAACGACTCTCTGCTTTATGAAAGCAACAGCAGGATAGATACTACTGCACATGGAGAAATCAGGCTAAATATAGATGGTATGGGATTTTTCCGCGACAACGAATACAAAGGTAATTTGGTAAAGGGATACACTCTTCCTGGCTTTTGGCTACAGCCGACAATAAGCTATCAGCCTCTTAAAAAACTAAAATTAGAGGCTGGTATATATATGCTACATTATTGGGGAGCCAACAAATACCCTAATATGAACTATAAGGACATAGCTACATGGAAAGGACAGCAGACACAGGAAGGATTTCATATACTACCTTTCTTCAGAGTACAACTGGCTGCTGCGCGTAATGTAGACATCGTGATTGGCAATATTTACGGCAAAAGCAACCACCATCTTATCGAACCTCTATACAATCCTGAAACCTCGCTATCAACCGACCCCGAAGCAGGACTGCAGATACTTTGGCGCAATAAATTCATGGATTTTGACACATGGATAAACTGGGAAAGCTTCATCTTCAATAACGACAAACACCAAGAAGCCTTCACATACGGATTGTCAACACGATTCAAAGTAAACAATCCTAACAGTGCTACACATGTTTACTTCCCCATACAGTTGATAATGCAACACCGGGGAGGCGAGATAAATCCGGAAGCAGAATCGCGCGAGGTGAAGACATGGACAAATGCAGCTGCAGGCATAGGAACAACCATACACACTCGAAACAACATATTAACAAGTATCAATATAGAGGCAGCAGCACTATACTACAAGCAGATGTCGGGAGGAATGCTTCCACTCGAAAAAGGTTATGGATTCTACACCAAGGCCGACTTCAACCTATGGCATTTCTGTCTGCATGCTGCATATTGGAGAGCCCACAACTTCATAACCGTATTCGGCAATCCGCTATATGGCTCGATTTCGATGTTCAATGACAACTATATCGTACCTAACACACAGATGATAAGCACCCGCATCAGTTACTCACGCGACTTGGGACACGGATTCTCATGGGGAGCCTATGCGGACATTTTCGACAATCTGCCTACAAATGCGAAAACAGCAGAGAACGGATTGTATCGCGAAGCTAACCAAATCAGCGTGTCGGCTGGTATATGTCTGCGAATCAATCCGTCATATCTGCTTAAGAAAATAACATTGGGCAATAAACTATAATTTAGCGTCTATCTTACGATAACACAATGCCGCACCAATAGCTGTACAGAATTCGGAATATTGAGGAATTCGGAATTTCACTCCATAAAGTCGTTCAGTAGCAGGGAATACACGCTGACACTGCGGAAGGAGAGTGAGATTGCCAATCATAACAAATTCCTTTATACCGCTACCAAGCGACGACAAAATTGTGGCACTACAAATAGACTGCAATACCATCCATATCAAACCAAGAGCAATGTCTTCGCGCGAGGCATTGCTCTTTGCATTTCCCCAAAGCGAAGCGATAGCATCCATAGGCAATCCCTGCAACGGATTGGCACAAATGTCCTTAATAAGCACATTGATGTGAGAAATGTCGCCTTCCTCAGCAAGTGCAGCAACCTGCTTGATGTCGTCGGTCTTCAGAAGCAGACGTGAAAGACCTTGAAGTGTTCCACCACCAATACCAATACCACCAATATGCTTTATATCATCGCCGTCGCACTTTACAATTGATGTTCCAGTACCAAGACTCACTACAAGCATACGGTCGAGCTTGGTCTCATAACGCGCTCCGAGTCCGTCAGCTACAAACTCCTCTGCCTTATCGGTAGAAAGTCCATATACGGGTTCGTTGATGTATGCGCTTCCTACACCCGTAAGCATCACCTTCTCCACATCGCTGAGCTTGATATGATTCTCATGCAGATACTTGCCGAAGGCTCCATAGAGTGATGTCACTGGGTCGGTAGCACGAATGCGTATTGGCGACAACACCTTGCCTTGCTCGTCGATGCCGACAATCTTTGTCGTACTTATACCTACATCTATGCCTATTACTATTCCCATATTTTTGAATTGTTTTAATGATTAGCGTTATTTTGTTTCTTGTAAAGTGCTATTTATATAATGTATAGCAACCATCTGCCGCTTCGCAATATGTATTAAGCAGTTCTATTATATACTCCGCAGTATCGCGTACACCCTGTTCATTGCCATCATATCCATTGACAAGAACAAGCAAATGCGTAGTGCCGACACTTACCTTAGTACGTTCGTGGTCGCTCGTAGGAGTTCCTACGCCACCTATATTGTCACGATACACCGGCAGACCTGCAATATTTATCATTCCACGTCCAATACCTTCGTAAGGTTCACCCTCACGACCGATGCCGAGTGTAAGGGTGTCACCCGAGAAATGGTCGGCATCAAAGGCACCAATGCTATAGCCATACTTCATACTGGCAAGATTTATCAAGTCGACAAGTGTGTCAATCTGATAAAGCTGTTTGCCTTGCAACACACGACGAACAAGAGCCTCACCTGACGGACGATAGCGCGACGGATCCTTACCACAAAGTTTGTAGATGCGGCGGGTGGCCTGGATTGATTCCATCTGCTTTAACGACTCGGTAGTGAGCATGGCACGATACTCTTCACTCAAAGCGTCAATCTCACGCCACAACTCGGCTGAATATTCTGTATTCTTTATGTTTGCAGTGATGCAAGCGCCTACAAATACGGGGCAGACAGAATGCATCTCAGCAGAAACCTCAACTTTCATTTTTACTTGTATTTATAAATTGCTCTGTTACTTAAAACAACGACAACTGACCATCGGATTCAACGGTGGGAGTCGATGCGCTGTCGCTTTCGGCAGAAGCCTCGCCCATCATCTCCAAGAACGTTGCTTCGTCTACTAAAGGTACTCCAAGTTTTTCGGCTTTTTGAAGTTTTGACGGTCCCATATTCTCACCGGCAAGTATAAATGAAGTCTTGCCACTAATCGAACCTACATTCTTGCCTCCATTCTTCTCAATCAAAGCCTTATACTCGTCGCGGCTGTGTTTTGCGAATACACCACTTATTACGATTGACTTACCCAAAAGTTTTTCGCTCGTCCCTTCAATCTGTTCCTCTGAGAGCTGCATCTGAAGACCATAAGAGCGCAAACGTTCAACGATTTCTTGATTCACTGGATTGGCAAAATAGGTTATCACGCTCTTGGCTATCACCTCACCAACTCCATCAATATCCATAAGCTGCTGCATAGTAGCAGCCTGCAAAGCATCCATAGTCTTAAAGCGACGGGCAAGCAAGCGGGCAGAAGTCTCACCCACGAAGCGTATGCCGAGGGCAAAGACAACACGTTCGAACGGAACATTCTTTGAAGCCTCAATACCATTCACAATCTTCTGAGCCGACCGTTCACGATTGCCAGTTCCATTGATGTCCTGCACCTGTATTTTATAAAGGTCGGCAATATTGTGAATCAATCCGCGACGATAGTACTCATCAACAGTCTCTGGGCCGAGCGAATCGATGTTCATGGCACGTCGGGCTATGAAATGCTCTATCCTACCCTTTATCTGAGGAGGACAACCAGTATCATTGGGACAGTAATGAGCAGCCTCGCCCTCGTATCGTACAAGTGGAGTTCCACATTCAGGACACGTCTTGATGAATTCAACTGGCTGAGCGTCCTTTGGACGTTTTTCCTCTGCAACACCTACAATCTTAGGTATAATCTCACCACCTTTCTCTACATACACATAATCACCAATGTGCAAATCAAAGCTACGGATGAAATCCTCATTGTTCAGTGTAGCACGCTTGACAATAGTTCCTGCCAATTGTACTGGATCCATATTGGCTACAGGCGTCACAGCACCAGTTCTACCAACTTGGTATGAGACCTCATTAAGTCGTGTACAAGCACGTTCAGCCTTAAACTTATAGGCAATTGCCCAACGTGGAGATTTGGCAGTATATCCAAGAGCACGCTGCTGGCGTAACGAATTCACCTTCAGCACTATACCATCAGTGGCAACCGGTAGATTCTTGCGTTCTGTATCCCAATAATTTATGAAGTCATATATTTCCTCAAGACTGCTGACCTTCTTCATGCCTTGCGAAATCTTAAATCCCCATTGTGCCGCAGCATGTAGATTCTCATAATGTCCTTCTGCAGGAAGAGTGTCGCCCAACAGATAATAAAGGTAAGCGTCAAGACGACGACTTGCTACAAGTTTGGAGTTCTGACTCTTCAACGTGCCACTCGCAGCATTACGCGGATTGGCAAACAAAGGTTCCTCAGCAGCCTCACGCTCAGCATTCAGTTGCTCAAACACCTTCCACGGCATAAGTATCTCACCACGTATCTCAAACTCCTTCGGATAGCCGGTACCCTCCTTCAATACAAGCGGAATGCAACGGATGGTCTTTACGTTTGCCGTAACATCATCGCCATGAACACCATCGCCACGTGTCACGCCACTCACGAGTTTACCGTCAACATAAGTAAGCGATATTGACAAACCGTCGTATTTCATCTCACAACACACCTCAAAAGGCTCACCACCAAGTCCACGACTTACAGACTCATACCAATCGGCAACATCCTGCTCGTTGTAAGTATTTGCAAGCGAGAGCATAGGATACTTATGTGCGACCTGGGTAAAGTTCTGATTCAAGTCGCTACCAACACGCTGAGTTGGCGAATTGGCATCGTACATCTCAGGATGCTTAGCCTCGAGATCCTGCAATTCATGCATAAGGAAGTCGAACTCTTGATCGGAAATGTCAGGCTGATTGAGCACATAATATTTATAGTTGTGCTCATGCAATTGTTCGCGTAGATATAATATTTGTTCTTTTTCGTTCATGATAATCTCTAAAAATATTTTTTCAGCATGATATAAAGTATAACGGGTACACCGATTAAAGGTGTAACCACATTCAAAGGAATTACACCGCCATTGCCCGGCAATACGCACGCAGCATTGCATGCTAACGCAGTAGCTGAGCCACAGAGCAAAACGGCAGGAATAAGCACACGGAAGTCGTCGGTCTTGAAAACAAGACGCGCTATATGTGGCACTGCAAGTCCAAGAAAGGCTATCGGTCCACAAAAAGTAGTTACTACGGCTGTCAATGTACCACTTGCAAGCAGCAAGGCATTACGTACTGTACGAATGCTGACACCGAGATTTTCGGCGTATTTGGTTCCTAAAACAAGTAGATTCAGTGGTTTGGCAAGCAATATAGGAACTACAAGACACAAGATTATTGCCATTGCAAAAACGGGTATCATGCTATGAGGGACGCCGGAAAATGAACCCATTCCCCAAATCATATATGCACGGACACCATCTTGTGATGCGAAAAAGTTCAGCAAGACTATAAATGAGGAAGATACGTAACCTACCAACACACCAACTATCAACAACATGGTGTTGCTACGTATCACGAGTGACAGCAAATACATGATAAGCGTTACCGAAAAAGCTCCGATAAACGCAGCAACAAGCACAGCAACAAAGCCACCAACCGCCAAGCTGCCTACTGCAAATCCGCCACCCCACAATAACATAACAAGAGCCACGCCCAACCCGGCACCGCTACTAATGCCAAGAATAGAAGGGTCGGCCAATGGATTTCGGAATACAGCCTGCAGCATCAGTCCGCATACAGACAGAGCACAACCTGCCAAAAGAGCAGTTAAGGCTTGGGGCAATCGCGATTGGAGAATAATGAATTGCCAGCTCGCATCAGGCAGCTGACGCCCCAAAAGGGCATCAACTACAGACGAAAAAGGTATTGACACTGCTCCATAAAATAGATTTATGAGAAACAGTGCTACAATTCCAATACCAAGACTAATAAATATGACAACGTTGCGTGCCAAATCCTCATTCTATATGATTTCTAATGAAATCAGATTTTCAATGTTTTCAATATCTCTGTCATCTTCTGCAATGTAGTGATACGTGTAGGCACAAGAGGCAATCGCAACACGTTTTCAATAAATCCCATTTCATGCAGAAGAGCCTTTACACCAGCAGGGTTACCGTCTACAAACAACAGAGAATACAGTTCGGTAAATCTGTGGTGAATAGTACGGGCAGCCTCATACTCGCCCTTAAACTCCAGACGAATCATACGCGACACCTCCTTAGGCAGTGCATTGCCTATAACTGAGATGCTTCCAGCCGCACCACTTGCCACCATTGAGAATGTCAGAGCATCGTCACCACTGAGTACGTCAAAACGCTCTGGCTTGTTCTTAATGATTTCGTCTACCTGCTCAAGACTGCCACTGGCCTCCTTCACAGCGACAATATTCTCACAGTCGCGTGCAAGACGCACCGTTGTCTCCGACTTCATATTGATACCAGTACGTCCGGGTACATTATACAATACCACTGGAAGTGGACTGGCTTCAGCTATTGCCTTGAAGTGCTGGTAAAGTCCTTCTTGCGAAGGTTTATTATAGTATGGACACACGCTGAGCACACCGTCAATTCCTGTCCAATCAGCTGTCTTCAATTCTTCACCCACAGCACGCGTGTTGTTACCGCCGCATCCCATGAGTATAGGCAGACGACCACGATTAGTGTCCACTACCAATTTCTTTATATTTTCTTTTTCTTCTGTCGACAGACAAGGGGTCTCGCCCGTGGTGGCCAGTATACACAAGAAATCTGCTCCATTCTGTATCTGATATTCTACAAGACGTACAATCGTCTTGTAATCAACTTCGCCATTGGCAGTGAATGGGGTCACCAGAGCTATACCTAATCCTTTGAAGATGTTTCGTGCCATATATTTTATGCTTATAATATGTTCATTTTGTCTACAAAGTTAACATTTTCCTGTGAAATAAGAAAAATGTAGAAACAAAAAATACATAAATTGTAAGACTATACATTTTTTATTTACACAAATCGTCAATGCGTACCAATATATAAGAATATCATTCCCAACAATACCAACAACATGTCGATTGCCTTGCTTTTGAGATTTCTTTCCTTGAACACAGCAGCTCCACAACAGAAGCTCACGACAACACTACCACGGCGCACCATTGACACAATGCTTATCATTGCTCCCGGCAGACTGAGTGCATAGAAATACACGAAGTCGGCAGCACTAAGGAACAAACTTATAAACAATATGCTCCAACGCCAAGTGAAGGCTGTTGTCTTCTTGCGTGTAGGCCACCAAATAAGCAGCATAGTAAGTCCCATCAGGAATAACTGGTAGACATTATACCAACTTTGCACCACCATTCTACTCAACCCTACTCCGCCATTATCAGGCGATGCCATAAGATATTTGTCGTAGAGTCCGCTTACGGCACCGAGCACAGCGGCAAGCACCAATGAAAAAATCCATTTGTTGTGACGGAAGTCAACTCCTTCCTTCTTACCACTTCTACTAAGCAGGAAGAACGAGACGATAGCAAGCAACACACCGCACCACTGCCATACATTAAGTCGCTCGCCAAACACAAGCATTGCTCCTACAAGCACCATCACCGGACGTGTGGCGTTGATAGGACCGACAATGGTAATGGGTAAATTCTTCATTGCAAAATAGCCGAACACCCACGACGAAAGAACTATACACGCCTTGAGCACTATATACTTATGCTGTTCCCATCCGCACTGTTCGACATAAAACATGGAACCGTCGAGCATATTAGTATATGACGACAGCAATATGAACGGCAAAAACAGCAACGAGCATATCATCGTATTAAGAAAAAGTACCGGTAGGACAGCATTGCCAGACAATGCCAGTTTCTTGAAAACATCATAAAAGCCCAGCAAAGCCGCTGAGCAAAAAGCCAATATCAACCACATAAAATAATACTACAAATAATCAACACTACATTATCATACAATACGCTCAATCTTCTCAATACCGTACATCCTCAAGGAATAAAGCATTTCCTGGCATACTTTCACCGGCATTAGAGCGACTTCCACTCGCTATGACACGATCAAACTGTTCCAATGTCATACGATGACGTCCCACCTCGATAAGCGTACCAACTACAGCACGCACCATATTGCGCAGAAAGCGGTTGGCAGAAATTCGGAAATGCCATGAATCCTCAGCATCACGCACCCATACAGCTTCTGTGACATTGCACAGAGTGGTCTTGACATCGGCATGCGCCTTGCAGAAAGCACCGAAATCATCTACTGCAAGCAGACGTTCGGCAGCCTTGTTCATAAGTTCGAAATCGAGCTGATAATGTAGCTCGCAAGAATAGTGACGTAAGAAAGGATTCTTGCGTGTATGTATATAATAATGGTATGTACGCAACGTAGCGCTAAAACGTGCATGCATGTCAGCATCGACCGGATTGACATCATAAACAGAAATGTCGCGTGGCACCAAACGATTGAGTTTGTAAGCCAATTGCGCACAATCGAAATTGGCTTCAGTCTCGAAATGTGCAGTCATACGTCGCGCATGCACACCGGCATCAGTACGTCCAGCTCCCACGACCTCTATATTTTCACGCAATATTGTAGAGATAGCCTTCTGCAACTCCTCTTGTACAGAGTTGCCATTGGGCTGTATTTGCCAGCCGTGATAAGCCGTACCGTCGTAGGCGAATGTTATAAAATAGCGTTGCATCTTAAATATATCCTGTATAAATTAATTGGTTTTCTTCTTTGCCCCATTGTTTGGCTTGAACAATCGACGATGGAAATTATCCTCTGCCTTAATAATAAGATATACTTTTGATGCCGGCAGAATAGTCATAAACTTCTCGTGATACGTCTGCTGGATACGTTTCAGCTCCAAGTCGCCAGCATCACGCTTGCGAATGGCCTCAGCACATGCCTTGTCATCGCTTGTGTCGATATGACGCAGACGACGTTCGTTTGCGAAATACGCCCATTGCTTATTGCGCATTTCACGGTAAACCGGGAAAAACTCAGCCGACTCTGCCGGAGACAAGCATGCTTGTGTAGCTATGAATTGTTCAAGTTCGCGCTGAAAGCGTTCTGGGTCAAAATGCTTCGGCTTCTGGGCTTGCGCCAATGACACTACAAAAGTCATGAGTGCAATTATCAGAAATTTACTTATTCTCATTCTTTCCTGTTTTTTCAACATTAATTACTTGCTAAAAGCGAATAAATATCATCATTATCGAGCATAGTATAGTCGGCTATTTCATTGTATGATGCAGAAGTTCCCATCTCTATATTATGATTCGAAGTGGATGCTGCAACATTAGAAACCGGCTCGGCATTATGCTCTGAATCCGTATACGTATAAAAAGCCGTACCGCCAGCCACCAACAGACAGGCAGCCGCCGCAGCTATACGCACACGAGTACGTCGCCACCAAGGTTGCATAACAACAACTTTTGAATAGGCAGTTTCCTTATTTGGCATATCACAGTCGGGCTGCTTGCTGACATTGGCCATTACAGATGCGGTCAAGTTCTGCAAGTATCCTTCGGGGACAGCAAAATGGTTCTGTCTTCCGAATTTCCTCTCTAAAAATTTCTCATCAGATTCCATATTCCTTCAATAATTTTATGTATTTGACTCACAAAAACTATAAAGGTTTAATTTGCTCATCAATTTTATACACATAATTTATATATAGCATAAGTTTTAAAATATATGCTTCTCACTCATGACTCTTGACAAATGCAGTTATCTTCTTCACCGCTATGTGATAACTCGCCTTTAATGCTCCCTCAGAAGTATTGAGCATCTGGCTTATGTCCGAATATTTCATTTCGTCGTAATATCGTAGGTTGAACACCACACGCTGCACATCGGGCAGCGAAGCTATTGCCGCCTGCAGCAGAGCCTGCGCCCGGTCACCGTCAAAATAATCATCGGCCATCAACCGATTGACTACTGCCACGTTGCCTTCCTCGCCAAGCGATGCTGTATCCTTCTTGCGACGAACAAAATCGAGCGCCTCATTCACAGCAATCCGATACAACCATGTGGATATTTTCGAACGGTTCTGAAAATCGTCCATATTGCTCCAAGCCTTAACAAAGGCATTTTGGAGTACGTCATCTGCATCGTCATGGTCAATCACTATACGTCGAACCGTCCAATACAGCCGCTCGCTGTACTGGGCAACAATATTGGCGAAAAACGCTTGTTTTTCAGCTTCGGTTGTCGGCATGTTGGTTGACATCGTTATTATTGTTTTATGAAATTCTGAATTTTAGCATATATCACGGGGTCGAAACCATATATGTCGTCATAACCCACCATTACACCATCGGCATTTGGATATAATGTGTAATAGGTAATGAACAGCGGAACTGTTGGATTCACGCTCAGACTGCGCAGCAATTTACTCTTGTCAATCACCGGACGCTCGTCGGCATCGCCACCATCGTTGCCATAATCCACAGCTATAGAGTACTTCATCTTTTCCATAACCCGCTCGTCCTTGTCGGCAAGCATGAATACGGCAAGATCGTAAGGCCGCTCCACACGTATACAACCATGCGAAACAATACGTTTACGATTGGCAAACACCGAAGGACTTGATGTGTCATGCAAATATATACTGTAGTCGTTGTCAAAGCGGAAGATAATACGTCCCAAAGCATTGCCTTTGCCTCCGCGCTGAACGACATGATAGTCGTGGCTCATCATCATGTCGGCTGTCACAAGCGACGGATTCACCTCCTTACCCGTCTTGCGCTCGCGTACGAAATAGTTATGGCGCTCGAAGTAGCCCACATCGCCTGCATGATGGCGCACCGATGTCTTGATGATGCTCTTAGGAATGATCCATTGCGGATTGAAGTCAATGCGCTTGATGCGTCCTGTGAGCAACGGAGTCTTCGTTTCCAGACTGCCGAGTGCAATACGCATAGTCATTCGGTTGTCATTATCAACTGCTTCAAGCTGCTGCGTTGGCACGTTCACAAGCACATACTTGTCGTGCAGCTGTGGATAGTCGCCATGACGCCATCGGCTGCGTTCTATATTGCAGAACACACGGCGGCGTTCGGCAGCCGACAACGGGCGCGATAGCATCTTACAAAATTCTGAGAAAAGAGGATTTTCGGGATAAGAAGCATGCATGAATGCCCCCACCTTTTCACAGCCACCCGCTATTGCCCCGTAAGCTTCATCAAGAAATTCACGATTTGCCAACTTGGTAGGCACTCCATAAAGCGAGCGATAGGATACGTGAACCGAGTCGCTGTCGCGCACATCAAGACGATTGAACAAATCATAGGGATTGGCAAAACCAAAGCGCTGACCTTCGCAATAGCGCAGGAAGGCCTTCGTCAGGCTGTATTCCAGTCGGGCATACACACGATTGATGTCATTGGTGGCATCGGGAAGGGTATCAAAGTCGAGGTTCTGTACACGTGCCAGGTCACTACATATTGTAGCATAGCAGAAGTCTTCACGCGAAAAGCCGAACGAATCCACTTTTGCAACATACTTGAGCACACTATCCACTCTGCTATCGGCACCTCCGCGCAAAAGCCACATGGGGCGTCCGCCTTCAAGATAATAGGTACGTGTATGTCGGTCGGCTGTCATTTGCGGCCTATCCGCCAAAGCAATACGACGTATATTCTCACTTATCTTGTCCTCATCTATTTGCCAATAATCCTTCTGCAAATCAGAGAACAAATCAAGAGAAACGTGCATATCAACCTTTCTCTCATTGCACGAGCACAATGCACATGCTATAAGAGCTATAAAAACAAAGAACCTTAAAGGCTCAAAATGCAGATTTCTCAAAAGCAATATTATTTTATGACTATTTTACGTACGGCCTTACCAACCTGAACGATATAAATGCCTCGCGGCAAATTCAGGTCGTAACGCTTGTCCGAGCCGTCAATCTTAACTTTCATCACAGGTACACCGCCTGTGATATTATAAACAGACATTGTCATTCCCGCAGCACCCGTAATGCGCAACACCGACTCATTGACCGAAATGGTTATCTTCGACAGGTCATTATTGTCTATCATTTCCATTTCTGTCAAACAAACCGCCTCGGCACTGCATGGCACAAACATGCCGGCAACAGCCATAAACATTGCTATGAGTATATTTTTTGACATAATATCTATTTTTTACTACAATCCGTTGTATGTGTTTCTGCAAAGATACAACAAAATATTTTCACAAGTACCAAAAATGCGGACAATTTTAGCATTATCCGCATTTTTAGCAATCAATATTATCTGTAAACCGACCTACTGTCGTCGGCAGCACACTCCTCAGCGAAGAGTTTGTCCTCCAGATAGTCGGCAAATATACGTGCTGCGCTCTCTACCTTGGCGGCACATGGGCGCTTCTTGTAATATTCGGCGGTACGTGCCGAAGCCACATACGACGACTGCGCCTTCTCCACACCTTTCAGTCCGAGTATCTCAGCACAGATAAGTGAGCCATTCTGCTCTTTCGATTTGGCGAGCAGATCCTGCACAACCTTGTAGCAAGCCGACTTACCCTCACGGTCGGCGCCGTCGGTCTGTCCGCAGTCGAGTCCTACACAGGTCACGATACCCGACACTGCGCCACACATCATACGCATGCGTCCTACTCCACCACCAAAACCGGCACCAATGCGCTTGGCAAGATTATCGTCAAGACCGTACATATCAGCAAATGCTGCCACTACCGACTGGCAGCAGCCATAGCCCTGCATGAAATTGTCTACGGCACGCTCCACCCTACTCTCTATGTCAAGAATACGACGCAAATCGGCCTCATACTGACGCGCATCTCTAAACACAATGCCACGCATACCATAAGCACGGGCAGCCTCAATATTGTCCATTCTGTCGTCGGCAAAAACGCACTCTTCGGGTTTCAATGCGAACTTCTCGCACATACGCTCATATATTGCACGTTCGGGCTTTATCAGATGCCTTCCGACGAAACCAAACGGTCCTCCAGCAGTTCGAATATCGGATACTGCTTCATTGTTACATGCACCTTGCTGCACCAGTTGGTCAGTCCAAAGAGTCTGTACCCCTCCTGCTTCAAGCGTCCAAGCAGGGAGCGCATCCCGTCAATCTCGCCAATGACAAACTCCGTATAGCGCTTGCCAAACTGACGTATTTCGTCGGCATACTGCGGCATCGCTTCTGCCATATCATCAATGATAGCCTCAAAAGGCTTATCCTCACGGTCCAATCGCTTGTTCCATCCCTCAGCCATAAGATGCTTGTAGAAATCAACCGACTGCTCGTGTGTACTGAACACCTGGTCCAACACCAGCATATAATCATAATCGACAAGCACCTTGCCAAAGTCGAAAATCAAATTCTTTATCATAATCGTTATTGTTATCTTTATTCAATAATCAAGCACAAAGATAACAGATATTTTCCGAAAAGTCATACTTGCGACATAAAAACCCTACAAAAGCTGCATTATTATGGGCATGTTTGCGTTGTACGTCCTGCTTACAAAAGACAACAACTGAAGCACAAACACACTACATTTGAAGTGCGAATGAACTCCATTTGAAATGTAAAAGTGCTCCATTTGAATTACACCCCCAAACATTTGGTATTCTGCGAATAAAACATTAATTTTGCAGAAATATAAACGAAACAAATCGCTAACAAAATCATATGACAGACAATAAGAAACCCCTACTCGGACTATCGCTCTCAGAACTGAAAGAAGTGGCAAAGTCGCTCGGTATGCCTGCCTTCACTGGCGGACAGATGGCAAAGTGGCTTTACACACAGCATGTGGAGTCGATTGACGAAATGACCAACATATCAAAGGCAAACCGCGAGAAGCTTGCCGCCGAATACACCATTGGCTGCATGCCACACATCGAATGCCAGAAGTCGAAGGACGGCACCATCAAGTATCTCTTTCCTACCGCATCGGGCAAGCATGTAGAGACGGTATACATTCCCGACCACGACCGCGCAACGCTATGTGTATCGTGCGAGGTAGGCTGCAAGATGAACTGTCTGTTCTGCCAAACGGGCAAACAGGGTTTTGAGGGTTATCTTACTGTGACAGACATTCTCAACCAGATTTACACTCTGCCCGAACGCGACAAACTCACCAACGTCGTGTTTATGGGACAGGGCGAACCTATGGACAATCTCGACAACGTGCTGAAGGCTACTGAGGTGCTGACATCAGATTATGGCTACGCTTGGAGCCCCAAGCGCATCACCGTAAGCAGCGTTGGTGTGAAGAACAAGCTGAAGAGATTCCTCGACGAGAGCGAATGCCATGTTGCTATCAGCATGCACTCGCCCATACCCGAACAGCGCGCCATGCTCATGCCTGCCGAGCGCGGAATGTCGATAACCGAGATTATCGACCTCATGCACCAGTACGACTTCACTCATCAGCGTCGCCTCTCGTTCGAATATATTATGTTCCGTGGCGTAAACGACTCAATGACTCACGCCCGCGAGATTGTGAAGCTGACCAAGGGACTCTTCTGCCGCATCAATCTCATACGCTTCCACAAGATTCCTAACGTTGACCTCGAAGGCTGCGACGAACAGAAGATGGAGGCTTTCCGCGACTATCTCAACAACCACGGCATCATCACCACGATACGCGCAAGCCGCGGACAGGACATCTTCGCTGCGTGTGGACTGCTATCAACGGCTAAGACGATAGAGGAAGAAAGAAAAGAAAACTAAAGTTGAGAGTTGAGAATTGTGAGTTGAGAGTTATGAATACCCTCTACTCTCTGCCCCAAACTCTCAACTCTCAACTTTCAACTTTCAACTAAAACGAAATGTACAAGTTTGGTTATTGTCTGCTTTTTACCATCTTCTGCCTGCTCATTGCATCCTGCAACGACCGCAAGAGCATGTTGCCCACAAGTGGCGGCAGACCGTACGAGGTGACTGTAGTGGGCGATGTTGACAGCATATTGTACAAGACACTAAGCATTGACGTTGAAGGATTGCTACAATCAGAGCCAATGTTTGACGTGCGCGAGACTGATGTAAAGCCGACTGACGCATTGACAGGAGTGTTGCGATATGCAAGGTCGCTAATCGTAGTAGACATCAACCCCAAGAAATACGAAAAGTTGCGTCTTGAATGCAAACGCAATATGTACGCCGAGCCGCAATTGATAGTGCGCATATGCACACCGTCTGTCCAATGTCTGCATGACACCACACCCGATGGCACAGCCCTACAAGGCAACGCACACACATTGGCCAAACTACTTAAAGCCCACGAATCAAAAGCCTACATCGAGACCTTGCAGCACAAACACAACCCGAAGATGGAGGCAGAAGTGAAGCGAATGTTCGGTTTCGACATTCCGATTCCTGCCGATATGAAGTCGTGCAAGCGTGGCAAGGACTTCTTGTGGATATCCAACGACTCGCCAACGGCTATGCAGAATATTTGTATCTACAAACAGCAGTTTCGCAAACGCGACAGTGTGATGCAAGTCAACATCAAGGGCGAAACCGACTCTATGTATATGACAACGGTGCATGATGCATGTAGCGTTATATATAAGCACGACGAGCGGGAAGACATCCTCACGCAAGAATGGCGCGGACTGTGGGAAATGAAAGGCGACGCCATGGGCGGACCGCTTGTGGCACGTTCGATATGGGGATATTATCCTCGCGAAGTAGTCACCATAGAAGGCTTCGTCTATGCCCCCGGCAAGAAGAAGCGCAACCTCATAATGCAGCTCGAAGCCATCGTGTATGCTACGCATAAGCAACAGGACAAGAAGAAGCAGGAGCCAACAAGGCATCTGTCTGGCAAAAAGCATATAGACTAATTATTTATACACAATATATATATAATATACAATGGAAGATAGAAAAATACGCGTTGCCATAACGCACGGCGATACCAACGGTATCGGATACGAACTCATTTTTAAAACCTTTGCCGAGCCTGATATGCTGGAGCTTTGCACTCCTATCATCTACGGTTCGCCTAAGATTGCCGCCTATCATCGTAAGGCGATGAACATTCAGGCCAACTTCAGCATCATCAATCGTGCAGAAGACGCTCAAGACGGACGCGTCAATCTGCTCACTTGCTTCGACGACGATGTGAAGGTAGAGATTGGCACACCTACCAAGGAATCTGGCGAAGCTGCATTGAAGGCTCTCGACCGCGCCATGACCGACTTCCGCAGCCAGTTGTACGACGTGCTTGTAGCCTGTCCTGTCGACAACACCAACATGTCGGCCGACAACTACAGCTACAAGAATCTGAAGGAATACTCTGAGACAAGCATCGGCGACGGTGCGAAAGGCGTGAAGATAATGATAAATGAGACGCTACGCATAGCGCTCGCCACCGACGGACTCGCAATCAAGGACATTCCAGCAAACCTTACCGAAGAACGCCTCATTGCAAAAATCAAGGCACTGCACGCAAGTATGCAGCGCGACTTCCGTATATCCAACCCACGCATAGCAGTATTGGCACTCAACCCAAAAGCCGACGGCACGGAGGAGAACACCATTATCATACCAGCCGTAAAGAAATCGGAAGAGGAAGGTATCAACGCATACGGACCATATGCAGCCGACGAATTCTTCGGACACAGTCTGTACGAAGCTTTCGACTGCGTTCTGGCCATGTACGACGACCAGGCCAACATCCCATTCACAACGCTTATGCAGAACGATGGCATCTGCTACATAGCATCTCTGCCATTGGTATGTACTGCACCGGCTCTGTCACCCGATTTCGTGAATGCAGGAACAGGCGAGTACGACGAGAGCGCACTCCGTCACGCCATATTCACAGCTATCGACATTGTGCGCAACCGCGACGAGCACGACTTGCCACTTGCCAATCCGCTACAAAAGCTCTACCACGAGAAACGCGACGACAGCGAGAAGGTAAGATTTTCAATCCCCAAGAAGCGTGAACCGTTCAACCGCAACGAACACAACGACCGTCGTCCGTCACAACGTCCTGCACAAGCAGACAACAAAAACGGCGGTGCGCCACAAAAGCCTGATGCCAACAAGCAGCAGACTGCCGAATAAGAGAGGAAAGCAGCAACGGGCACAAAACCTTTAAAATCGCTAAAAAAGGACAGCCCGTTGCATATATCTCAATTATAATGTGTAATTTTGTTTTCAAATGGACACATCAGAACTTCAAAGAATAAAACAAAGATACAACATTGTGGGCAATTGCGAGGCCCTCAATCATGCTCTCGACGTAGCTCTTCAGGTTGCGCCGACCGATCTTAGCGTGCTTATCGTTGGCGAAAGCGGCGTGGGCAAGGAAATCATCCCGCGTCTCATACACGACAACTCTACACGAAAGCGCGAAAAGTATTTTGCAATAAACTGCGGCTCCATCCCCGAAGGCACTATCGACAGCGAACTGTTCGGACACGAAAAGGGTTCGTTCACGGGTGCAATCGGCGAGAGCGAAGGCTATTTCGGTACTGCCAATAAGGGTACGATATTCCTCGACGAGGTGGGCGAACTGCCCATTGCTACACAGGCACGACTGCTGCGTGTGCTCGAAACGGGCGAATACATACGTGTGGGCGGCCAGAAAATCATGAAGACCGACGTGCGCATCGTAGCCGCCACCAACGTCAACATGCACAAGGCAATAAGCGAGGGACGCTTCCGCGAAGATCTGTTCTACCGACTCAACACCATACCTATACAGATTCCGCCCCTGCGCGACAGAGGCGAAGACATACTGCTGTTGTTCAGACTGTTCACAATGCAGATGGCAGAGAAGTATCGCATTCCTCGCATCACGCTCACCGACGACGCTAAGCAGATAATGCTCAAATACAAGTGGCCGGGCAACGTGCGCCAGCTCAAGAACATAACCGAGCAGATGTCGATATTAAGCCAGAAACGCGAGATTGATGCCGAGACACTGAGCAAGTTCATCCCAGAGGACCAGGAGAGCACACAGCTTACAACAACAGCAACTCCCGGAAGCCACTCGTACGAAAGCGAACGCGAAATACTATATAAAATATTGTACGAACTGCGTGGCAATGTGAGCGACCTACGACGCGAAATGGCCGATATGCGCAAGAAGATGGACACACCGCACGCACTCGACAATCTCTCAGCACTGAACGGCATACACGCTCTTGGCGGACCGGATACACACAGCTACGGCAATCCGACATCACCAATACAACAGTATCATAATCCACAAAACCGTTTCAACGCCTTTCAAGATGTCGAGGCAGAGGAAATAAACGACAACGACAACGCTGGCATCTCCGACAACGACAGCCTCAATCTCAACGACATTGGCCGACACGTTGTGGAGAAAGCACTTGAACGCAATGGCGGCAACCGCAAGAAGGCGGCACAAGAACTCGGCATTTCCGACCGTACACTCTACCGACGCATCAAGCAGTACGGACTGGACAAATAATAAAGCATATCTAAAATGACAAACAAACATAATAATTGGGCCATTAAGATGGTTGTCTTTGTCTTGGTGGCATTGACATGGGTCTCGTGCGCTTTCTCAGGATATAAGTTCAACGGAGCCAGCATCGACTACACCAAGACCAAGACTATACAGATAGCCGATTTCCCTATACGTTCAAGTTATGTGTGGGGACCGATGGGACCAATGTTCAACAATCAGCTAAAGGACGAGTTTGCCAGCCATACCAAGCTTAGTCAGGTTAAGCGCAACGGCGACTTGAAGATTGAGGGTGAGATAACACAATACTCTCAACGCAACAAGTCGGTATCGGCCGACGGTAGCTCGGCACAAACCGAATTGTCAATAACGGTCAACGTGCGATTCACCAACAATGCCAACCATAACGAGGACTTCGAACGACAGTTCACAGCTTCAAAGTCGTACGAAACCACACAAAGCCTAGCATCGGTACAGGAAGAACTCGTCACACAGATGATAAAAGACCTGACCGAACAGATATTCAATGCCACTGTGGCAAACTGGTAAATCAACATTTAACACCAAACATTTAACATAACAACAACGTGGACTTAGTGCGCCTCATACAACATCCCGAGCTAATGAACAAGGAGACTCTGTACGAGCTCCGAAGCCTTGTCGCGCTCTATCCTTACTATCAGACAGCACGACTGCTGATGCTGCAGAACATGTATCTGCTGCACGACTCGGCATTCGACGACGAGCTGCATCGTGCTGCATTGTATGTATCCGACCGTTCGCTACTATTCGAACTTGTTGAAGGTGCACATTATAAGATAAAGACAGCTCAGGAACTTGCCGACGAGAAGTTAGCCAACTCCGCAGCCCAGCGAGACAACACCACGGTAGGCAACCGTACCATCTCGCTTATCGACAGCTATCTTGAAACTGCCAAGCCCGACACGGACACTGACGTACAAGACACAAAAAGCAAACCAACTCCTGCCGATGCAGCTATCGACTATGTGGCATATCTGCTAAAGCAAGAAAACGAGGAAGAAGATAAGACCGAAAACGAAAGTCCACAACTGAAGGGACAAGAACTTATCGACGACTTCATCAATAACGACGGAGGCAAGATACAACTGCAGGACAAGCCCACATACAAACCAGAGATAAACAACGAAAGCAACGAGCAAATTGACAGCGATGAAGGCTATTTCACAGAGACTTTGGCCAAAATTTATATAAAACAAGGCAGATATTCGAAGGCTCTTGAAATTATTCAACGCTTAAATTTGAATTATCCAAAAAAAAGTGCTTACTTTGCAGACCAAATACGTTTCTTAAAGAAACTTATTATCAACGAGAAGAGCAAAAAGCAGTAAAAACTGTACTAAAACACGCTCGTAAAGAAGTGGTAAAACCACAAAAACAAGCAATAAATAATAAATAATAAATAACAAATAAGGAAATGATTTACTTTTTATTCGTAATCTTCATTGTGATAGCATCGTTGCTGATGATCGGCATCGTTCTTATCCAAGAATCTAAGGGTGGCGGACTGGCCTCTAACTTCTCTTCATCAAACGCCATCATGGGCGTTCGCAAAACTACCGACTTCATCGAGAAGGCAACATGGGGTCTTGCCATCGCTATGGTACTCTTCAGCATCGTATGCGCCTATGTAGCTCCGGTTTCTTCTACCGAAAGCAGTGTTATGGAGAAGGCAGCTACTGAAACACAGAACACCAACCCCAACACAACTCCTGGTTTCGGTGCAAGCCAGCAGCAGGCTCCGGCTACAGGTGCTCAGCAGGCTCCGGCAGCTGACGCACAGCAGACACCTGCCCAACCCGCAAAATAATACAAACAAGACAGTTTGATTAAACTCCACATAAGAGTTCAGCAAGCACACGCTGCATGCTGAACTCTTATTTTTTGCTCATAAAACGTCACTCAAGCTATTATTTTCGACAAAAAGCGCACCTTTAACACAAAAAATTGCACTTAAATACCAAAAAAATAAGAAATACTTTTGGTAGTTTAGCAAAAATTCACTACCTTTGCACTCGCTTAAAAATCAAAAGCTCATTCACATGGTGGCCGTAGTTCAGTTGGTTAGAGCGTCAGATTGTGGTTCTGAATGTCGTGGGTTCGAGTCCCACCTGCCACCCTCAGCTTGAGTGAGGGAATAGAGAGAAATAAGCAAAACATACATGGTGGCCGTAGTTCAGTTGGTTAGAGCGTCAGATTGTGGTTCTGAATGTCGTGGGTTCGAGTCCCACCTGCCACCCAACTATTAAAAAAGGAAACTCAATATTTGAGTTTCCTTTTTTTACATTTTACCCACATTGTGACACATGTACGGCACCCGATAGTCGGCACCCTTCAAGCGTAGCGTCACATTATTTATATATACCAGCCCTACATAGCGGATTTACCGACAACGCAATACGTGACAACTATCGACAAGAATATATTCATAATTATTGATTTATATCTACAAAGTTAGTACAAATCCAAGAAATTTCAACAAAAAACAGAAAAAACTTTCAAAAATATTTGGAGGTTTAAATAAAAAGCTATACCTTTGCACTCGCTTTTAAGGAACAACACTTCCATAAAGCAATAAGGTTTGGCTCCGTAGCTCAACTGAATAGAGCATCTGACTACGGATCAGAAGGTTGCAGGTTTGAATCCTGCCGGAGTCACAAACATATCTAAAGAGGATTTTACGAAAGTAAAGTCCTCTTTTTTGTTTCTGCACCATAGGAGGCTATGGTGTCACCGCCGTAGCCTAAGCAGGCAATTAGTTTGAGCAATCAATTATTACCAACCTACCCATTTGCTGCTACGATTTGTTTATCATCAGACATATAATCTTGCAAAATTGTAATTTTTCTTTTGTTTTTTATTGACATAACATTTATTTTTCGTAAATTTGCCGACACTTTATTAAAACTTTATGTCACGACACGGTGCTGTCACGCCCCGCTGTCGCGCAGTATAGAAAAGCAGACCAAGGAGTCTTGCCCATTCCTCTCTCGTATTGAGGCATGATGCAGAAGCCAGTCTCGCTGCGCCGGCAAGCCACTGCACCGAAACACAATCCGCCTCCTTTGTATGGAGGCATTAACCAAAGAACAAGAAGAATGAAAGTATTGAAATTTGGCGGAACCTCAGTAGGTTCCGTAGAGAGTATTCTCAGCCTGAAGGCTATTGTAGAGAAAGAGGCCCAGAAACAGCCGGTCATTATTGTAGTCAGTGCCCTTGGTGGCATCACCGACAAGCTCCTTGCCACTTCGCAGCTTGCACTTAAGGGCGACGAAGCATGGAAGGAAGAGTTTCAGGCTATGGTGGACCGCCACCACAAGATGATTGACACCATCATCACCGATACACGCAAGCGCGAAAACCTGTTCAAGATTGTCGATTCGCTGTTTGAACAGTTGCGCTCTATCTATTTTGGTGTGTTCCTTATCCACGACCTTTCCAAGAAGACACAAGACGCTATCGTAAGCTACGGCGAACGCCTTAGCTCTAACATTGTAGCTACGCTTGTGCATGGTGCCAAGTGGTTTGACTCGCGCGACTTCATCAAGACCGTGCAGAAGAACCACAAGAATACTCTCGACTCAGAACTCACCAACCGATTGGTGCGTCGCACATTCAGCGACCTGCCACGCATTTCGCTTGTTCCAGGTTTTATCAGTATGGACCGCGACACCGACGAGATTACCAATCTCGGACGCGGTGGTTCAGACTATACAGCAGCTATTATTGCGGCAGCACTCGATGCCGACATACTCGAAATATGGACCGATGTAGACGGCTTCATGACCGCCGACCCACGAGTAATCAAGACAGCATACACCATCAACGAACTGAGCTATATCGAGGCTATGGAGCTTTGCAACTTTGGTGCAAAGGTGATTTATCCGCCTACAATATACCCCGTATGTATTAAGAATATACCTATACGTGTAAAGAACACATTCAATCCTGACGCTGAGGGAACCATCATCAAGGCAAAAATAGCCAACGATTCAAAACCCATCAAGGGTATTTCGAGCATCAACGGCACCACCCTCATCACCGTAACGGGTCTGTCGATGGTGGGTGTCATCGGTGTCAACCGACGCATCTTTACCGCTCTTGCCGACAATGGCATAAGCGTGTTTATGGTGTCGCAGGCATCGTCAGAGAACTCTACATCTATCGGCGTGCGCGATCAGGACTCGCAGGCTGCTGTAGAGGTGCTCAACAACGAGTTTGCCAAGGAGATAGAGACGGGTGCCATGTTCCCAATGCACGCTGAGAGCGGACTTGCCACAATAGCCATCGTAGGCGAGAACATGAAGCACACACCTGGTATTGCCGGCAAACTCTTCGGCACTCTTGGCAGAAGCGGTATCAGCGTGATAGCATGTGCACAGGGTGCATCGGAGACCAACATCTCGTTTGTAGTAGACAGCAAATATCTGCGCAAGGCACTCAACGTAATACACGACTCGTTCTTCCTTTCGGAATACAAGGTGCTCAACCTCTTTGTATGCGGTGTGGGCACGGTGGGCGGACAGCTTCTGGAGCAAATTCACGACCAATATGAAGAACTGAAACGCACCAAGCGCCTGAAACTTAATGTGGTAGGTATAGCATCGTCGAAGAAGGCCATATTCAACCGCGACGGCATCGACCTCACTACATACCGCGAACTGCTTGAGCAGGCACCCTTATGCAACGACAATGCCTTGCGCGACGAGATTATCAGCATGAACATCTTCAACAGCGTGTTTGTCGACTGTACAGCAAGCAAGGACGTGGCGCAACTCTACCAGTCGTTCCTCGAACATAACATCTCGGTGATTGCTGCCAACAAGATTGCAGCCTCGTCATCGTACGACAACTACATCCGACTGAAGGATACCGCTCTGGCACGTGGCGTTAAATTCCGCTACGAAACCAACGTTGGAGCCGGACTTCCTATCATCGGAACCATCAACGACCTGCGCAACTCCGGCGACGAGATATTGAAGATAGAGGCTGTGCTCAGCGGTACGCTCAACTTCATTTTCAACGAGATTTCTGCCGACGTTCCATTGTCGGAGGCAGTACGCCGTGCCAAAGAACAGGGATATAGCGAACCCGACCCACGCATCGACCTCTCGGGCAAGGACGTAATCCGCAAACTTGTAATTCTCGCCCGTGAGGCAGGATACAAGGTAGAGAAAGCTGATGTTGAGAAGCATCTGTTCATACCCGACTCGTTCTTCGAGGGTACTATAGACGACTTCTGGAAGAATCTGCCACAGCTTGATGCCGACTTTGAAGAGCGTCGCAAGAAGCTCGAAGCCGAAGGCAAGCGTTGGCGCTTTGTGGCAACATTCGACCACGGAAAGACCAATGTGGCACTCAAAGAAGTTGACATACGCCATCCGTTCTATAATCTTGAGGGCAGCAACAACGTAGTATCGCTCACCACCGAGCGCTATCGCGAGTACCCGATGCTCATACAGGGTTACGGAGCTGGAGCAAGTGTAACAGCTGCGGGCGTATTCGCCAATATCATGTCTATCGCTAACATCTAAAAAGAATTACCCATGAAACACATAATAATCCTCGGCGACGGCATGGCAGATCATGCTGTCGACCGACTCGGAGGCAAGACCCTCCTTGAGTATGCCAACACTCCAAACATGGACAATCTGGCTCGCATAGGACGAACGGGCCGTCTCATCACCGTGCCCGACGGTTTTCTGCCAGGCAGCGAGGTGGCCAACGCCACCATACTTGGCTATGACATGAACAAAGTATATGAAGGTCGCGGACCATTGGAAGCTGCTTCAATAGGCTACGACATGCGCCCCGACGACTTCGCATTGCGCTGCAATATCATCTGTATTGCCGATGGCAAGATAAAGAATCATCATGGTGGACACCTTACTACCGACGACAGCCAGCAACTCATCGACATACTTAACGAGAAGCTGGGCAACGACCGTGTGGAGTTTATCAAGGGTATACAATACCGGCACTTGCTTATAATAAGAGGTGGCAACAAGCACGTAACATGCGCCCCACCCCACGACCATCCCAACGAACCGTGGCGCGAGCTGCTCGTCAGTCCAGAACCTGGATATGAAGACAATGGCTGTAAATTCAACGAAGATGCATCATCCGACAGAATGACGGCACAACAAACCGCCGACCTGTTGAACGACTTGATTCTGAAATCGCAGGAAGTGCTTGCCAATGCTCCGCTCAACATAGCACGACGTGCCGAAGGCAAAGACGAGGCTGACTGTATATGGCCTTGGGGCGGTGGCTATCGTCCGCAGATGAAGACGCTGCAGGAGATGTATCCGCAGATAAAGCGAGGCGATGTGATTTCGGCTGTCGACCTGATACGTGGCATCGGCCACTATGCCGGACTGCACAACATCATCGTGCCGGGTGCTACCGGACTTGCTGACACCAATTACGAGGGGAAAGCCCAAGCCGCTATCGACGCTCTGCACAATGACGACTTCGTATTCGTACACGTCGAGGCAAGCGACGAAGCCGGACACGACGGCGACTTGGAACTGAAGCTCCGCACCATCGAAAACCTCGACAGCCGTATGGTCGGCCCTATATTTAACGAGGTGTCCAAATGGAACGAGCCTGTATGCATAGCCCTGATGCCCGACCATCCCACTCCAGTGGAGATACGCACACACATGAAAGAGCCTGTGCCTTTCACCGTATGGTATCCCGGCATCGAGCCCGACAACGTTGCGACATACAGCGAAGTGAGTTGCGTAAGCGGCAGCTACGGCATGCTTCATCTCACCGAATTCATGGACATGTTTATGAGCATAGACGTTCCTGCAATTTAACACTTAACAATTAACACTTAACATTTTAAATTCTATGAAATATTACAGCACCAACCATACAGCCCCACTCGCATCACTGCACGAAGCAGTAGTAAAAGGACTTGCACCCGACCGCGGTCTATATATGCCCGAACGCATCAAGAAGTTGCCTAAGGAGTTTTTTGAGAACATCGACAAGCTCTCATTTCAGGAGATAGCATACAAGGTGGCAGATGCCTTCTTCGGCGAAGACATCAAGGCAGACGACCTCAAGCGCATCGTATACGACACCTTGGCGTTCGACTGCCCGATAAAGGAAGTTGAACAGAACATCTATTCGCTCGAACTCTTCCACGGACCCACACTCGCCTTCAAGGATGTAGGCGCACGCTTCATGGCGCGTATGCTGCAATACTTCATACGCGAAGAGGGAACCAAGAATGTCAATGTATTGGTTGCTACAAGTGGCGATACGGGTTCGGCTGTAGCCAACGGTTTCCTTGGCGTAGACGGCATACATGTATATGTACTCTATCCTAAAGGCAAGGTCAGCAAGATTCAGGAGAGCCAGTTCACCACACTCGGACAGAACATCACTGCCATCGAAGTAGACGGCGTGTTTGACGACTGCCAGGCTCTCGTCAAGCAAGCATTCATGGACGACGAGCTTAACAAGCACATGAAGCTTACTTCTGCCAACTCTATCAACGTGGCACGCTTCCTTCCGCAGGCGTTCTACTATTTCTATGCCTACGCACAGCTGAAGCGCATTGGCAAGGAGCACGGATATGTAATATGTGTACCGAGCGGCAACTTCGGCAACATCACAGCAGCTATATTCGGCAGAGAAATGGGATTGCCTGTGAAGCGTTTCATCGCTGCCAACAATGCCAACGACATCGTTTACAAGTATCTGCTGACCGGCGAGTACAATCCACGCCCAAGCATCCAGACCATTGCCAACGCTATGGACGTAGGCGACCCGAGCAACTTCGCCCGTATCAACGACCTCTTCAAGGGCGACTGGAAGAAGATTTCAAGTCTGATGAGCGGTGCCACATACAGCGACGAGCAGATACGCCAGACCATGCGTCAGTGTTACGACAACAATCACTACATACTCGACCCACACGGCGCATGCGGCTATCAGGCTCTGAAAGACTTGCTACTTGATGGCGAGGTGGGCGTGTTTGGCGAGACAGCTCATCCAGCCAAGTTCAAGGATACTGTAGAATCGGCCATCAATGCTGAGGTTGCAATACCCGAACGTCTTGCCGCCTTCATGAAGGGCGAGAAGCGGAGCATAGCTATGTCGAAGGAGTTTGGCGACTTCAAGAAGCTCTTGATGAGCGAATAAAAAGTTTAGGGCTTCTTTGCTCTCCATAATTCGACTATTGGAGAGCAAAGAAGCCCTAATTGCATTAATACCAGGCTTGATTACAGCGCTGCACCGAACTGTGTTGTTGGTGCTGGAGCAGCGTAGTAGTAGTTCTGATCGTTGCTGTTGTCGAGGAACATCACCTTCTTCATTCCGAAGAATGCTATGCCATTGGGGAAGACACGCAGGAAGCTTGTCACGCCACCCGACAGAGCCGGGCTGCCCTGCTGAAGGTTGAAATTCCATGAGCGGTCGAAAGCAAGCGGAGCGCCCTGCTGCACATCGTCAATCTCGCAGTTGATGTTCATCTTGTCGCTCTGCCGGAAGTTCTTGAACAGCGGATTGAGCTGTCCTGCCACGCTGCTCTTTATGTCGTTGTCGTTCCATACAATCATGTCGGCATCCTTCGACATCTGCTTCACGCCAGTTTCGGTAGAAGCGAAATAGTAGTTTGGGGCTACTGTGGAGTGTTCGATGTCGGCACCATCCTTTTTAGGTTGCTTCAGTCCGTATCGGCAGTCGTATACAAGATTGTTGACAAATGTCGGAGCAATAGCCTTTTCAAGCCAGACGCTTCCGCCCTTCTTGTTCTTCGAACGACGCCAACCGCAGTTTACTATAGTGTTGTTGTAGGCAGTAAGCTGCGTGAGCGGTATCGTCTCGCTGTTGCCGGCATTTGACAGTTTGAAAGCGTTGGTGCAAGCGTTGTAGATGATGTTATTGGCAATGTCGAGTTTGCAGCCCGCCTTCACGTTGATAGCCTCACCACCGTCAGTAGCATTGCCGCTGTCGGCAAACATGCAGTTGTATATCACACCCTGACCGCCCGTGAAATAGGTCTGGTCGTTGTAGTTGTCGTGCAAGAAACAGTTTGCCATTACAAACTTGCCGTTGACGTTGCAGAAGTGGAAGGCAGGCACACCACCGTCGATGGTGCTCTTGAAGAGGTGGTTTTGGAATGATGCGGATGATTCAGTAGGTGTTGCTCCAGCATACGCTAACTCTACATGGTTGAGCACAACCTCCTGGCTGTTGTATCCGCAGATGATACCACCCCAGTCCTCAGTCTTCTTTGTGTCGGAGGTGAATGTCACTGGATGCTCGGCAGTTCCCATGCAATATAGATTGCCAAGCACCACAATCTCGATAGGCACCTGCACATCCGACTTGCAAGTTACGGTCACGCCAGGTTCAATATATAGCGATGTGCCTACAGGTATCTCCACGCTTTCTGTAAGCGTAGTGTCCTTGGTCCACACAAGTGAGCCAACGGGATATTCAGCCGTCTTGGTCTTGACCACCTCAGTAGAACCTTGGTTCTGGTTGACGCCATTGTTGTTATACTCATAAGGGTTGATGTTGTCGTTTTCGCACGACGAGCCTACAAAGGCAGCAACTGCCATAAGAAGCATTGCAGCAATATTTTTGTTATTTCTTTTCATATCGTTTTGTCTTATTATAACTTTACTCTTACTCCGACAAGATACGTTCTACCATATTTATATGTTCCTACAATAGTCTTGTCCGAGCGTTGTCCCTCATATTCGAGGTTGCTCTGGTTTACTGTCTTGAGATAGCGCTCGCGCTTTGCGTCAAGCAGATTGTTTGCCTTCAGGAATACTGACACGCCGCAAGGAAACTTCTTCTCCATACTGAAGTCGAGTCCGAACATAGCCTTGTCCCACTGGTCGGCATCCTTAAACGGTGACACAAGTGAAAGCTTTGTACCTGTGTAGGATGCAGCAAGCTGTGCGTTCCATCCGTAGTTGGTGTCCTTGTAGAGCAAGGAGAGGTTGGCTGTGTGTGGAGCCTGATTTACAAGCGGACGTGTCTGCGTTACACCAGTCTTATACTCGGCACTGCCTTCCTTATACTCGCGCTTTGTGGTGGTTATAGTTGAGTGGGTGTAGGTGTAGTTAGCCTTGATACCAAAGTGGCGTATGTACTTCACTACATCAATCTCGAAACCATAGTTTTTGGCATTGCCAAGGTTGTCGGGCATATAGTAAGCATCGGCTCCGCTGCCCAACTTACCGTCGGCAGCTACAAACACCTGCTCAATAGGATCTTGCAGATACTTGTAGAACACACCAGCCAACACCTGCTCGGTAGCCGACGGGAACCACTCCCAACGCAAGTCGACATTGTCGATAAGTGCACGCTTCAGGTTGGGGTTACCCTTCTCCTGATATTCCTCGCCCATAATCTGGTAAGGCACAATCTCGTAGAAGCCCGGACGGTTGATAGAGCGATAGTACGAAAGGCGCACGTTCATCTTCTTTGTCGGTGTCCACTTGAGCGATGCCGATGGCAACCAGTCCAAATAGCTTTGCTCGCCTACCTGTCCCATGTTGCGGAACTTCTGCAGCATAGTGTATATCTGGTTGGTATGCTCGGCACGCAAGCCAGCGTTCAGTTCGCCCCATCTGTTCTTAAGAATTGTCATGATGTAGGCAGCGCCTATGTGTTCCTTCGAGTCGTAGTTGAGCTGTGATGCCTGCGAGTATGGGGTCTTACAAGTCCAGTCGATAGAAGCAAACTGGTCGAAAGCGTTGCCGTCGAGTTTCTGCGATATATCTGTAGGAGTGAAGTTGTACGAGTAGTATCTGTTGCCACGTTCCTTACGTCGGTATTGTGCACCAGCCTTCCACAAAGCATTAACGTCGTTGCCAAGTTGTGAATTGTAAGCGAGGTTGATGTATCCAGCCCAATCCTTGTCGGTGTTGTGCTGAAAACGTCGCTCCATATTCTTAGGCAGCGTCTTCAGGATGTTCTTGCTGCCACTCCAAAGCGAACCGTCTACACCATCTGCCGACTGAACAGTATTGGTCAGACTAAGATACACTCGGTCTGGGTCTTCTGATTTAGCTTGCGAGAAGATGCCTGCCCAGTCAACCGTGAAGTCTTTCGTAAGATGATGAGTGCCCTTGAGGTGTGTGGCAAATATGCTTTGCGTCTGTGACAGCGAGCGTGTCTCGTCGTCCTGTGTGTAACTGTCGCTGGAGATATACTCCGTATTGATAGAGTTGTTATAACGCACACCCTTCGAGTTGGTGCGCACATACATGTTGTACCACTCAAATTTGTTGTTCTCCAACTGCAAGTCTACCTTGGCATGAACGCCAGCCGTCAGATCGTGTATAGAATAATAGCGGTGCTGAAGCGAGTAGATGTACATAGCCTGCTCGCCCGAAGCCATCTTTACAGAGTTGTATGTGCGCTCAGTTCCGCGGAAGATGTTCTGAATGCTACCTGCTACCATAACGCCAATGCGGTCATTCCAGAAGCGGTTGCCTATCGAAAGTCCACCAATAAAGTTGGGTGCTGGCATCGAATGGCTACTTATTTGTGTAGGTCCGCCAGCGAAATCGGATGTCATAGCTTTATAATTGGCACCATTGACTTCGTATGGTGCTTTGTGTGTATAGTCGCGGCGATTAGAGGACAGATAGTCGCGGCCGTCCTTCCAGAAGTAGTCACTTGTGCCCACTGCTGCATTGGCTTGAATCTGAAAGTGTGATGGTGCATCCTTCATCACCATATCCACAACGCCACCTGCTGCATCGCCCTCCATATCGGCGGTTAATGATTTGGACACAACGAGTCGGTCCATAAGGTCGGACGGGAAAATATTGAGTGGAATATAGCGGTTCTTGTCGTCAGGACTTGGTATCTTCACACCATTCACGAGCGTATAGTTGTAGCGCTTGTCCATGCCTCGCAGTATGGCGTATGATGCTTCGCCCGAGGCATCACGCTCCATAGTAACACCCGACACACGTTGCAGTACGGTTGCCACATTCACGTCGGGCGAGAGCTGTATGCTTTGCTGGCTCATCACATTAAGCACGTTGCCAGCAGTCTTCTCCATGTCTATAGCGCTACGGTCGGAGTGATATTCCTTATATCCTTTAATGACCACCTCACCAAGTTCGTGCGAGTCCTCATCAAGAGTAATATTAACAATGCCCTTGTCAGAAACCTCAACCGGAATTTCTCGTGTCTTATACGATATGTATCTCACAACGAGTGTGTATCGACCCTTGTCGGGCAACTCGTGCAAAGTGAACGAACCGTCAAGACCAGTGGTTGTCTTGACACTTGGCAACTCCTTCACCTCTATCACCGAGCCAATAAGAGGCTCACCCGTACGATTGTCCTTGACAATGCCGTCAAGGGTATGGGCAGAGGCCACAGTTGATGAGGCAGCAATAAGGGCTACACTTAATAGAAATTGTTTCATATCTGTTATTATATTATGGAGTCGTTGAGGCTTTTATTTCTTAAGCTTTTCAATGGTATGTATCACCTTTCCGTCCTTGTCAATCATCGACATTCTCAACTTATCCTTTGTGGCAGAGATGATAGAGAATCCGTCAGCCGACGAACAGAACACGGTTCCCGTGGTTTCCTTCACGGAGCGAGCCAACGAGGCAGATGAATTGACAACGTAGTCAATATTGTCGTTGGGCATGCGTATGTGCTGGAAGTTGTGAATGTGTCCGCAAGCATATATAGCCACATTGTTATATTTGTGCAAGATAGGCATCACATTCTTCTGCATGTCGGTGCGCTCGTATTCGGCCTTTGTGGTATAGGCATAGATAGGATGGTGTCCTACCACAACTATCCAATCCTCCTTAGCCGACTTCAATGTGCGGTCGAGCCAGTCGAGCTGTGCCTGCGGGTCTTGCTTGCAAGCATCGGGATATTTAGTGATGTTCTCACGATAGCGGTCGATAAGTGGAGTCGTGTCGAGGAATACGATGCGGATTGTTGTGCCCTTGCTCTCAAACACCTTAGTATAATAGCGGGCTGGCATCATCCAGCGGCGGCTCACCTTGCCATAGTCGAGCACAGCCTGTGTGTTGCCTCTGTATTCATGGTTGCCAAGCACTGGAAACCAGTCGAGCATCAGTTCGGGATGCGAATACACCTGCTCATAGTTGGTTGTCCACAATGGGTCGTTGACAGAAGCTACACCGTTGAAATGATGTATGTCACCAACAGCAAGCACACACTTCATACCCGTAGTCTCTGCCATATGTCCCATAAGTTCGGCTATAGGCTTCTGGTCGTAATAACCGTTGCGTCCAAGGTCGTTTGCCATGTAAAGTGTAACGTCGCCCTTAAGTTGTTTCCATTCCTTTGGGGTTTGTGCTTGCAACTGCAAGCAGCCAAGCAACATGAAGGTCGCTGCAAGAACGATAGCTGTACGTCTACCGAGAGTCTTAAATAAATTCATTCTGTAATACTTTTATAATATGTTATATCTGTTTTGTTATCTTTCACGGTGCAAAGGTAGACAAGGCTTGTTGCAATAATATTACATAATGTTTAAGAAGGTATGTTGTTTGTAGAATGTGTTAAACATATAAGAAAAACTATGATTTTTATTGTTATATCGTTTCTTTTCTTTACATTTGTAATGTTTAAACGATGTAATTAATCATTTGTACAATATCTAATAATAAAAAACAACAATTATGGAGAACAAGGAATTTCAGTTTAAAGGTGCTACGCTTGGTGGCTTCCTGATGCTATTTGCCAACATTCTGTTGACGTTGTTAAGTATAGCATTGATAGTATTGGGCATACTTCAGGAGCCTAATGAGGTGTTGATGTGGCTGCTTATAGGTATAGGTGCAGTAGTGCTTGTGTCTACATTCTTTGTTTGGGGCGGCTTTGTTATGCTTGAGCCAGGCGAGGCACGTGTAATGATGTTCTTCGGAAAATATAAAGGAACCTTTACAAAGGTGGGCTATTCGTGGGTCAATCCGTTTATCAATACCAAGAAGTTGTCGTTGCGTGCGCGCAACCTCGATGCCGAACCTATAAAGGTTAACGACAAGACAGGCAACCCAGTGATGATAGGCTTGGTGCTTGTGTGGAAAATAAAGGACACCTATAAAGCAATGTTTGAAATCGATTCGCAGACAATGGCACAGAGCGGAGCGGCACAGCAAGTTGGCACTAACGTGTCGAACGTGATGCGCGCATTCGAGAAATTCGTCAAGACACAGAGCGATGCCGCACTTCGTCAGGTAGCAGGACTCTATGCTTACGACAATAATGAGTCGGGCAACAAGGAGCTTACCCTGCGCGACGGTGCCGACGAGATAAACAAGCAACTTGAGGAAAAGCTTGACGAACGACTGAGCATGGCTGGAATAGAAGTGGTAGAGGCTCGCATCAACTATCTGGCTTATGCTCCAGAGATTGCTGCCGTTATGCTTCGTCGCCAGCAGGCAGACGCTATCATCTCAGCTCGCGAGAAGATTGTGGAGGGTGCTGTATCGATGGTTAAGATGGCTCTCGACAAACTGAGTAGCGAGGATATTGTCGAACTCGACGACGACAAGAAGGCTGCCATGGTGAGCAACCTGCTCGTAGTGCTTTGTGGTGACGATTCGGCTCAGCCCGTTGTAAACACCGGAACCTTAAACCATTAAGCAAGAGCTGAAATAATATCAATAAAAAGGGGCAAAGCCGCAATATCAACATTGCCTAAAATTATAGGCATTGATATTGCAGCTTTGTCCCTTATCTATTTTTATTTTCTGTCCATCACGCGCCACACGTAGGCTATGTAGCCGAACACGAAGGGCACGAGCAGTGAGACGTAAAACATGGTGCGCAGCGTGAACTCGCTACTGCAACTGTTGGCTATTGTCAACGAACATTGCAGATCGGCATTTGAGGGATAATAGGCGGTGTCGCCCCACCCTGCCACAAGCAACAGCGACAGCACTACAAGCACTACGCCTATTCCAGCAGGCCATATACCACGTATATATGTAGAGCTGAGAATGGTGCGCACTACGCCATAAAGCAACAGCACAACGCCTATAACGGTGAGCACAGCCAAGGGCCAAATGTCGAGATAGTTGTGCAGATACTTCATCGGTTGCATAAACACCAGTCCCGTAGCCGGGTCGACTGCATAGCCGTCCTTGAGCAATGTACGCACAAAGAACGCCAGAAACAACACGAGGAACGGCACCGTGCAACCAATGAGTCTTACAGAGCCACGCGAGCGAATGTCCTCATCGTCCACATTATTCATTATATACAGTATGCCAAGCATACGTGCCAAGAACATCACAGCAAATCCGAATACAAGATTCCATGGATCAAGCAGAGCGTCAAGTCCTGCCGAAGCATTAGCCCAACGGCTTATGACGGGAGCACCAATGTCTGTAAGCGATGCCTTCTCGACAATGAAGTTGGAACCGTCGAAGAATGTGGCTACTGCCCCACCCAACAATAGCGGGCCTACAATGCCGTTCAATACAAGAAACCAACGATAGGTGCGAGTGCCGAGCAGATTGCCCTTGCGATGCTGGAACTCATAGCTCACCGCCTGCAGCACAAACGAGAAGAGTATTATCATCCACAGCCAGTAGGCTCCGCCAAAGCTGGTACTGTAGAACAATGGGAACGAGGCGAAGAAGGCTCCGCCGAATGTTACGAGTGTGGTGAAGGTTATCTCCCACTTGCGACCGGTGGATTCTATCACCTTCAATTGTCCCTCCTCTGTGCGACCAAGACTGTACACAAGCGAGTTGGCACCCTGAACGAAGAGCAGAAACACGAGCAATGCGCCGAGCAGCGACACTACAAACCACCAGTATTGTTGAAGAAATGTATAGCTCATAAGAATGTTGAATGTTGAGTGTTGAATGTTGAATGTTAAATGCTGAGTATTGAATTTAATCAGCCGATTCGATTTGCGGCTTATAGTTCTTTATCACACGGCACATAATCCTTATCTCGGCAATGAGCAGGAGCGTGAACAGAATGAGGAAGATGAAGAACGTAAGCGCTACGCTGCCCGACTTAAGGTCGGATACGGCTGCTACAGTAGGCAACATGTCCTGAATAGCCCATGGCTGACGACCGAGTTCTGCCACTATCCATCCTGCTTCGCTCGCTATATATGCAAGCGGAAGCATAAGCAAGGCAGCCATCCATAACCAACGTCCACGCTTGGTGATGTCCTGACGCCACGATACATGACCTATGATGAGGAAGAAAAGCAGCAGCAACATGCCCACACCAACCATGACGCGGAAAGCATAGAAATTGACGGGAATGTAAGGCACAAGTTCGGCACGGTCCTTTATGTAGCCATATCCGAAATAAGGCATATCCTTCTGCAACTGACGGGCCAGTTGGGGCAGGCGCTTGTCGTTGGCATCGGCAGCCTTCAGCTTGCGGTATTCGGCAAGAGCCGTTATAGCATTGCGTCCACGCAGCATCTTCTCTTCAGCCGATAGTTCGCGCTTTCCGTCGGGGCGTGTGTATCCATTGAGTATATCGTTTACGCCTGGAACATAACCGTCGAGCGTACTTGTAGCAAGCAGCGACAATCCACCAGGCATAGCTATGCGCAACGGAGCCTCACCACCCTTGGCATAATCGGGCTGTGAGAATGGATTGATGGCTGCCACCATGGTCAGCCCTACACCATTGCCTCCATCGTACAGTCCCTCCATAGCAGCAAGTTTCATAGGTTGCACCTCTGCCACCTTCACAGCCGACGAATGGCCCGTATGTATTGCCAGCAGCGAGGCTACTATGCCCACGATGCTTGCAATCTTGATGCTCTGGCGGGCAAGCTGCTGCTCACGCCCCCGCAACAGATACCAGCAACTGACTGCACACACAAACACTGCACCTACTATCCACGACGATATGACCGTATGGAAAAACTTGTCTATTGCCATGGGCGACAACGCCACTTCGGCAAAGCTCGTCATCTCATTGCGTACGGTATCAGGATTGAACTCGCAACCTACGGGATACTGCATCCACGAATTGGCAACGAGAATCCACCAAGCCGAAATAGTGGCTCCTATGCCCGTGAGCCATGTTGAGGCAAGATGGAATCCGCGCGACACCTTCTGCCATCCGAAGAACATGACTGCCACGAATGTGCTCTCCATAAAGAATGCCACAATGCCCTCAACGGCAAGTGGAGCACCGAATATGTCGCCAACAAACCAAGAATAGTTGCTCCAGTTGGTGCCAAACTCAAACTCAAGAATGATGCCCGTGGCAACACCCATAGCAAAGTTGACACCAAACAGACGCTGCCAGAACTTGGAAGCCTCCAGCCAGAAGGCCTTGCCGGTGCGATAATAGATAGTCTCGATAATGCCCATTATTACGGCAAGTCCCAGCGTGAGTGGCACAAACAGCCAATGATAGATGGCTGTAAGCGCAAATTGGGCACGCGACCAGTCGATAAGCGTAGGGTCGATGGTAAGCAGATGATTCATAAGCTTAAAAAAGTTAATGGTTATTGGAAATTTAAATTGAACAATTCTACACGTATGGTTTGCATCAACGCTCTATGAGTTCGCGCGCCACATATCCGGCACGGTCGCCATCCTCTGCCTTCTGCTTGAGCACATCGGGAAAGAAGAACAGCTTGAGCACAAGGAATATGACAGCGAGCTTGATGAGTATGACAGTCCAAAGCACACGCCCTACAGTCATACTGCGAAATCCGTCTACATAGAAACGGTACACCTTATATAATATATCGGTCATAGACATAATAAGTTTTTAAAGGTTGTAATCTTTACAGATTAGTAATCTTTTGCAAAGATATGAAATTATCCTTTTAGTTGTTTATTAAAATAATGAAAAAATACAACAACTATAAACTTATGTCATAAACATTTTGTCGTATCGCATGAAAATAGTAACTTTGCACTACGAAACAGAAAGACATACGGGTCGTGCCAGTTTGATCGGGATACTCATCAATAAAAAAATCGAAACCGAGAAGACTTCTTTTGCCAATGGCGGGCCATATAAAACCCTCAGTGGACTAAGCTGTAAAGCCGGTGGATTACAAAGGCGGAGAGCTCTCAAATCTTGTATACTCGGAGTTTCATCACATCACTGGGCGACCTGTTTTTAAAATACCAAATGGTGCAACGATACATAACGGTTCGTTGCACCTTTTTTATTTATATAAATATTTGGTGTTTTCTGCAATTTAGCTTAACTTTACATCAAAATAATAAAATCAAATAACAAAAAGAAAATATGTTTTCCGGTATAGTAGAAGAAATGGCTACTGTCGTTGCCATCAAAAACGACAAGGAGAATGTGGACTTCACGTTGACATGCTCGTTCGCTAACGAACTGAAAATCGACCAGAGCGTAGCTCATAATGGCGTTTGCCTGACCGTTGTGTCTATGGAAGGCGACAACTACACAGTGACAGCAATGAAAGAGACGCTCGACCGCTCCAACCTCGGACTGCTTAAGGTGGGCGACAAGGTGAACGTGGAGCGCTCGATGATAATGAACGGCAGACTCGACGGACACATCGTGCAGGGTCATGTCGACGGCACAGCCAAGTGTATTGACATGCGCGATGCCGACGGTTCGACTTATTACACATTCGAATACGAGTTTGACAAGGCTATGGCCGAGCGCGGATACTTCACCGTTGACAAAGGTTCGGTTACGGTCAACGGCGTTTCGCTGACCGTGTGCAACCCTACAGCCAACTCTTTCACCGTGGCTATCATCCCCTACACCCACGACAACACCAACTTCTGCAACATCGGCGTAGGCACTACTGTTAATATCGAATTCGATATTCTGGGCAAGTACATTGCACGATTGCAGCAGTTGAAGTAGGAAAAAAAACAGCCCCTAACAGCCCCACCCCCAGCCCCCCCCCCCCCCCCCGGGGGGGGGGGGGGTCGGGGGAGAGGCTTTGAGAGAGGCTCGCTTTTTCCCAATAAAAGTTAATAATCAATACCCCCAATAAACTTTTCCATTACCTTTTACATCCTATAATCAGATTATTTACAAAGAGAGAGATTATAGAAATTAAGTTACAGAAAATATTAACTAAAGTACATTTATTATGAGAAAGATTGGGATGACTTGCCTGGCAGGACTTTTCCTGCTGTCAATGTCTACAGAATGTATGGCACGACAATGGTCGCTTAAGGACTGCATCAACTATGCCATTGCTAACAACATTCAGCTACAGAAAGCCAAACTTCAAGAATATTCGGCCCTTGAGGATGTGAAGCAGAGCCAGTCGGCACTATTGCCGTCGCTCAGCCTGTCGACATCGCAGAATGTATCGTACAATCCCTGGCCCGAGAAAGGGTCGGCTATGATTGCAGGCAACAAGGTACAGTCTAAGGTAGACAAGGTTTACTACAACGGTTCCTACTCGCTGATGGGCAACTGGAACGTATGGAACGGCAACAAGAACCAGAACACCGTAAAGCTCAACAAGCTTACTGCCGAGCAGGCCAAGCTCGACTCTGCCGTTACTGCCAACAACGTGCTGGAGCAGATAGCACAGCTCTATGTTCAGATTCTCTACTCTAACGAGGCCATAAACGTGAGCAAGGAGAGCCTGAAAACGAGTCAGACCAACGAGGAGCGCGGCAAGACTATGGTGAATGTAGGCAAGATGAGCAAGGCCGACCTCGCACAGCTAACAGCCCAGCGAGCCCAGGACGAATACAGCATAGTAGAGGCTGAGAGCAACCTGCGTAACTATAAGCGTCAGCTCAAACAGTTGCTGCAGATTACCAACGACGAAGAATTTGACATTGCCATTCCTTCTACTACCGACGAGATGGCTCTTGCCACAATCCCAGCACTCAACGACGTGTACACAGCATCCATTGAGCAACGTCCGGAGATAAAGAATGCCATGTTGGGCATTGAGAGCAGCGACCTAAGCGTGAAGATTGCCAAGGCAGGCAAGCTGCCTACTATCGGACTGAATGCCGGTCTCTCTACCAACACTTCATCAATGAGCAACAATGCTTGGGGTTCGCAGCTAAAGAACAACTTCACTGTGGGCGGTGGCGTTACTGTAAGCATTCCACTGTTTGACAATCGGCAGACCAAGACTGCCGTCAACAAGGCTATGATTCAGAAGCAAAACTATCTGCTCGACTTGCAGGACAAGCAGACCACTCTCTACTCTACCGTTGAGAACTACTGGTTGCAGGCTGTGACCAATCAGAACAAATTCAAGGCAGCACGTGTTTCGACCGAGAGCGCTCAGGCAAGCTACGAACTGCTGTCGGAACAGTTCAAGCAGGGACTCAAGAACATTGTAGAACTCATGACCGGTAAGAACAACCTTCTGCAGGCGCAGCAAAACGAATTACAAAGCAAGTATCTTGCTATTCTCAACCTCAACATGCTGGAGTTCTACAAGACTGGAGAGATTAAGTAAGAAAGAAAAACCCCACCCCTAACCCCTCCCCCGTAGGGAGGGGAATGGTATGCAATAATTAATTGGGGTAAATAATCAGAGAAAGAATAATTAGAGACAAGAATAGAGATTTAATTAGAGACAAGAATAGAGATTTATGAAAAAATTAAGCAAGTTATGGCTTGTAGTGGCGGTTGTCATTATTGTAGCCATTGTCGCTTGGGCATTGTCGGGCGGCAAGAAAGAAGAACAGATTACGTTTGACACGGCAGCAGTGGCACCGGCAAACATCATGAACAGCATCACCGCCACGGGTACTATCGAGCCTGTCACTTCGGTAACGGTGGGTACTCAGGTGAGCGGTATTGTCAGCAAACTCTATGTCGACTACAATTCTGTAGTGAAGAAGGGCCAGGTGATTGCCGAACTCGACAAGACAAACCTTATGAGCCAACTCAATTCGGCAAAGACACAGCTCGCTACGGCACAGAGCCAGCTCAACTATCAGACCACAAACTACAACCGCTATAAGACTCTCTACCAAAAAGGACTTGTAGCTGCCGACGATTTCGACAACGCCAAGCTCTCATATACTCAGGCTAAGGAGCAGGTGGCATCGGCCAAGGAAGAGGTGCAGCGCGCCCAGACCAACCTTGGATATGCTACCATCACATCGCCTATCGACGGTATTGTGCTGTCAAAGTCAGTTGAGGAAGGACAGACTGTAGCAGCCAGCTTCTCTACTCCTGAGCTGTTCACTATCGCCCAGGATCTAACCAACATGCAGGTTGTGGCAGATGTCGACGAGGCTGACATAGGCGACGTTAAGGAAGGCGAACGCGTTTCGTTCACCGTCGACGCTTATCCCGACGACACTTTTGAGGGTACTGTAAAGCAGGTGCGACAGGAAGCTACTACTACCAATAACGTAGTGACATACGAGGTAGTTATCTCTGCACCCAATGCCGACCTCAAGCTCAAACCTGGTCTGACTGCCAATGTCACCATATATACAGCCGAACGCAAGGGCGTGCTGTCTGTTCAGTCAAAGGCTCTGCGCTTCACTCCACAGAAGGAAACTGTAGGCAAGATGAAGATTGTAGACCAGACTGGCAATGCCAAGAACAAGATTTGGACCATCGAGGGCAACAGCATCGTAGCCCATAAGGTGAACATCGGCATGACCGACGGCACAAACACACAGATTCTTAATGGCATTTCAGCTGGCGTTAAGGTTGTTACCGGTCTAAATGTTACGGGAGGTGAGCAGGATGACACGCAGGCTGATGCTGGAGGCGAGAAGAGTCCATTCGCTCCCGGCCCTCCGGGAAAGAACAAGAAGAAATAAAAAGCCCTAACAAAAATACTCAAATACAGAAGCTAACCACTCCCCTCCCTACGCGGGAGGGGCAAGGGGGTGGTGCTTCATTCCTATACATTATTACATATATATGGACGAAAAGAAAGTAGTAATAGAACTCGACAACGTAAAGCGCGACTTCATCGTAGGCGATGAGACTGTACATGCGCTGCGCGGAGTGTCGTTCAAGATATACGAAGGCGAATTCGTCACAATCATGGGTAAATCGGGTTCGGGCAAGTCTACGCTTCTTAATCAGCTCGGATGCCTCGACACACCCAGTTCGGGCGAATACTACCTTGATGGAGTATCGGTCAGGAAGATGTCGAAGTCGCAACGCGCCGTACTGCGCAACCGTAAGATTGGATTCATTTTCCAAAACTACAACCTTCTGCCGAAGACTACAAGCGTTGAAAACGTTGAGTTGCCGCTGATGTACAACACTGAAGTTGGTGCCAAGGAGCGCGAAGAGCGTGCAATAAAGGCATTGCAGGCAGTAGGATTGGGCGAACGATTGTATCATAAGTCGAACCAGATGTCGGGTGGACAGATGCAGCGCGTAGCCATAGCTCGTGCGTTGGTGAATGACCCTGCGGTGATTCTGGCGGATGAGGCTACCGGTAATCTCGATACACGTACATCGTTCGAGATTCTTGTACTCTTCCAAAAGCTGCATGCAGCAGGCAGAACCATAATCTTCGTGACTCACAATCCCGACATTGCCAACTATTCCTCACGCAACATCATGCTGCGCGACGGACACGTGATAAGCGACGAATACAACCACAACATACAGTCGGCAGCCGAAGGTCTGGCAGCATTGCCAGCCAACTCGGACGAATAACGGCTTCGTTCAATTTGATAATTGAGAGTTTAGAATTGAGAGTTATGATTACATTTGAAGGATATATAATAGACAAAAAGGAGTATAATATATAAGAGGTACATAATATATAAGAGGTATATAATATATAAGGTGTAACAAACGCCACATATCATAACTCTCAACTCTCAATTCTAAACTTGAACAATTCTCAATTCTAAACTTTAAAAAGCTTTAGTTTATAATTACAAAAAACCAACAAAATGAATTATAGCAATCTTTTTAAGATAGCCCTCCGCGCAATCGCTGCCAACAAGTTGCGCTCATTTCTCACTGCCCTCGGCATCATCATCGGTGTGGCATCGGTCATCACGATGCTTGCCATAGGTCAGGGTTCGAAGAAGAGCATTCAGGCTAACATTGCCGAAATGGGCTCTAATATGATCATGATCAGCCCGGGTGCCGACCGCGGTCCGGGTGGTGTAAGGCAGGATGCCTCGTCGATGGAGACTCTCAAGCTGACCGATTATCAGTCGATAAAGGATGAGTGCAACTTCATCAAGGGCATAAGCCCTACAGTGAACAGCAGCGGACAGTGGATTTACGGCAACAACAACACGCCGTCATCTATATATGGTGTCAATCAGGATTATCTGGAGATCAGACAGTTGTCGGTTGACGAAGGCGAAATGTTCACCGATGCCGACATCAAGGCAAGCGCTAAAGTGTGCATTCTCGGACAGACTGTTGTGGACAATCTGTTCCCCGACGGTTCTGACCCTGTAGGCAAGGTAGTTCGATTCAATTCTATCCCGTTCCGTGTTATAGGTGTATTGAAGAAGAAGGGTTACAACTCTATGGGTATGGACCAGGACGACCTGGTGCTGGCTCCATACACAACTGTAATGAAGCGCATCAAGGCTCAGACCTATCTCGGAGGTATCACCTGCTCGGCCATCACCGAAGACCTTACAAGCAAGGCTATCGACGAGATAACTTCTGTACTGCGTCGCAACCACAAACTGAAGGATGCAACAGACACGCAAGCTGCCGACGACGATGATTTCAACATCCGTTCGCAGGAGGAACTTGCCAGCATGATGAACTCTACAACCGACATGATGACAATACTCTTGGGTTGTGTGGCTGGCATCTCGCTCATCGTGGGTGGTATTGGCATTATGAACATCATGTATGTGAGTGTCACTGAGCGTACACGCGAGATTGGTCTGCGTATGTCGGTCGGCGCACGTGGCATCGACATCCTCAACCAGTTCCTCATCGAGGCTATACTGCTCAGTGTCACAGGCGGACTTATAGGTGTAGGAATAGGAGTTGGCGCGTCATACGCCGTAAAACTCATAGCTCATTGGCCTATTTACATACAGCCCTGGAGCATCATCATGAGCTTTGCAGTATGTACATTCACTGGCGTGTTCTTCGGATGGTATCCTGCCAAGAAGGCTGCACAGCTCGACCCGATTGAAGCAATTAGATACGAATAGTTTAAAGGTAAAAGGGTAAAAGGGTAAAAAAGTAAAAGAGTAAAAAGTATAGGGTAAGACTTTTTACTCTTTTACTTTTTTACTTTTCTAAGATTTCTTCCGGTGTGCTAACAAGCGTTGTTGCTCCGTGTTCTAATAGAAACTCCTTGTCGCGGAATCCCCACAACACACTAATACAAGGCATACCCGAGTTGCGTGCCGTGTCAATATCCACATCGCTGTCGCCTATATACACAGCACCTTCGGCAGTTGCTCCAAGTTGGCGCATTGCTTCCAATACTGTATCCGGGGCAGGTTTCTTGCGAATGTCTTCACGTTCGCCAATCGCTACTGGCACGAGGTCGCCAAAGAAGTGGCGACACAATTCCTGAGTAGCTGCATAGAACTTATTGCTTACTACTGCCACCTTTTTTCCTTGCTTACGCAACTCCTCAAGCATCTCCATCACACCATCGTATGGCTTGGTTGTATCAAGATTGTGCTGCATGTAATGTTGGCGGAAATCAGCATAAGTCTTGTCAAATTTATCATTGTCAAGTCCACCGGGAATGGCACGTTCCATAAGTTTCTTTACACCATTGCCAACAAATCGTCTTACCTCATCAACGGTACGCTCAGGCATGCCGTTGGTGCGCAATGCATAATTGCAACTTGCTGCCAAATCACCAAGAGTAGACAGCAACGTACCGTCAAGATCAAAAATATAAGTATTGTACATATATATAATAATGTGATTTTGACTGCGAAATTACTTATATTTATCTAAAAACGTAAGGAAAATACAAATAAATTTAAGCCCGAAAAGTTAATAAGCCATTGTTTTGTCTTGACGTATTTTTATTGTACCTTTGCGCCAACGTTTAAATACCAAACACATCATGAAAAGAAAAAACAACACGAAGCGAAACGTCATTATATTGGCGTGTGTATGTATGGGCATCATAATAGGTACTGCCTACATGTTCTTCTTCTCTGCCTTGCTTGTTGGCAATGACACCAAATATGTATACATTGACAACGACGACACTATCGACTCGGTTTACACAAAGATGTCTGAGTTCTCTAAAAAGGGTACACAGATGACAGGCTTCAAGATGCTTGTCAACAACAGCAAGTATGCAGATAACATTCGCACAGGACGTTATGCTCTTCGTCCCGGTGAAGGCTCGTTTGTTGTGTTCCGCCATCTGAAGAACGGATTGCAGACTCCGGTGAATCTTGTTGTACCGTCAGTACGCACTGTGGACCGCTTGGCTGCCGAGTTCTCAAAGAAACTTATGCTTGATAGCGCTACCATATATCACGCACTTGCTGATGAAGCAACATGTCAGAAATATGGATACGACACCACTACAATAGCAGCTATGTTCATACCTAACACTTACGATATTTACTGGAACGTAAGTACAGAGAAGTTGCTCGACCGTATGCACAAGGAATGCAACAGATTCTGGAATGCAGAGCGCAAAGAGAAAGCCCAAGCGATGAAGTTGTCGCCCGTTGAAGTGAGCACACTGGCAAGTATCATTGATGAAGAAACCGCCAATGATGGTGAGAAGCCAATGGTAGCCGGAATGTACTACAACCGACTGATGCTGCGCAACGCCGAGTATCCCAACGGAATGCCACTGCAGGCTGACCCGACAATTAAATTTGCATGGAAACGATTCGACCTAAAGCGCATATACAACAATCTACTCTATATCAAGAGCCCATACAACACCTACAAGAACCCCGGACTGCCCCCTGGACCAATCCGTATTCCGTCTATCGCAGGTATTGACGCTGTACTGAACCACGTACACCACGACTATATATACATGTGCGCCAAGGAAGACTTCAGCGGCACTCACAACTTTGCACGTACTTATCAGGAACATCTGCAAAATGCCAAACGTTACAGTCAGGCTCTGAATCAGAGAGGAATTAAATAAGAGGAAAAGAAAAATAACAAGTAAAGGAATAAAAATAAGGAAACCTTATAAAACATCAAATGCCGGTTGCTTCACAGCGGCCGGCATTTTTTATCAATAGGTATTAGTCCTTTTCTTAAGGTAAAAAGATTGTATTCAGGATAACACCACAAAGGTAGGGTTTTCGAATTGAATGTGCAAATAAAATATTATGCTTTAAAGCATAAAATTAAAGAAAATCATCTGTTAAATCTACACATTATTACTTACAGTCCTGTTCAAGGATGTTTCTTACCGACAATTTAGGGTTCTGCTTTGCCTGTCGGTCTACAATTGCGGTGTACTTGGTGTTGAAAACCTTGCGTCCCAACAATCTATTTACCGTCCACATTATTTTTCCCATATGCATTTCACGCTCCTGCTGCGTGCTGTTTTCAAAATCACGCAGCGGATAAAGGCTCAACAGATAAAAACTCATACAGTCGGGCACTATCTGCTCGCGCGTCATTTGCTGACGCTGCTCTTCAGTGTAGAAACGACGGTATGGCTCAAAGTCCTTGCCTAAATATTTGTCAAGTGATATGCCAATGGTGTTGTCGCCTATCACAATGCTTTGATTGAGCGCACTTATCTGGGTATATATTGTAGGTATTTTTATCTCAGGACATATCTTCTGGAGTTTCTTAAACGCATCGCTCAATTGAGTGTTTATGTCGTTCATATTGGCATACTGCATATCTGTCTCAGTTATGATAGTCTGAAGAATCGTGTCCTGATAGAAATTCAGAAGTTTTGTGTTAATGCCTGCATCATTCACCTCGCCCAACTGCAGTATATCCTCAATGAGCATACGCGTCTGTTTGGGATAGTCAATGTTCATCTGCTGAAGAGCCGAGAAATCGCCCGTAGTGAGATAACGGCTTTCAAGACGATCATAACGCTGCACCTGTACAAGCGTCGGCTGACCTTCTTCACCAAACTGTTTCAACTTAAACTCGCAAGCTGTTGAAACTAAAATGATGGCTGTTACTATAATAATATAAATCTTTCTCACAATAGGCTTCTTGTTATTCTAAAAAAGTGTTCATTAACACAATGCAAAAATACTAAAAAAGTTCTTTCCAAGCAACTTTTCAGCTAAAAAAGATTAAACAGCAGATATATTTCTGCCGTTTAACCATTAAAAAACACAAAATTTGTCGAATTTTAGCCTATTCTTTAATATTTCTATACGTGCGACATCCATGTACATAATACTGCCACAATATAGAATACGGCTTTCGCATAGCGTCAGTGGCTGATGTGCGCGAAGCCTGTATCTGCCTACGGTCGGCATCAAAATCCTTACGCCACGCCTTAAAAGCCTTGCGACCATTAACCACCGCCTTGAACTCGCCAAGATTACGGTCGAGCAACAACGACTTGAATGCTGCCACATAGTCGAGCACTCTTCTAATGCGCATTACATGCGCCAGTTCGGCTTTAGGCAAGTTCTTGTAGAGCATCGTCAGATTGTTGCGGAAGTTGAGAAATGTCTTCATCGGATTACCCTTGGGCAAAGTTCCACCTCCAACATGATACACAACACTCTGCGGAACGCAATATATCTTTCGGCCGAGATTGCACAATCGCCAGCAAAGGTCAATCTCTTCACAGTGCGCAAAGAACCGAGCGTCAAGTCCGCCAACACGCCAGTAGTCCTCACGACGTATCATCAGAGCTGCACCAGTTGCCCACATCACCTCACACGGGTCATCGTATTGCCCTTGATCCTTCTCTACGGTATCGAACACACGTCCACGGCAGAACGGATAGCCATAGCGGTCGATGTATCCACCGCTTGCACCGGCATATTCAAACATGTCGCGCGAATGCTCGGCACGAAGCTTTGGCTGGCATGCTGCAACCTCCGGATTAGCATCCATAAAATCAATGAGACGCTCCATCCAGCCTTCAGTCACCTCAACGTCACTGTTGAGGAGCATATAGTATTCATAGTCCACCTGCTCCAATGCACGATTGTAGCCACCGGCAAAGCCATAGTTCTTGTCAAGTATAATTGTACGAACAGTAGGAAACTCCGTCTTGAGCAAGGCAAGCGAGTTGTCCTTTGAATCATTGTCGGCAACGATTATATCGGCAACATCAGACGAGTGCTCAATTACTGAAGGAAGGAAACGGCGCATCATTGCCGCTCCATTCCAGTTAAGTATTACGATTGCAACTTTCTTCATAATAACTTTTCACTCTTCACTTTTCACTTAAACGATTTCGGCCTTCAATGCCGACTTGTCATGATTGAAGTCGCCAAGACGAACACGAATTAGCTGATTGTCATATTCCTCCTTAGCATCGCGTGGCGAAAGTTCTACACGCACATAGTTCTTGGTGAAACCATGCATAGCACGTCCACGCGAAGCCTTTTCAAAGAGCACTTCCTGTTCCGTACCCTTATAACGTGCATAGAAGTCGATACGCTTCTGCTCGCTCATTTCGAGCAATCGCTTGCTGCGCAACTTCTTATCGGCATCGCTAACGATATAAGGAATACGCAATGCTGCTGTGCCAGGACGCTCGCTGTACGGGAACACATGGAGCTGTGTTACATCAACACCATCAAGGAAATCGTAGCACTCTTCAAAACACTCCGGTGTCTCGCCACGACATCCCACCATCACGTCAACACCAATAAAGGCATCAGGCATACGCTCCTTTATCAGTGCTATCTTGCGCGCAAACAATGCTTTGTCATAACGGCGGTGCATAAGACGCAAAACCTCATCGCTACCACTCTGCAATGGCACGTGGAAGTGAGGCATGAACGCACGACTCTGAGCACAGTAGTCAATAAGCTCATCCGACAGCAAGTCGGGCTCCATACTGCTGATGCGATAGCGCTCGATGCCTTCAACACGGTCGAGAGCCTTAACAAGATCAACAAAGCTCTCGCCTGTAGTCTTGCCGAAGTCACCAATATTCACACCTGTAAGCACTATCTCCTTACCTCCTTCAGCAGCAGCCTGCTCAGCCTGTGCCACCAGCGAACTGATAGTCGGGTTGCGCGAATTGCCTCGAGCGTATGGTATTGTACAATATGTACAATAGTAGTCGCAACCATCCTGTACCTTCAAGAAATAACGTGTACGGTTGCCACGCGAGCATGACGGTGCAAACGACTTTATGTTCTTTGTCTTAACCGAGTAATAACGGTGAAGCGAATCCTGTCCTGTCTGTTGCATATGTTCGGCATCCGACTCCTTGGCAGTCCAAGCATCGCTCAAGAACTGTATAAGGTCGGCTTTCTCATTGGAGCCAAGCACAAGGTCAACACCGTCAATCTTGCTCACCTTCTCCGACTCCAACTGGGCATAACATCCTGTTACGGCCACGAAAGCACCAGGGTTGTTGCGCACCATACGATTTATTGCCTGTCGGCACTTGTGGTCGGCAACTTCTGTCACCGAACATGTATTGATAAGACACAAATCGGCTTTCTCGCCTTCTTTAGCAGCAACCACACCCAATTCTTGCAACATCTGACCAAATGTTGACGTCTCGGAGAAGTTGAGTTTGCAGCCCAACGTATAGTAAGCCGCCTTCTTATTCTGAAAAACTGAAGTATTTATCATTTCACATTATATATAATATACAAAAGCCAACTGTGGCTTAACAGGTGCAAAGATAGTAAAAAGATTTTATGAATGATGTTTTGTACGCACACAAAACAACAAAAATGACGTCAAAAGTGGTATCAGAGAGACCTGTCAAAAAGATTAACATTCGTTTACAGTCTGTATCTTATTGATTTTCAACACTTTTCAAATGGGTTACAAAATTCTCAAAAAAAAAACCTAAAAAGTTGAACGTTGTATCAAAAAAATATATACCTTTGCAATGTTTTAATAAACAAATGATTGTTTTACAGATTTAAAAAAGCAAAGAAAATGAAGAAATTGGTTTTAATGTTCGTAGCTATCGCAGCTATCTCTTTCGCATCATGTGGTAACAAGACTGCAGCTCCTGCTGCTAACGCTGACACCGACACCGTTCAGGTAGCTGACACAACTGTTGACACAACTGCTGTTGCTGCTGATACAACTGTAGCTGAGTAATAGTTAGCTCGAACAGAAAAAATGAGAAATTAACCGCTGACCCTCAGGGTCGGCGGTTTTTTTTATGCCCTTACCGCTCCTACTACAGAATCAATATGAATACAAAGACACTTCTGACAACAGTTGCCCTGACATTCGCCTCTTTATCAAGAGCCGAAACATTCACATGTATTCCAAATAATGCAAATACCAACGCTGCAATTACAGCCTCAACAGAACATTGGCAAGCAGGAAAGACCATAAATATAGCAGAAATCAAGAAAAATGGACTTGAACATTACTTCTGCAAGAAGACAATAGACAGCCAACTCTTTGCACGCAGATACGGAAAGTCGTACAAAACCAACTGCACACTGCCTCGCACCGAGCTGCGCTATCTGCAGCTGTTGCACTACACAGTTGACGGACGGATAATGACTGGCGAGATGATTTGCCATAAGGACATAGCCAACAATCTGATTGAGATATTCCGCAAATTGTATGATGCACACTACCCCATTGAGCGCATGCAACTGATTGACGACTACGATGCCGACGACGTGACATCGATGAATCATAACAACACGTCATGCTTCAACTACCGAGCTGTAGCAGGTTCTAAAAAACTGTCAAAGCATAGTATGGGCAAAGCCGTTGACATCAACCCGCTTTACAACCCCTACGTAAAGCATCGCCCCAACGGAAAGACAATTGTCAACCCAGAGAAAGGCCGCCAATATGCCAACCGAAGCAAACAATTCAAATACAAGATTGATCGCAACGACCTTGCCTACCGCCTGTTTACGCAGCACGGATTTACATGGGGAGGTAGCTGGCGTTCGCTGAAAGACTACCAGCACTTTGAAAAATGACAGATGTTAACATTTTGTCATCTTAAACGTCTTTGCTCCACTCTTCAGTATGTACACACCTACAAACCTACCATTGCGCAGAAACGAAGCGTAAGGCATATGTCCAAGCAACACTCCGCTAAGCGAATATACAGACACTATGGTAGACGGCGTGATGACATTTTGTTCATCATAAACCGATTCAACCCCAGTGTTGCCACTTGACAATTTCACGTTACGCCAACCGCTCCACTTTTGTGCAACTCCTCTCTTTACAGCTTGCACACGCCATTGGTACGAAACATCAGGCTGCAACGATGTGAACTCATATTCGGTATCATTCACACCATTCACCGACATAACATCGCCCGTAGCACGAGTGGCAGCAAAGTCGCTTTCAGTGAAACCACCATCGTATATGCCAATAGAGTAGACATAACATCTGGCAACGGGTTTCACCATCAAATTGAAAGGTTGGCAAGACGGATTGTCAAAAACTATCAACTGCCGCTTACCATTAGGAACAACATCTACCCTATCAATATTATCTCCTTCAGAATCAATAACTGACAGCATCACCTTTGGTGTGTCAGCCCTGTATACTTGGGAAACGAAACTTATGGTGACTTTAGCAGATTTGTTATTTTTTATAAATGGCGAAATAAGATAGCAACTTGTGCCATTAGAAGTGCCAAGTTTCATCCTGCCGACACCTTTATAAACTTTATTTCCTTTCCATCCCTTATTAGCCATTAAATCATCAAGCTTATACCCCAAGTCCTTAGTGCCATCACCGGTATTTCCACTTCCCCATTCACTAAAGTCTTCAGCCAACAGCAAATTCTCCTGAGGTGACACACGTCCAAGTTCTTCAAGCTGAAGATTATAGCAGTCTGCCGACTCCACCTCATTCCATGAAGCACGAAACGAAGTGGCACTTGTCTGCACTGAATTCAATTCTGTAGGCACAGAAGGAGCACCACCCATAAACAAGAACGAAATCAATCCATCCGAACTCTCAGAGATATTAGTTACTGGCTTGCCAAGCGGTGTGTGTCCAACACTATTGCCATTGAATAATATTGTAGCTGGCTGAGAACTATCAGTTAGCGATGTATTGCCCGACGTACCGGGATAAGTATCGCCCTCAAGCGTATTCTTACTACGGTCGTTGTCAGCAGCCACAATGCCAAAACGCGGGTGCGACGATACAGTATTCACCTCATTATATTCCCATATCGAGCTATAATAGTCCACATGAATAACAAGCATTCCGTGTGCCGGCAATTCCTTGTCAAACCCAGTTTGCTGACGATTCTCAAAGATATAATATTCAGCAGGCCGCTTGTCGTTGTAGACAACATACGACTTTGGCGAATCGCTCAAAGCCGGCAAGTCATACACATCAGCAGGCTTGCTCAGCACCTTTGGCTGCATCCACCCACTCACCCAACGTTGGTATGTGTTATAACCCACCGGACGATAGCCATTGCCAGCATACGATCCATAGTCCATCACGTCCCACATGTCCATGCCAAAACAATCGCCACCCGATGTATCGTATATATCAGGCAGACCAAGACAATGGCTGAACTCATGACAAGCCGTACCAATACCAGCCATGTCTGTTCTGCCATAGTCGTTAAGCTCGGCTGTACATCCATAAGTATTTATCCTGACCCCATTGAGAGTAAGCGAATAACCAGCAGCATGCAAGTTCCACTCATGTGGCCAAATAGTATTAGGTATCAATTCGGGCTTTGTAGCCTCACTATGACCTGCATATATCACAAAAACCTGATCCACCTCGCCGTCGCCGTCCCAATCATAGTCGGCAAAGTTCACCTTATCGGCAGCAAGTTTACAAGCCTCATAAATCATTCCGCCAGGATCCTTATCATTACCCTTTTCGTCATTGGCACCATAGTCAGCCATATTCTTCGATACGGTCACCGGTCCGACAACGTCAAACGACAAGTCGAACAGTCCATAGCTCTGACTATAAAAATAGTCATGCACCGAACCTGAATTGCCAAGCCTGTTATAGCCTACCTTATTAAAGAAGTCATTCCATTCGGCATTGTCGTGAGCCGACTGCATCTTCACATCTTGAAAATCAACAAGAATGACAAGACCCTTTCGCTTACCCGTAACGCCAATTCCTTCACCACCAGTAGCTCCAGCCATACGTGTAAGCGGATTGCCCGAAGCTGCCTTTGCAGCCTTACGTCCTGCAAGTCGCTGAAAACGAGCCTCATTACGCATTGCCGCACGCTTGGAAGCGAAGCTGGCAATGTGCTCCACCTCCTTCTTATGTCCTATGATAAAAGTATTTTCAGCCTGCGTACGCTTCTTTGCGTCATGAGCCATCTGTGCCGAAGCACGCAACACTCCGTCGTCAGCCATATACGCATAGCAATAAGCCTTGTCAGCATTCATGACTATCGGCAAACCGTCTTCGGTAGACATATAATGGAAGTTCTCGTCACCACGCGTCATAACAGCAATCATACTGCCATCGGGTTGGCGTACCATTGTTTTCGAGCGCTTTGCCGGGATTGCAGAGATTGTCAACGCACAAAACAAGGAAACTAAAAGAGTGATGTATCTATGATGATTCATGGCACTATAAGTTTTAAGATATATATCCACAAAAGTATAAAAAAATTAATAAACCAACAAATTTATAACTTTTTCAAACGCCGATAAATATATTTTGATTTTAAATACGTAATTTTGCGCCATTGAAATGACTGATTAAACAAAACGGAAATGAATATACTTGAATTATCACAGACACGCTTCTCGGTTCGCAAATATACTGATGAGCCCGTAAGCGACGACGACCTCAACTACATTTTGGAGTGCGTACGAATGGCTCCATCGGCAGTTAATAGACAGCCTTGGAAGTTTGTCGTTGTGCGCAGCAAAGAGGCAAGAGAGAAACTTTGGCGCACATACGACCGCGATTGGTTCCGCACCGCCCCACTCTACATTGTATGTATGAAGAACAATGACGAGTGCTGGACACACGCTATGACGACAAGCCACATGGCGACATCGACGTAGCCATAGCCGTAGAGCACCTGTGTCTCGCTGCTGCAGAGCGCGGACTGGGCACTTGCTGGGTGTGCAACTACGACACCAACGTAATGAGCGAACTGTTCCCGTCGGACAATTATGAGACAGTTGCCATCATACCAATCGGACATATAGCCGAGGATTGCCCACGTGCTGAAAAGAAACGTAAGGCAATGGATGAGATTGTAGAAGAAATCTAACCCACAAAACAGAAATACAGATGAAAAGATTATTCATAACAGCAACGTTCATGCTGATGACCGTGATGACAATCACGGCACAGACCGCACTGAAGAAGGTATATAATGAGAACATCGACCCGATGGAGCAGATTGACAAAGCTCTCGGCAAGGCTAAGGCCGAAGGCAAGTATGTAGTTTGCCAAGTAGGTGGCAACTGGTGTCCGTGGTGTCTGCGATTTGCCGACTTTGCCGAGAAAGACCAAGCTGTCAACAAGGTGATTAACGACAACTTCGTCTACTTGCACGTCAACTACAATCCGCGCAAGGCAGGTGGCGAAGAGGCTGCAAAGAGAGATGCCCGTCTGATGCAGCGTCTTGACTATCCGGCACGCTTCGGATTCCCCGTATTCGTTGTACTTGATGCCAATGGCAAAGTGTTGCATACACAAGACTCAAGTTTTCTTGAAGAAGAAAAGAGCTACAGCGAAAAGAAGGTGCTGCGATTCTTCAACAACTGGACTCCGGCAGCTGTAGAGAACAAGAAATAAACAGTAGAGAACAAATAATAAAAGGAAAATAACAACAAAACGCTAAAGAAGTATGAGAAGAAAACTAATTTACGTTGCAGTAATGGCTGCAGCTATCATGGTTTCTTGCAATGACAAGAAGACCGCACAGAACGAAGCAAACAACGATTCAACAAGTGTAGCTGACACAACCATAGCCAGCGAGAATGTTGATCTGGCTGCTGTTGCCGGCACGTACGAAGGCACTCTGCCTGCTGCCGACTGCCCGGGCATTAAGACCGTACTAACTATCAATGCCGACAGCACATACGAGCTGAAACAGGACTACATCGACCGTAAGGACGGACACGACGAGGCAAGTGGCGTGCTGCAGGTTCTCGACGGCAATGTCTTGATGCTGGTACGTCCGTCAAGCGGCGAACATACATTCTATAAGGTTAAGGACAGCAAGAGCGTGTCATGACCGACTCGCTCGGCAATGAAGCCGAAGGCGAAATGGCAAAGCTGTACGTGCTGACCAAAAAGTAAGACAAACCTTTCTGAACTCTAAAAAACAACGGGAACAACAGACAATCAAATGTCTGCTGTTCCCGTTTTTCGTATACAGTAATTTATTTAAGTTTCGCAAGCGAAAGTAGTTATAGGAAGTTATAGGAAGATAACTCGCTTCGCTCGTGAAGTTAATGGACAAATGTCCTATTATTTAAGCAATAAAGCTATTGTCCGTTAACTTCTTGAACAACCGAAGGGAGTGATAACTTCTTTAATACCATTAACTCCTGAACTTGCGAAAGTTCAGTCATTTATTTTTTCTTCTTAGCCTTGGCATCAAATGTGTATGTAAACCTAAGATTTGCATAGTGGTGAATATAGTTTACCGAAGATTCGCTGCGCTGATATGCCGAGTAGTCGCTCTCGTACCAAATGTCCTTGTTGAAGATATCATCAACATATAACGACAGCCTGCACTTGTTCTTGCAGAAACCATAGCTGATGCTTGCTTGCGACATAAGTTTGTGTCCGTTCATTGCTGAAGTGGCATAGCCCGAACGATAATCGTCAGACAATCGTATATACAGTTCGAACGGCGAGAGATGGAGCGTAGCTTCTATTCCAGCGCTGTTATATAGCGGACTGGTGTTGTACGAAGTGTCTTCGTAACGATAGCGGTTCCACTGCAAACGGTTGAACAGCGTCAGCTGAACCTTCTCTGCCTCATACGAAAACTCCATGTTCTCGTCAATGCCAAGGCGCTTCTGCAGGTTGAGGTCGGGAATGGCGTTGGGATCGACGTTGTCAACAATCGTAAGGAATCCGTACGACTTCGACGTGAGTAATGCAAACTTGTTCATCAGTCGGAAGTAAACGCCCATGCCCTGGTCGTAGTTGAATCCGAACTTCCACATATCGCCACCCTTCACGTTCATAGGCTTCGACTCATACACACCCGTAGATGAGTTGTAGCGATAGAGTGTGGCAACGGGATTGATGTCCTTGATGTACGATGCGCTCAGTCCCATCACTATCTGCTTGCGCAGCCACATGCGGTGATAGTTGTACGTAGTGGTGTGTCTGTGCGAATTGCGCAACAATGGGTTACCTGTAGATATTGCGAGCGGGTCGATGGTGTTGCGGTAGGCGAGAGTGCTGACGAGGTCGGGCACAGTGGTGGTGTAGGCAAACGAGAGATCCATATTGCGCATACGGTTCATCTTCCACTTCAAGAATATCGACGGCTCGTAGGTCTGGCTCGTACGCACGGCTGTAGTGTCGAGCGGTCCGTAGCGGTAGTCGGTATTCTCACGATAGACGTTCCAGCTGAACTTAGGCATAATCATCAGAGCCTTCACCGGTGTGATGGTCGACTTCAACGTCAGTTGGTTAGTCCACTTGTGCATAAGATAGCTCATAGCATTTGTAGGGTCGAGCGTTGTAGGTGTGCCGCCTACTACGTTCTGCTCGTTGTTGTCGGTGAAGAAATCGCGTGTGGTGCGTGTGCGTGAATAGGTCACGTTGTCGAGAATGTTGACATACACCTTTTTGCCAAACCAATAGTCGAACGAAGCACCAAGACGTGTGCTAAGATTATGGTTGCTGCGGTCGTAATACTGCCATACTGTCTCGCTTCGCTTTTCGCGCAGATACTCCAGATTGCGGTTGATGTGTGTGTCCTCATTGGCTCCATTGATGTTGGTGTAGCCTTGCAGAGAGAACGAGCCTTTCTTGCCGAGGAAGTGCTTCCACGTATAATCGATGTTGATGCCACGTGTCTGCTGTTCGGAAGACTGATAGTTGCGATTGCGTGTGATGAGTCGTTCGTAGAGTGCGTCGCCGGGCTTGGCGGCAAGAGCAGCACTGAGCGAATGATATTCAAACTGGTTTGGCTCATAGCCATACGAGGCGCCCTTGTTCTCATCAGTGTTTCGGATTTTCTCGTATGTAGCCTTCACGTTCACACTGATAGTGTTCAGCGAGTCGGTGTAGGCAAAGAGACGTGCCTGCATCTGTGGAGTTATCTTATGTTTGTAGCGATAGCTTTCTGACACGGCAAACGTGCGTTCCTGGTTGGGGAAGAAGGTCTCGGTAGACCGACCTATTGTGTTCCAACCGTCGCTGTGTCCCATATTTGCACTAATGTCAAAACTGTTGTTGTCGAATTTGTCAGCACCCTTGGTCTGCCAGTTGTGCTGATAGTTGTACGATCCGTATTGGCTCTTGCCGTCGCCGTCGATATTAGCGTTCATTGAAGAATTCATGGTTCTGTCAATATAGCGATTGGCATTGTTTGCCTGTGCATAAACCATCTGCGGGTCGTGGTCGCTCAGCTTGCTGGCGGTGACATTAAACATGTAGCGCTTCTTTGTCTGATATCGCGCCTCAACATTGCCATACCACTTGTCAAGAAAACCTGGTTTCACCTGAATGTCGAGCACATGGTCTTCATCGCCTTCATCCTTGCCTGTATGTCGAGCCAGTTCCGACTTGCGGTCGTACAGTTTCAGCTTGCCTGCCACCTCGGCTGGCAACTGACCTATAATCTGGTCGCCACCAAACAGGTTCTTGCCATTCATCATCAAGCGTATGGGTTTGTTGTTCCAGTAGAGTTTGCCGTCACGGTTCTCCACTCCTGGCAACTTTTTGATGAGTTCGTCGAGACGTGCCCCCTCCTTCAGCTTGAATGCTTCGGGATTGAACACAATGGTGTCGCCCGACATCGTGATGCGAGGCATCTTTGCCGTCACCTCCACATCCTTCAGCATAAGGGCAGTAGGCTGAAGCTTTATGATGCCAAGGTCGGTAGTGTCATTCACTTCTTTACCGTAAGCATAGTCCACCTTGCGCGCATTCTTATATCCAATCATGCTGAACGTGAACATGATGCGACCCTCCCAACTTGCGTTGAGAAAGAAGCAACCAGTGCTGTCGGTCTCTGTCTGATTCTGCATCGACCATCCTGGCTGTGGGTTAATCTCACTTCGTATTGTCGCTCCAATAAGTATCTCGCCCGTCTCGGCATTAACTATCTTACCCTTGAACGTGTCGGCATGACACACAGCCGACTGCACAAGGCAGAGCAATAACACAACAAAAAGTTTCTTTAATACGTTTTCCATACGTTGATTATTTTAAATTAGGTGTCAATTCTGACGTTTTGATTATATAACGTATTAAAGCATTATTTCTGAACGGCATTAACCTATTTTAACAACAGCCGACTAATTTTTCTATCAATTGCAATATCTCACTGCTGACATTATTATTAATTTACAAGTCATTTCTTTCTATTTGTTTTTACATTAACAGTAACACATGAGTTATTGTTTCGCTTGCGAAATTAATAAAAATCTAAATATAAAGTTGCAAGTTCGGCTATTTATTTGTAACTTCACAACGAAATAACAAAACCACAAGGCTATGGAGACGCAAGAGATAAGGAAATATCCGGTTGGAATGCAGACCTTCGATAAGATACGCGAAGGAAACTACATGTATATAGACAAGACAAAATATATTGTGAAGATGATGAAAAACGGTTCGCAATATTTGTTTCTGAGTCGCCCACGGCGATTCGGCAAATCTCTTTTTATCTCAACTCTTAAGGCTTATTTCGAGGGTCGCAAGGAACTGTTTGACGGTCTTGCCATTGCCGATTATGAGAAGGAGTGGGTGAAGCATCCGGTGCTTCACTTCGACATGAGCACGGCTAAGCACATGGATGAGAAAGGTCTTCTTAGCGAATTGAATCTTAAACTTCAGGAATATGAGAAGATATACGGACGTGAGGAAGGAGCGGAAAATCCCAACCAACGTCTGCAATATCTTGTAATGCGCGCTTGCGAACAAACCGGTCAGAAGGCGGTCATTCTTATTGACGAATATGATGCTCCGCTGCTTGATGTGGTACACGAGAAGGACAACTTGCAGAAGTTGCGCCGTATAATGCAGAACTTCTACAGTCCGATAAAGTCGCTCGACCCTTACCTTAAGTTTGTGTTTATCACGGGCATAACCAAATTCTCTCAACTGAGCATCTTCAGCGAGCTTAACAACCTCGACAACATAAGCATGTACGATCACTACTCAGCCATCTGCGGCATAAGTAAGACGGAACTGCTTACGCAGATGAAGCCTGATGTGGAATTGCTCGCCAAGGCCAACGGCATTACGTTCGATGAGATGGTGGCTGAGCTTACCGACTTTTACGATGGCTATCATTTCAGCGAACACGCAGAGGATGTCTTCAATCCGTTTAGCCTTGTCAAGGCTTTGCGAAACCAGAAGGTTGCTGCTTATTGGTTCAGTTCGGGTACGCCGAGCTATCTGATAAAGACCTTGCAGAAATATCATGTGGGCGTGATGGACATAGAGAAGAAGAGCGCATCGGTTGATGACTTTGACGTGTCGCCAGAACAGATGACTTCTGCCTTGCCGCTTCTTTATCAGAGCGGTTATCTCACAATAAAGAAGTATAATCCTATTCTACAGAAATATCAGCTGGACTATCCTAACAAGGAAGTGCGCATAGGCATGGTAAAGTCGCTTGCCCCCAACTATCTGTCGCCAATACAGCTCGACAATAACGGCTTCGTATTTGATTTTCTTGAGAATCTGTTGGAGAACAATATGGACGGGGCTTTGCAGAAGATGCAGGCGTATTTGGCAAGCATCTCCAATCAACTGTCAAACCAGAACGAGCGCGACTTCCAAACCGTGTTCTATCTCATCTTCAATCTTATGGGAGCATACATTAAGGTTGAGGAATGTAGCGCAATAGGCAGAGCAGATGCCGTGCTGCACTTGCCAGACGCCATATACGTGATGGAGCTGAAATATGACGGTTCTGCCGACGCTGCCCTGCAACAGATTGACGACAAGGGTTATCTTATTCCGTATTCGGCAGAGGGCAAGCGATTGATAAAGGTCGGCGTGAACTACGACAGCCTTAAACGAACAATTGGAGAATGGAGAATAAAGGAAGGGTAAAAACTATGAGGGATGCCAAATAATCTTTGGCATCCCTCAAATAATTATGATTCTGTTTCACCTACCAATAGCTCTCGTTAGAATATAGATTTAATGTAGCCAATAAGTTCTGTATTGTTGCAATTAGGAACCTCAAGAGATCTGCCTCCCTTCAAGCCATGCATACACAGCTCTTTTTCAGAAAGCTTTGTGCCTTCATATTCTTCAAGAAGTTCAAGTTTATAGGTAATATCATTAGGTGGTGTTTCTACCCAAAACGCTTGGTCTTCACGTTTGCAATTCTCTGCGGTCACCACCATCTTGAAGCGTACACAACGCTCATCAGACACAAAAAGATACACAATGTCTCCGATAGAAAAACGTGCTCTCCCATTCTCCAGCTGATAAATCCAAGACTGTGGATTGCGTCAGCATGTCTACACCTTTTTCTGTTGGCAAAGGCAAGCCAAGTGCGATTTAGTGTCATGCCGATAGGATATTTCATAATCAGTTGTTTTGATTTACAAATATACTTTATTTTTACGAACTGTCCAAATGCAAGGGTTATTATTTCGCTACGCAAAACTAATTCGAATGGTACCCAAAATAGGAACTGCATATCAATTGCAATATCTCACTGCTGGCATTATTATTAGCGCCATGCTTGCAATATCTTACAATACCATTCTTGTCTACAACAATGGTCAATGGATAGCCCTCATTGCCCACTCTTTTGGTGAAATACGTGTCATTGGCAATGTGCGTCCAATTAAAGCCTTCCTTCTCAGTGATTTGCTTCACCTTATCAACATTCTCAAAATTGGCTGAAACGAACTGCACATCAGGATATTTGTCTTTCCACGTTGAGAGCATTGGCATCTCCCTACGGCACGGTCCGCAACCAGAATACCACACATTTATAACCGTAACATGACCTTTCAATCCTTCCTTAGTCCATGTCTTGCCGTCAATATCTTTCTCAGAGAAATCATCTGGCAGAGCCTTGCCAACTATAAACTTTTCGACATCAGTTGAATTGATAAGCTTTTTCATCTTGGCAAAGTTCTGCGCTCCTTCCTCCAGTTGCTCACCATTAAGCACCTTTTCAAAAGGAATCTCATACTTCTTTATCGACTCTGGCACCTTGAAGTCGTCGCCCACCAAGAGATTGACAACCCTATTTCCGTCCTTATCAGCAAGAGCCATTATCGAACTGCTAATCTTAAAAGCCTCATCCATCGGCAATTCCTTAGAGAAATAATGGCCTCCAATTCTATACATTGGAACAATCTTGTCCTGTGCTATCATCTGAGATGCGACACATAAAAAGCCGAATAGTAACAATAGTTTTTTCATATATTGATTATTTCTTATCATAGTAATTCATTACACAAGCATACTTTGTCTTAATAATACAGATATCATGCGTCTTGCCCACTTCCCCATAGTCCATAGCAGCCTTTGAGCCACGCTTCAGCACAACGACATTTGATATTTTTGACGAAGCAATGTCTTTCACTTCCTGAGACGTTGCAGGTTTTCCATCTACAACATACAGGACATTATCCTTACTTGCCTTGGTGAAGATTTTCAGCACACCGTTCTTTCCTTTCTCTCCGTAGACGTTGGCTACGTCCGACCCTGGCTTGTACACATTAATAGAATTTATATCGCCAGGCTTGATATAGTTTAAAGAGCCACTGTATTCCTTACCATCCACAACAATCAAAGGCTTGGAATTAAGCATGTCAAAGTTTGTCACTTCCACCTCTCTCTTACCTGCCTTCTCCGACTTATTGAGATTGTTTACATTTGCCAAAGTATCCTTTGTGATGTAATGCAATTTGGTAGAAACTTTATACGGTCGGTTTCTCAGACTATCAGGCAATATTTCATCAGTATGTATACTGTAAACATCCCCTTTGTCGTCTTTTATCACATTAAACGACAAGATTTTCTTTCCCGTGAGTTGCGAACCGTCAAAATTCTCTATCTTCTCGCCATTAATGATAAAGACGTTTTCTTGCGCATACGATGCTGCTGCCACAAAGAGCGCAATAAATGTCAGAACAAAAAACTTTTTCATAAGTATAATATTTTAAGTTGTTTATTATTTCTATCGAGAGCTATAGGTTTTAATTGAGAGCTATAAGCTGGCTGCTCAACTCATCGTCAGAACATGAGACAATGAAGGAGGCTGACGTTCCATCATCATAACATTTGGTTACAATATTAGCCTCGCCCACTTTTCTTATCTCATAACTTTCCACCTGTTCATTTGGTAATGTGACTGTAGCGATGATATTATCAACTCTATTGACTACACTTGGTTCGACTGTAGGCAATCGCTTTTCGGTCAATCGCTTGGATTGAGTCTTACTTTGAGTGTTATTATCAACCTTTTCCTCTGTAGATTTTTCTATTGCGTCAGTATCATGTGTCTTGACAATGCCCACATCATATTTTACCCCGTCTGCCTTTTTCGGCTTTTCTACAGCAACAATTTTGTCTACATCAGAAGTATTGTCTGTAAAAGCTGTCCATGGTCGGATAGCAACAAATGCCACTACTACTGCTGCACATGCCGCAACAGCCACCCAACGCCATACATGTGATGTATGTTTTGGCAGTATATGCGCTGCAGAGGGTTCAACAGCCACATCAGATGTGAGCATTGCATCAAGTTCCGCATTGCTGAAGTTGTAATCATCGGTCTTGAAGCTACGAAACATCTCCTTATATACCTGCCATTCCGCAGGAATATCATCAGCTGTATCGAAGTATTCTGCAAGCTGCTGTTCCTCAAGTTCAGTAGTCAGACCATCAACAAACTTGCCCAACAGTCGTTCTATATATTCTCTTGAGTATTTCATTGTTTTGCCTTTTTAAGATTCTTAATAAGTTCCATTCGTGCCTTGCTTATCATTCCACGCACCGAGCTTTCCGTAGTACCAATTATACGTGCAATATCTGCATACGGCATATTCTCGACGTTGCGCATCCGTATAATGGCACGATGCCTGTCGCTAAGTGCTCTGATACTCTGTTTCAGCATACGGTCACTCTCTTTAATTTCCAATTGGTTATGCGGATTGTCAGCATTAGCCATATATCCAACCTTATCTATCTGCACATTACATCTTGCGTCACGAAGCATGTTAAGCGATACATTCCTACACACAACCGAAGCCATGTGCTGCATCTTTGTAGCATCCGCTATACGCTCACGTGCAGTCCACAGTTTCAAGAGAGTTTCCTGAACAGCATCCTCAGCGTCTGAGCCATCCTTAAAATAGTGCATAGCCTGCTTGAGCAAACCATCGCGCAGACTCTCTGCACCATTCACAAACTCTTGTATTTCCACGTCATTTCTTTCTATTTGTTTTTACATTAATAATAACACAAGAGTTATTATTCCGCTACGCAAAACTAATATTTTTTATCATAAATCTCGATTATTATTAGTAAATTTGCAGATGACTAATCCGGATAATCCTACAGCAAGTAATCAAAAATACAAGAAAGTAAACATAAGATAAGAATGGATTCATTATTTCTACTTCAGTTTGCATGTTTTATATTCATGCTCGTCAATGCCTTCTTCGTGGCACTCTCTCATCTGCATGTTAGATGGGAGAACAAGCGGTATGAGCGTTCACGATGGATGATTGTTGTCGCCTTGATAGGATTGGCGATACAATATGCCGTGCAGATGGTTTTCGGATTCCGTGCCATGAACGATAATTTAGGCGCGGTCATCAATATCCTCGTTTATACCCCATGTTTTTCACTTATCTCCATGGGAATCTACAACATAGAAACCACCCGTGCTAACCTCAGAAAGATGATACTGATGTGTAGTGGCATTTATGCTGCCATCATTGTGGTCTTTTGCGTGGGTATCAGTCTTCATCATAGCCTGTATATCAGAGAGGGGCTTTATCTGATGCTGACTCTGTTTTGCGTAAGTGTTTTCTATTGCATATACATGATTATTCAGGAGATGATTAGGCGTAAAAATATGTTGGAGACAATGGCAGCAACGGACTTGTTGCCTTACGTAAGATATTCGCGTGCAAGTGTAATCATTCTATGGCTCGCAGTTCTCGCCATGCCAGTTGCCATCTTTTCTACTACCTTATTATATATAGTAGGTCCTGCTGTATTGCTTGCCTTGTTGTTCTTCAATCTTACGTTTATCGCTCTCGGCAGCAGTTATATTCCAATAGAAGAGCTATTGGATAAAGAAGAGGAAAACCAACGAAGCGGGGGGGGGTAGAAAAAAACCTTTACAGCAATTATCTGAGGAGCGCAGAAACTTTATCCAAAACAGTCTTGACCAATGGTGTATGGATTTGGGTTATAAGGATTGTAATGTAAACATGTTGATGCTTTCTCGTACACTTTGTATATCAAAGAACGAATTGAGCCAGTTTTTCGACCAATGCTTGCACTCCAACTTTCGAATATGGCTCAGCGAAATACGTCTCAACGCTGCAAAAAAGATGATGTTGGAATATCCTGATTATAGCAACGACATCATTTCAGCTGAGTGTGGATTCTCTTGTCGCACTCATCTTTACCGAATCTTCAAAACAAAAGAAGGCTGTTCTCCTACAGAATGGAGGGGCTCCCAACATACAGATGTTGCACAAAATGTTTCTTTATAAAATACCAAAGAAAAAGTAGAATTTTTATCGTCAAACAGCCAAAAAGGTGTCGCATTCGCAGGAATGCGACACCTTTTTGGTATGAATGCGACACATGAACATGGCAAGTGGAAACTCCTTTCAAATGAAAAAAACTATTTTTGCAACATGAAGGAAATAATAGAAACTATGCCAAGGATAGAATTAGCCTTGATCATCATCGGGGTGTTTGTACTCATATTATGTATTATCTTCGGATATGCTATGATATATGAGTACAGGATGTATCTTGAGAATCATTGGAAGGCTCGCTATAGCTTTCGTGACTTCATCAAGA
>URQS01000011.1 GCA_900550035.1 uncultured Prevotella sp. | reverse complement strand
ATACCCGTAAGCTGACCGCTTTGCGTCATTCTGCAAAGGCTCTTGACAATGAGGGTGATTGGAAGCTTCTGAACCAGAAGGGGCAGGAATATCCGATGGTATATGAGCGTACTTTGGGTGAGGAGGAGTATGTTGTTGTCGTGAATCCTGGTGCCAAGGCAGCCTCTCTCAATATCAGCTCCGTTGGTGGTAAGGCTGTTTCTGTTCTTTCCACAGGAAAGGTTGTGTATAAATCAGGAAAAAAGACTGATGTGATTAAAGTTTCTGGCATAAGTGCCGCCATATTCAAGGTGGAAAGATAGAACTCTATCTTCTATGGGAGTGCGTCCGTATTGTGCGGGCGCATTTTTGTTTTACGGTCACGAATCATCTTCATTATGCAGTTTTTACTACACGTCGTTGACCTACTTTTTACATGATTCTCATAACAAACAAGCAGCCTAAACGTACCGATCATTACTGGTTTATAAATATGGAATCCGCATTGTAAAGCCTATGCCATATTCATCTCCCTTAATGCTGTCCACACTATCGGAATGGTCACAACAAGAGAGATAAGATCGCTCACAGCCTGGCAAATCTCCACTCCCAACAACCCGAAATAATGAGGAAGGATGATGATGAGAGGGATGAAAAACAATCCCTGACGCGAAGCTGCAAGTATGTTGGCACGTATTGTCTTTCTGCACGTCTGCATCATCATGTTTGCCATCATCATAAAGCTACATGCTGGGAATACTATCATCTGGTAACGCAACGCTTTAATACCTATAGCTATCACGTCCGGGTCGTTACGGAACAAAGCTACAGCCTCCTCGCTGAAGATGATTAGAACCACAGACCAGAACAAAAGAAATACTGTACCAATCTTTGTACTAAACCAGAATCCTTCCTTTACCCTATCATAGAGTTTGGCACCGTAGCAGAAGCCGCACATAGGTTGAAATCCCTGACCTAAGCCAATAATGACGCTAAAAATAAACATGCCTATACGCGTAACGACACTCATCGCAGCAATGGCAGCATCGCCATAGTTACCGGCAACGCTGTTCAGAGCGATGCTGCTAATACTTGCAAGTCCCTGGCGAGAGATGGAGGGTGTTCCTCCGGCGATTATTTCCTTCACAAATCTTACCTCAAAGGAAATCTTGCGATGACTGTAATGAATTACGCCCTCCTTTCTACTCATAATAAGCAGAATGACAAATCCACAAAACTGACCTATGACAGATGCCAATGCCGCTCCGCGAACGCCCATGGAGAAGCCGAAGATGAAGAGCGGATCCAGCAGACAATTGATGATAGAGCCGCTGACCACTCCATATACTGAATACTTGGCAAAACCCTGAAATCGCATCTGGTTGTTGATACAGAAAGTACCCATGATAAATGGTGTGCCCAGCAGACTGATGCCCAGATACTGACATGTATAAGGCAGAATGGTGGGTGTACTGCCCAGAAGAATACTGATAGGTTCAAGGAAAAGCAAGCCTGTCAGCATTATCCCGACGGAAAACACCAATGTGTAAAAGAGCCCCGTACTTGCCATCGTCTCTGCATCCTCCGTATTCTGAGCGCCAAGCTGTCGGGAGATATAGTTGCCCGAGCCATTGCCGAAGAAGAAAGAGAACGCCTGTATGAAGAACATCACGCTGAACACTATACCTACTGCTGCTGTTGACTGCGTGTCTATCTGCCCAACAAAAAAAGTGTCGACCAGATTATACACACTGGTCAACAACATAGATACGATTGTAGGAATAGCCATTGCGCCTATCACTCGATGGACTGGCGCATGGGTAAGAAACTGATATTTTTCGTTCATATTGTTTACTCCATTGCTGTTTGTCTTCATAAAACTACTGCAAAGATAAGTACTTTCTATCATCTAAAATACGATTTGACAACCTCTCAACTTACGAAAAAACATTAAAAGATCGTAAAAATCTACAGTTTAGTATTTATTTCACTTTAAATTGTTCCTTCGCTTCATTGTTATTTGTAAATTTGCTATTATTAATATCCTAAATCTAACATATTATGGCTAAATATAGCAAACTCACCTATATATTACTTGCCTTTGCCTTTTGCAACCTAACAACAGCATGCGAGAATCCCTTGTACGAAGACGAGAATGAGTATCAAGAAACAGAAACTCCCAAAGGTGACATGGTTAGAATCACGTTCGGAAATTTCAAGACTAACCAGAAATCATTCAGTCAAGCACAAGGCAATTCACCCGAATACGAAGCACAACAAAGCAGAACTTCAGAAGCAACTCCAATTTCAGAACTATGTACAAGAATCAACTTCGCTTTGTTCGATTACAAGACAGGAGAAAGAATCAAGACACTAAACCAAACAACCGACGACGACTCGTTCGGCAAAATAACCCTAAACTTATCTAAAGGCAAATATGCTGTATTAGTAATAGCACACAGCGGTGACGGGAACGCCACATTGTCCAATCCCGAAAAAGTGACATTCAAAGACAACAAAATCACCGACACCTTTTATTATTATAACGTCATCGACGTAGAGGAAGACAGTAACTACGACATGACGTTGAAGAGGGCCGTTGCTAAGTTTCGACTTGTAGTGGAAGACCATACTCCATCAGATGTAAAAGTAATGAAGTTCTACTACACTGGAGGAAGCTCCACCTTCAACGCTATAACAGGATACGGATGCGTCAACTCCAAACAAACAGAGCTGAGAGATGTTACAGAGAGCGCCTATAACGAAGGATCCTACTACGACATCTATACATTCCCTCACAACTCTGAGGAAAACAAGAAGCTAAAGGTGGAAATATCTGCCATGTCATCGACAAGCTCATCTACCATACTGTTCTCAAAGACAATAAGCGATGTAGCTATATCCAAGAACAAATATATATGCTACAAAGGCCATTTCTTCAACGTAGTCCCCGAAAACGACCAAGAATTCACACTATCAACAACCGACGTTTGGCAGTACGAAGAATTTAAATACTAACTTCTGAAGAAACTGCTATTGATTGATGCTGCGAAACTTCATCGTATGGTAAGTGATTTAAGAGCGTGTCAGTATTATTTGTTTTATCACGATTTGTGATATAACAAATAATACTGTATCTTTGCATAAAGTTGAAATAAGAAAACATAACTCTTAACAATTTTGCATTTATGCAAGACACGAATATACATACCGGCGTTTACGAGCAGATTATCAACCGCCTCTTCAAACTGAAATTGAACGAGGTGGACGCTGGGCGATTCTATATAGGCAAGAAGCTGATTTCGAAGGATGATGCTGTGAATATTCTCAGCAAGTATCTGCAGCACCTTATCGAGGTGGCGTTTTCCAGTACATCCGACGATCAGGATGCCGACAAATATACTGATTTTGTTAATTCTGTTATCAAGACTTTAGGTCGTGAGTTCAACGTGGATGACACGGAACTTGACCTTATTGACGCTCAGAAAAGCATTCTGACAGCTATCGTAGACCGCACAAACTGCGAATATCCCGACATAGAGCGACACCTGAAGGCCATCACCCCTATAACAACCCTCAGCCGTAGCGCCTTGTTCTTCGGAGGCAGAGGTCCAGCCGACATGGAGAGCGAACTCAACCGAGAGATTCTCTGTGCCGATGAAATCTGCTGGGTGGTGTCGTTTATCAAGACCAGCGGACTTAATCTGCTCTGGAACAGCTTGCGAAAGTTCACAAGCGAGGGCAAGAAGCTGCGCGTCATTACAACCACATACACTGGTGCTACGGATTATGACGCCATCGTACGATTGGCTTCCTTGCCAAACACGAAGATTAAGATTTCGTACGACGGAACGCAAGACCGTCTGCATGCCAAATCCTATATATTCCTTCGCAACTCTGGTTTCCACACGGCTTATATAGGTTCGAGCAACCTCTCGCTTTACGCCTTGAAGGATGGCAAGGAATGGAATTTCAAGGCCACTCAGTTTGAACTGCCACAAGTAATCGACGATGTGCGCAATTCGTTTGAGGCTTATTGGTGCGACTCTACATTCGAGGACTTCATTCCCGGCATTAGCGACGAACGCTTGAAGAAGGCTTTAGGAGCCGATTGGGAGACGCCTTTGCTCGATTTCTCGGCTCTCGACCTTATGCGTGCCAAGGACTATCAGCAGGAGATATTGGAGAAACTGGATGTGGAGCGAAATGTGCACGGCCATTTCCGCAACCTTGTGGTAGCAGCCACGGGCACGGGAAAGACCGTTATTGCCGCCTTTGATTTCAAACGCTACCGCGAGGTTCATCCCGACTGCCGTTTTCTCTTCATAGCCCATCGTCAGGAAATTCTTCGTCAGGCCATGCTCACCTTCCGCATAGTGCTCGAAGACCCCAACTTCGGTAGCGTATGGGACGGCAACAACGAGCCTTCCACCTATCAGCATGTCTTTGCAAGCAAGGATACGTTGCGCAACCGTTTGGACAGCCTGTCGCTTACCGAGGACTTCTACGACTATATGGTTGTGGACGAGGTTCATCACATCGTTGCTCCAACCTACGTCAAGCTGATGACCTACTTCAAGCCTCACATTCTGCTTGGTCTTACAGCAACGCCTGAACGTACAAACGAGCAGGAGGACATCACGGTTTTCTTCGACGGACACATCTCTGCCGAAATACGTCTTCCTGCTGCTTTGAATGCCGGATTGCTCGCTCCGTTCCATTATTATGGCATCCCTGACAACGTAGATTTGACGGAAGTGAAATGGAGCGGCCACGGCTACGACATCTCCGAACTATCGCGTGTCTACACCCAGAACGATTTTCGTACAGGTCTCATCCTTAAGAAGATGCAGGAGTACATCGGAAACAGCCGACTTAACAAGGTTCGTGCGCTTTGCTTCTGCGTAGACAAGGAGCACGCACGATTCATGAACGCCAAGTTCACGCTTGCCGGATTGCATACGGATGTGCTTACGAGCGACGACGACAACCACCATCGCGCCCTCGTCAAGAAGCAGCTTCAGACAGGCAAAATCAATTATCTCTTCGTTGTAGACCTATTCAACGAGGGTGTTGACATTCCTGAGGTCGACACCATTCTGTTCCTTCGTCCTACCGAGAGTGCCACAGTCTTCCTCCAGCAGTTTGGCCGAGGGCTCCGTCTGCACAAGGGCAAGGACCATCTTACCGTACTCGACTTTGTAGGCCATTCGCGTGCCGAGTTCAGTTATAAGGACCGCTTTGAAGCTCTCATAGGCCGACATTCACGCAACATCAAGGAAGAGATTGAAGGAGGGTTCACCAATGCGCCCTTCGGTTGCAAGATAGTGTTGGAAGAAAAGGCAAAAGAAGAAATACTTGCCAACATCGACGGCTATCTGCGCAGCCTTAACCGAAGTAGATTAGTCAAGGAGATAGCTGCCTACCACAAAGTATGCAACGGCTCGTTCTCGCTTAAGGGCTTCTTGGCCTACAGCCACATTCCTTTCCACAAGATATACGGCAGCCTGACATGGGGCGAGATGTGCCAGATGGCTGGCGTCCGACCAACTGTTCATACAGGAGTTGCATGATGTTGTCGATTACTTGCGAGACAAATGTTCGGCACCAGAGAAAGCCGACAATTCGGTCTACAAGGAATGGAATCCGCTTCGTCTGCATGGCGTCTACTCCAAGGCTCAAATACTGGCTGCGCTTGGACTCTCCACCATAGAGCGCAAATCTACGTCGCGCGAAGGCATGGAGCGATTGAAAGACATAAAGCTTGAGGCGATGTACGTAGACATTATCAAGAAACGCGAGGAGGGTTCTATGACAGCCTATAAGGACTACGCCCAGAACCGTGAGTTCTTTCATTGGGAAACGCAAAACCGAGTGCGCGAGGGCAGTCGCGAGGCCGAGGCTTATCGTAATGGAGAGAACAACATGCTCCTCTTCGTGCGTCAGCAGGTAGAACATCCCGACTACGGTTGCCGTATGGGTTTCACCTATCTCGGACAGGTTACGATGAAGAGCATAGAGGGCTCAAAGCCAATGCAGATAGTATGGCATCTGAATACGCCAATGTCGGAAGCCACCTATGCCTTTGCAAGTCAATATAAAGCTATAGGATAATTATGAACAAAGAAGAAAGAAAACAAATAGAAGTGGTTGCCGCCATAATATGCGACGGCAACCGCATATTTGCCACACAAAGAGGTTATGGCGAATGGAAAGACTGGTGGGAGTTTCCGGGCGGAAAAATGGAGCCTGGCGAAACGCCCGAAACAGCCCTACAAAGGGAAATACGCGAGGAGCTGGCAACGGATATCTCTGTGGAAAGCCTCCTCACCACAGTCTGCTACGACTACCCCAACTTCCACCTAACCATGCATTGCTATCTCTGCAAAGTGAAAAGCGGCAACCTCACTCTCCGTGAGCACGAGGCAGCCAAATGGCTCACGCGCGACGAACTAAGCTCCGTGAAGTGGCTTCCGGCGGATGAGGAAGTGGTGGAGAAGATAAAGACAAGAGAACATGTTTTTTTGAAGACATGAGAACATAAGAACAGGTTATTTTGAAAGACAAGAGAACAAGAGAACATGAGATTTGGTTGGGCTTTGCCCAACACTCGTTGCTTGCGGTATCTGTAGGAGGTACGGTCTCCGAACCGTACCACGCAAGCAATATTTAGTTCTTATAATAAACATGAACCCGACAGACTTTTGGCTAAACGCTTAATGTCTGTCGGGGTCACATTTATATAGTATTTTTCGCAAGTTTTATTCCTATATTTCCTTTATCCCTATGTCTTTTAGATAATTGTATGTACCATCATACCATTCTGGTTTGCGTGTCTCGTCTGGCGGAACGCCATAATCGCCATTTGGAACAACCAAGACCATTCCTTGACGAGCTCTAGTAAGTAGCACACGGTATGCGTTAATTTGATACTCTCGGTTTATCGGTTTGTTAATATTCTGCCATTTCGTTCCGCTACGAAGCTGATAATGTTGCCATTTCGTATGGTCATCATTAAGTCTTAGGTCTGCATCCCAAGCAACACAAGCCCAATCAATTTCCAATCCTTGTACCTTGAACTCTGTGAGAGTGTCTTCAAGAGCATTAGAAGAACGGATATCGGTATCTTCCTCCAAAAACCAATGAACGAAATCAGGCTGATAACGAACATTAATACTTATGGCTTTCAATCTCTCGGCTTTACTGCTTGCTAAGAGTCCATATCTTTCGCTTCCTCTGGCATGTGATTTTAACCATTGCTTTGCTTTATCGAGCGACCTTGTTAGAACAATTGGATAATTAGTAAGCTCTCTCAATGTCGAAGACGCTTCTTCCTTCTGCAAATTTAGAAGTTGATGAACAAAAAGACTCACTTTTTCTGCCCTGAACGACCTCATGCTGACAGACAAATGCAAAGCGCTTTCCACATGAATTTGACTTTCATCTATCTGCAACATGTCCAAAGCCTTGCCTTCGGCATATTCCTTGTCGCTCAACTTATCGCTCATATAGACATGCCACCTCTCAAAACTTCTGTTGATGGAAGAAAGCCATTCCACAATTCCTGCTTCGCCTTTATTGATCTCTTGTCCGCCACCTATCAAACAGACCACTAGCCCCCAGTCTGCTTGTCTGTCCATACATGACATAAGATATTCCGGCTCGCTGTAAGGAAAATTCTTTATGCTTTTCTTCTCCTTCATGAATCTGGCAAGCTCTTCCCTTGTCCATGCCCGTTGAGCCTCATCAAATATCGCAACATGCTCCGTGGGAACATATGCCTTGTCGGAATGGCTTTGGAAGTAACCTTCTATCGGCATTATCTTATTGTCCTTGATCTCAGTTCCTTCAAGATACAAATCCCGATAATGGTGAATCATCTGTATGAAAGCCTTGACTTTACTTTTAGCCTCAGCTTTGGTACAGCGATTGCCTTCCTCTTTACATCTCCGCACATAATCACGAGTCAACGCTTCTTGAAGAACTTCGACAAGTGGATAGTTTCCTGATAAGTAAACAGCCTTTTCATTCTTTTCGAACTGGCTTATAGCTGTTTGCAAACCTATCAATGTTTTGCCAGCGCCAGGAACTCCTGTCACAAAGCATATCGCTTTTTGCCTTTTCTCACGACATTCATTAATTATCCTTTCAAGACAGACAGCGGTTGCATCAATATCTCCATCGTGCCTAGTGATGTCTTCTACAGTATTCTCTTCATAAAGAGCAATAGCAGCCTCAATGATTGTAGGGGTTGGTTCATATCCGCTTTTTGCCCAAGCATCATCTTTGCTGGCTAAGAAAACAGCTTTGTCCGCAATTGTCGTTACAACATTTTCTATCGCAACAGACAATTGCTTTTCATTCACCTGCAAAGGATTGTATACAAGGTCCTCAAAATGCGAAAGTTCAATCTGGCAGTTCTTGTCTTTCTCAGATGGAGCAACAAGAACCGGTATCATAATTCGGTTTCTGCTTCCTTCCTGAAAGTTCTTCAAATCCAAGGCATAATCCCAGACTTGTGTGACTGCCTCATGAGTGAACTTGGATTTTCTTGTTTTAAATTCTATAACAAAGACGACATCATCTATAAGTACAATCACATCTGCACGTCTTCCCATTCGCGGTATATTGTATTCAAAATATACACTACCACGATTCTTATAATTCTTCAAAACCGAGCGCATAACTCGTAATTCTTCAAGCCAAGACATTTTTGTCTCGTCGTTGATATCATGCGAATATGCAAGTGCCAACTTCCCTATTACAACCATATCTTCTTTTTGAAGAAAGTCGGTAATTGTGTCACTATAATAATATCTTTTTGCAGCCATATGTTAGGGCATTATAAATCCTTTGTCTTCAGCCTTCGTCACGATCTTCGCCAATCTTTTACATTGCGAAGTTGATGGCAGAATTCCTTTTGCAATGTAGCTACTAATCGAGCGAATAAACTCTACATCTCCGAATGATAATATATTATCTTTGAGAATGTCGGCATACACTTTTGACCAATAAGTAGCACCCAACTTGAATACTTCTACCGCTATGTCTATGTTTGAATTAAACTTATGGGCTCTTTTTGCAGAAGCTTCAATACTCTTAGTTTCGTCCTTAGATACTAATGTTGCGCAAAATTCGTCTGACAATTCGTACTTAACATTATCTCGATATGTTGACCATACATTAAGTGTTCTAGATATAGTTCTGACAATACCACCTGCAGCTGCTTTATTTAGGTAGTTATGTGTTAGATACGCTATCTTAAGGAGTTCTTCAGCTAACTCTGGATATAAGGTTTGCTTATTCCAGATAGTCAGCCAATCTATATCTTTCTTTGATGGCAAAAGACTGAAAAATTTTGCAATAGTATATGGTGTTATTTGCGCCTTATTACCACCTTTTGGATACCATGAAGCTTTACCAATCAAAGAATCTAATGTATCAAACAAGATAACTGAACATACGCACTTTTTGAAAAAAACTTCATTTATGCTGTCCTTATGTTCGTCATACAAGTTTTCGATAATAGTCGCAAACTTACTGAAGTTTATAGCAGAACTCTGACACACTTGGTTAGGATTCATATAAACAGAATTCAAACATTTTGCGAGTTTCTCTTTCTTTATAACCTGATTCTTTGGATGCATTTCACAGAACTTCTTTTTCTCTGCAGACGTATATTTCATTTGCTCCTGCTCCCACTTACCTCTAGAACGTTCGTAGAACCATATGGTTTGATAAGGATTTCCATTGACAGGTGGAGCCATAACCTTTCGTGAAAGTTGCTCCATAAGAACATGAAATGGATGATTCGAAAAGAAATCTGCATCATTAACTGGGTTCTGAGTATTAGCACATTGAGATATTTTCTTTGTTATACTATTATATTTCTCAACCTGCTCTTCAGACATATCATCATCAACATTAAGAACCGTCAGTTTCATTGGGACAAATAAATTATCCATTCCATTCTTGTCTTCATTTTTAATTATCGCATTTGCCAATGAAGCTGTGGTTTGACCTCCATTGATAATTTGCAGGTCTTTAAAATGAGTTATTTTTGAGTTGTCTGAAGAAAATCCTACAGATCTTGCTACTACAGCAATACCATTGTTATAGGTAAAAAAGCTATTAGGATTGTTTATAATCGTGTCCCTAATACCTTTATTCACCTTTCCGCGGATGCTAAGGAATGCTCTCACATTTCCTTGTAACAATTTACTACCATATTTCAAATATATATCAGCTAAAAATTTACCAGGCACAATGCCCATATAGGCATCATATTCAGTATCTGGACTCAAATCCGCCTTCAAATACTGAATACCATCACATCCAAAATCTTGAGTATCAAACTCTATAATCTCACTTGCATTGGATGTAAAGGTTTGATAAAACCTTTCAAGCGTCCATATACATAATTCAACTGGGCGTTCAAGAAAATTCTCTTTAGTAATATTCTTAACGGTCTTACTCAAGATTGAATTAGACAGGATATAGAATTTGAATCTTACTATTTCTGTTGTAAGCATACTTTTTCCTATCTTCTTTCTGAACTCCTTTGCAATGTTAATTGCAGGATCTGAATCATCACAATAATCACTAATATTACCATTTACTGCTTCATCTATGAAATATAACATATGATTATAAAGCTCATTAATCCTACTATTTGTCAATGTTGAAGAGTTCTCTATCTCGTTTGTAAAGTCACTAGCTATCAAAACTAATGACCCATCAGCTTCATCATAACCGTAAGCATCAAATGCCATTAAACGTTTTTTACGTCCTCTTATTTCTACAGACATAGGTATTGGATCATTTAATTCACCAATATCTTCCAAGTCTTCCAATGTCTTCTCTATAAACTGAGTTTCCGGTTCTGTTCCTTCATGCTCTGCCTTAAAGCGAAGATCATTTACGAATTGGATTCTAAATTCTTCAATATTCATAGGTTTAAAGGTTATATGTCAGTTTTGTAATTCTCTATTTCAGACAAGATTATTTCGTATTGTATCTTATTTATGCAAGAAGGTATTGCTGTACGCACAAGTTTAGGAAACTCGTCATTAACTAAATAAGAAGAGCAATCTATCAATGTATAAACGTAATTATTATATTCTGGAGAAAAATCAAACCCATACAATTCAAGTTTAGACATGAATAGTTCTCTTTGTATATGAATTTTTATTCCACCTAAAATCTCATCTACCAACTTGTTTAATTTAATACCATCATAAGAAGGACTCATCCTTTCTAATGCATAAATCACAAGGTATCCATCCTTGTCACTATCCAGTTGCTCCAAGGAAGAAATACGAACAGACTCCTTACCTGTATTTAATGTTTTAATTTCATACCACACATCATCTGTAGAATAATCTTTATGAGTCTTTTCTGGTCCCATCCAACTATCTAAAGTGGCATCAACTCCATATTTAGGAATCATATATTTCTTAAAAAATAAGAGTTCGCCTATCAATCCCATAATCTCAAATTCTGTAAGATTTCCTTTGTTGGGCTTGAATAATTTCTTCCAAGACATAAACCGTGAATACAACATACGATATGCTGTATTATCATCGGTTATATGATTTGTTGACTCTACAAGATCCTGACAGAATGTACAAAAGTACTCCAATAGCTCAATATTCTCTAAAGAAAATCTAAGCATTAGAGTGTCATTATCCTTTGTTTGACTGACAGAAATAACATCTGAGCCATGAATACGCATTGGGCTGAATTTTCCTCTAAACTCAAATGCGTATTTGGAATCTTCGTCCATTCCTATATATAGATTGAGATTTCTATTATCACCAACCTTTATGAAAAATCCTCTATCGAATCCTTCAATAAATTTTTTATATATTTCATTCTTCATCTTCTTCCATATTATCATATTCATCATCCATATAAAGTTTATAATACGTTTTGTTAACTTTATATGTTTTGGCTTTTTCTCTCTCTTTTACTCCAGGAAATCCTATGGCAAAAGCCACCATTTTGTCATTACCCAATTCTTCACGGAATTTCTTTAATTTCTGCGTTTCTTCCTTTCCTGGTTCAGGTGTATTTGGAGATATAAGCATAATAATCAATACAGGATTTCTTTGCGGCAAAAACTCAAAATATGCCCTTAACGGTATTGTTCGTCTTTCTGCCTCTTCTCTTGATAATCCTTCTGACATCCATGCTTGGCGTTGCGCATTTTCCGCTTTGTTTAAATCTTCCTTCTCTAAAGCAAATTTACCTTCTCTTAAGGCCAAAATTCTTCTTCGAGAACTTATCTGTATCACTCTTGGATTGTCATTACATATATAACGAGAAACACATTTTATTTTCTCAAGACCTTCAATAGGATAGTTGTCATGACTGTTACCACCTTCAAAAACAACGTCCCATTTACCAACATTTAATGTGTTCTGATCTTCTATAAAATCAATAATATTATTAACATTAAAATTTATATTAACTAATGAGCATTTTATTGTTTTAAGGAAGTCAACTATTTCTTCTTTAGGGACATTCGCAAAATATCTCGATGCACCATATTTCTCATTGTCAATATCTATATCTTTATAACTTGTTCGTTCTGCAAATTTCAATTTGTAGCCACTATTTATTAACTTCGAGGTGAGAACCTGTACGCTTTCTAAATTTTGACTATTTTGCTCCACATTAAGACTAAGATATGGAGTATCATAAATATTTCCATAAAAAGAATATTGTATGCTTAAATTATATGAAGAACGCATCTTGTTAGAAGCTGTAATCTGTAGTTCTGCACAATTGTCACGAACTTTTATTCCAAAATCTTTTGGTGTTAAATGTTGGTCATACATGTCTTTCAAATCAGCCTTTAAGTCTTCTGCTGATTTCGCGATCTCTTCATACCAACGTGCACTTGTTTGACTTGTCCATATTTGAAACAAGTCTTCATACCCATTACGATATCCGAACCAACGCCCCATCTGCATCAAAACATCAAATGTAGAAGTATTACGATAGAAATAGCTTACTAATAATCCTTCCAGAGTAAGACCACGAGATAGCGCAAGACCACCTATAGCAATAACACGAAGATGAGGATTCTCCTTATAATCGAGTTTATTGCTATTCTTGGAACTATTAACTACTACTACTTTTATTTTTTCAACAGCAGACATCAAGTTCGATTTCTTGACAACTCTCTCGAATGTTACATCTTTTATGTTTGCGAAGTGTTTTATCCATAAAGCATGCAATTCCTTATAAAGAGGTAATTGCATATTTTCTTTTTCGTTTTCACTAAAATCATACCTGACACTGTTGACAAATAAATCATATTCTTTGTCAACCCATTCTTTAATATATTTTTGTACTGTGACAAAGCGCGAAATATTTATAAGCATACTTCTAGCAGATGAGCTGTTTCCACGCAAATCTCTAACCACATTTGCAAGGAAATAGCACAAAATAGAATCATGCAAAGATTTTGGCAAAATACCATGCCAATATTTAGTGTGCTTATAATAGAAGCCTCCATTATTTAAAGAATCAATGTCAGTTACCACCGCCTCTTGATACTCTTCTGAAGAATAATCAGGTTCTACAATATCATTAATATATCTCAAATTACCATACCTATCACCATCTTCATAGAAAATCCTTTTAGCACCTATATATGAAGATGGAGTTGGTAGTGTATATATAAAATGTTCAGGAAACAAATCTGCACGTTTCATGCTATCCACAGAGTCAGGATCTATGAATACATTGGCGAACGGAGTAGCTGTAAATCCAACATAAGTTGAATTCTTAAATACATTACAGATCTTTCTTATTAATTGATTCGTTTTTGTCGGGTCTGTCTCTTCTTTTCGAGTATTAACCGATGCATTGTCCGCTTCATCATCAATAAGTAGCATAGGTGTATCAATATATCCATATACCGGATCGACGTTCTGATTATAGAGCCAGTCGTACAACTTTCTCAAGACAGAAACATTCTTTTTGATAACAAAGATAATAAGTGAATTATGGGCATTTATTGTTGTTGCGATTTTGTCACAATCACCAACAAAATCATTAGCACACGAAGTGAAGGAAGTAGCACGAATTTCTATATTGTCTTGTCCTACTCCCACACGCGAAGTCTTTAAAATTTTATTCAACTTCTTCGTTGTACGACCAACGACAGCCTCATCAATACGCTCTTGTGTTTGTTGACGCAAGCTTTCAGTTGTACCTGCAAGAAGAATCACGACCTTATAGCCTGCGTCAGCAGCCATGCAAATTAGGCCTGAATAAGTGGCCGTCTTTCCAGACTGAACGTCACCTATAATCAGACCTCTTTTTAAACGACATCCTTCAAACTTTTCGTTTGGATTTCCCAAACAGTTCATTAAGTTTGGTAGAGTTTCGTCTTCAAGTAAATTAATACTTCTTATGTCTATGGACGTACTGTCCATTAAGAATTTCTTATATCTTCTCCAGAAATATCTATCTTTAATTTCATCAGAAACATACCAATTATGAGGGTCATCATAATCATCATAAATCTTACAACCAGATGTATGCTTGACCCTAAACTGGTACTCCATATCAGACAACAACTTATTAAAAGTGTCTGTATCCAATTCAATAGACAAAATTTGTGAAGCTTTATTTATATATTTCTCCAAATCTTGATATTGAATTTTCATTCCTTTATTGATATCAAATCGGATAAAGGTTTCTATCATCTGTCTTAGGTATATATAATTATTTTCACTCAGTCCCATGTTCGTAGTCTTTTAAAAGTTTTTCTTTTATTTCCGAATAATTGCAAAACGGTTCAGATTTCATTAAGTCTTCAACTATTTCGCAAACATCTTTATCACTTATTTTCCTAATGTTTTCAACAAGGGTTACTCCTAATTGATACACATCGTCCAATCGGTTGTCAGCTTCTTCAATCTCTATAGACTCATTAGACTTATCGATATACATCTGCTGAATTGGTATATTCTTTTCAATTTCGCCTACAAACATCTCAAAATAGCTAAAGTCTTCTTCCGATAACTTATCTTTAACAAACCGATAGAGCTTACTTTCTCTATTTATTTGATAATAGTAATTTTGATCACGTCCTTCCATTCTATCCCAGATATAATCAATCTTATCATCAACCTTGTTTCGTCTTCCTCTATGGATTTGCTTTCTAACAGATATTTCCAGGGCATCAGTAACTGTATTTTTCAACTGATTCTGGATTCGTTTAGGGATGGTGGCACTTTGCTTCTTTATATCTATGCTCCATATATCATCAAGGGTATTTGGAATGTCAACACGAATACGAGCATTCTTTGTCAACTCGGTTCGTGGTTTCATTCCAAACCATGTTCCCCATATGATAAGTCGATTGTTACGATAAACATAGAAGCCTTGTTTTGACCTTAGGTTTTCGATACCGCCAATTAGTTTTTTGTCCTTTTCTGTAAGATCAGTTGCATATGGCAAAATGAATGGTTTTATCCTAATTTGCCTTTCAATGCCAAATGAGTCATTAATGGCTATTGTGCGCTCCTTTTTTGTTGTAGTCTTATGGTTTGATTCAAGGAAAGGGTCTTGAGCTTTGATTTTCTGATTGTTTACATACATAGTAATCCTGCTATTTGCAGGTAAACTTAAGTATCGATGATATATAAGAGCTATGTACTGGGCTACGACATCCTTCAGATTGTTGAGCGTTTCATAAACCTGTCCGTCACTTGATTTTGAAAGCACATCAAAATCTCGCCACAATACCAAAGTTCCATTAGACAGGTCCAGCAGTTGTTCTATATATGGAAACCTCTTTATCTCATCATTATTAGGTTTTTTTACCACCCACTCTTTTCTGTCGCGTATGTAATTGTAATCCCATGTGTAAGCACTAAGCTGAGAGTTTTTGATACTTACAACAGTCAACACTTTACATTGTGAAAGTGAGGCAGATTTCATACCTAGGCCAAAACGGCCCAAATCGGTTCCACTTCGAACTTCTTCATTTGCAGAGCTACCATATCGCATAGCTTCAAACAAGACTTCATCATCCATTCCTTCACCATCATCAAGAATACCTACGCAGCTCTTTTGTAGTGGATTGGTAGGAAAAAGCACTTTAACAACAGAACAGTTTGCACTTATACTGTTGTCTATTACATCAGCTACAGCAGACTCGAAACTATATCCCATGGATCTCATAGAACCCATGAGCATATCTGCTTTTGGAATATTTTCAAGATCTTTACTCATTTGACGAAATCAACTTAGTAGGATAGTATTTTTTCTATTACCGCTTTGGCCAGCAATGGAGGAACTGCGTTTCCTATTTGTTGCTGAATATGCGAAATTGGCCCTTCAAAATAGAAATCATCAGGAAAGCTCTGTATTCTAGCAGCTTCTCTAACAGACAATCCTCTATCTTGTGTCGGATGAATCAGCATACTTTTTCTATAATTAGAAATAACAACCGATGGCGAGTCTTCCCTTAGTCTTTTATATATACCGCTATGTGTCCTATTTTTATCTGCATAATTCTCCATTAAACTGTCAGGAATAGCTCTCCAATTTTCGCCCTGCTTTATATATGAGTATCTTTTTATTACCAAATCATTATTTCGCGAGACATAATTTTGAGTGGATTCCGTTGAATTTCTACGCATTTGCTGTGCATACTTGCTTACTTTTGATACAGGCAACCTGTAGGGCATGGTTTCATAATTATCTCCATTCTGAAGCAAAGGTAAATCTTCTATTGCATCCTTAACAGTTACTTGATAATTGAAAGGCTCAGGAAATTCATACTTAATACCATTTTTGTTACCAATCAAGAAAAAGCGGTTTCTATTCTGAGGAACGCCATAATCCGATGCCCATAATACTTTAGAAGAAACGGTATAACCCAGTTCCTCAAAACATAGTTCTATCATATTCTGAGTCTCACCTTTGTTCATCTTTGTTAGTCCCCATACGTTCTCAAAAACGAACCATGTAGGTTTTATTTCTCTTACAAATCGCACAAATTCTTTAAAAAGAAAATTCTTAGGATTCTCCATGTTTCTATTCATAGTATTTGACATCGAAAATCCTTGGCATGGTGGTCCACCCATTATGATAAAAACTCCATTTTTATCAACAAACTTGTTGGGCTCAAGCTTGGTAATATCCTCGCAAATTACAGTAACACCCTTATGATTTCGACGGAATGTTTTAGCAGCGCTTTCGTTCACCTCAATAGCATAGCGTATATTTATGCCAGCCATTTCAGCACCAAGACTCAACCCTCCAGCGCCAGAAAAAATATCTATACCATAATGTTCGTCATTTAGATATATTTGTTTGCAAGCATTTTTATTCGTTATGTTTATTAAATTATTCATAATCTGTTACATAGTAATATAAATCATTTCTATAGTTTAGGATATCTCTAAATATAGTGGTCAATGTTTGTTCTCAAGCATTTTTAGGACTCATCAACATCTATTCAAAGTCGCTCAGCAAGCTACTTGGCTGTTTTTATTAATTTGCAAAGATAATATATTTTAATTATATGTCTATATAATAACTTACTCTTTTACGAAATATTTACAAACGATTTTTATTTCATTACTAATGTCATTAGCTTCAACCTTATATACTATAATTATCCACCTCTTCAATATTTTTAACACATTGAAACATCGCAGTAACTACTCAGCACCCCTATAGAAAACTTCTCATTAATAAACCATAAACTTGATTTTGCTTATTTACAACATCACCATCACGAACTCTTTAATGATTGAATCGATGATGGTGCAGGCTGTTTAAAAACAGCTCATTTAGCGGGTTCTTTTCTAATTCTCGGCGGTCTCTCCGAAGACAATATTTGCATTTCTGATGCTCAATACTATGAGCCCGGCGCACAACAAAATCTTTGGTACGAAATTCTTGAGTTTTGAGCGTTTGAAGCTATATCGTTAACACACAGCAAGTTATGTGATTTGCGAAAAAAGTACGTAAACAAACGAGTTGTCGAAGTGGCACTTTTAGGGTGTCATAGCGCCGCTATTACCGATCAATACCTCAACTATTGCATTGTAATAGTGGCGCTATTTGACTGTAATAGTGGCGCTATTAGGGAACTTTGTATTTTTGATGGTTATCAAGAGTGGCTTTTATGCTGTAAAAAACCATAAAAACAGCTTTTTGATTCTCTAGAATTGATTTTTATTTTGTAACATGTATTTACACTTTTGTACGATATTTGTATGGTGGACATAAAGCCATGTTTTTGTGACAAGAAGACAATTGTGGAGCATATCATGGAGTTTGAATAATTCCGAAAAATAAGGAGAGCGCAAGGTACATATTGCGCTCTCCTCCTCCCTGTCCGCGAGGATAAGGAACGTTTTTTATACTCTCTGTATAAGCACGTGGTGATTTATATTTACTGAACTTTCGCAAGTTCAGCTAATTACATGATAAATATCGCTAAAAGTTGGTTGTTTCGAAATAAATGGTGTATTTTTGCACAAAAACATTTACAAGCAAAACACAACATGCAGATATTATTAGCAAACGCCAAGATAATGTTCGGCAAGGCGGACAGAAAGCCGATGTCTGCCCCACTCTTCCAGAGCGTGGCAGACACATTGGCTGCGGAAATGGCAAGGATGGACGTGGAGGAGTTGGGGCGGCAGCTGGATTGCAGCAAGAAGATAGCGGCTGAGAACTGGCAACGATACCAGAACTTCATGGCAGCCGAGAAGATGCCTACCCTGCTTGCCTACAACGGTCAGGCATACAAGCATCTGCGTGCCGACACCTTGAGCGACGAGGCATTGGAGTATGCCCAGAAGCATCTTTGGATAACGTGTTTTCTCTATGGTCTGCTTCGCCCGATGGACGGCATAGTGCCCTATCGTATGGAGCATTGCGTCACTATAGAAGCCACTAATGACAAGCCAATTAATCAGTTCTGGAAAGACCGGCTGACGGATGTGCTAATAGATAGCGTGAAGGCAGACGACGGCATCCTCCTGCATCTCTCCACGGAGGAATATGAACATCTGTTCGACTGGAAGAGGGTATGCAAGGAAGTGACGGTCATTCAGCCTCTCTTCTATGTGCGGCAGAAAGACGGCAGACTGAAGATGCAGGCTGTATGGGCTAAGTCGTGCCGCGGAGCTATGGTACGCTTCATTCTTAACAACCGCCTCGTCACTCCCGAAGAACTTTCAGCTTTCAGCTACGAAGGCTTTGAATACGCTCCACTATTAGGCGATGCAAACAATCCGCATTTCGTAAGAGAATTTATCAAGTAAAAAGATTATGAAACTAAACAAAATACATCATGTAGCCGTAATTTGCTCTGACTATGAGCAATCAAAGCAGTTCTATACTGAAGTGTTGGGCTTGAAGATCGTGAGCGAACATTATCGTGAGGAACGCCACTCATGGAAGGCGGACTGCTGGCTTGGCGACACATACGTAGTGGAGCTATTCTCCTTCCCCAATCCTCCTGCACGTCCTTCCTATCCCGAAGCAGCCGGTCTGCGCCATCTTGCTTTCGAGGTGGACAATCTTGCGGCAGCCGTCAGCGAGCTTGACAGCAAGGGCGTAAAGCACGAGCCAATACGCACGGACGAATACACCGGCAAGCAGTTTGTATTCTTCAGCGACCCCGACGGGCTGCCGATAGAACTGTACGAAAAGTAAAAAAGCATCACTTATAGGTATTGCCCGACTCACAACTAAATTGTATCTTTGCATCGTAACTAACAGATAAAAGACTATGACAGAAATGACAACAACTATAATCATTGGACTTCTGATTCCGCTATTGGGAACGATGCTTGGTTCGGCTTTCGTATTCATAATGAAAGACGAGATGTCTGCGCGATTGCAAAAGTCGTTATTGGGCTTTGCCTCTGGAGTGATGGTGGCGGCTTCCGTATGGTCTTTGCTCATTCCCGCTATGGAGATGAAGGCTGACAGCGGCGCATGGTCGGTAGTGCCGGCAGCTGTAGGATTCATGATGGGCATAGGTTTCCTGCTGCTTATTGACGAGCTTACGCCCCACCTCCATATCGGAACCGACAAGCCTGAGGGCATACGCTCGCACCTGTCAAAGACAGCTATGCTTGCCCTTGCCGTGACCATCCACAACCTGCCCGAAGGAATGGCTGTAGGCGTAGTGTTTGCAGGAGCCGAAAACGGCGTTTCGTACATCTCCTTAGCCGGAGCCATTTCCGTTTCGTTGGGCATTGCCATTCAGAACATTCCCGAAGGCGCCATTATCTCCATGCCTATGCGTGCGGCAGGCAACAGCCGATGGAAATCCTTCGTGTTAGGTTCGCTGAGCGGAGTGGTAGAGCCTATAGGAGCCATTGCCGTACTGTTGCTTGCCTCTCTCATTATGCCAGCCCTACCCTACATGCTCGCCTTTGCAGCAGGAGCCATGTTCTACGTAGTGGTGGAAGAGCTAATCCCTGAAGCCTCAAGCGGCCAGCACAGCAATCTCAGCACCATCGGCTTCGCCATAGGTTTCGTGCTGATGATGGTGCTTGATGTTGTTATGGGTTAACAAAAAAATATAGATTATGAAACCGGCAAAGCTCCACGCAAAATCGAGCGACACAACAGCTCCCGTCATCACCATGGCTGCCACGGCAAGGCGGTAGACAAACATTACTTATTTCCTTTCATAAAGAGCAAGTTAACATGCAGAACTACCAATCGCCATACATAAGCTTATATCATTATAATACATATACAAAAGTACAAAAAAACACCAATAAAAACAGGTGTGTTATGAGAAAAATGAGTACTTTTACACACTACTTTAAAAACAAAGATGTATGAAAACAAAGATAGTAACTTTTGGAGAAATATTGCTAAGACTTTCCAAGCCAGAATATCAGCGTTTGTTTCAAGGCCATCGTATGTTGGGCAACTATGGAGGCAGTGAGGCCAATACAGCCATTTCGTTGGCATATCTGGGCAACAACGTAGAATACGTAACACGATTGCCCTACGGCGCTATGGGCGAAGCTGCACTTATGCATCTCAGAGAGTATGGGCTGAATGTTTCGCATGTAGTGCGTGGTGGCGACCGTCTTGGCACATACTATTTTGAGGAAGCTGTGGCTATGCGCAACTCTCATGTGATTTACGACCGTAAGAATTCTGCCATGTATTCATTGAAAAGAGGAATGATAGAATGGGATAAGGTATTGGCTGATGCAGCTGTGTTCCATTGCTCAGGCATAACGTGTGCCATCAGCCGCGACTCTATGGAGTCAACCATGGATGCTCTGCAACTGGCAGAATCAAAAGGACTGACAATAGTCTGCGACATCAACTATCGCAAGAACCTTTGGGGATACGGTATGCAGCCACATGATGTCATATACAATATGATGCAATATAGCGACATTGTATTTGGCGACCAAAATGAATGGGAGGTAGCAAGCGGAGTCAATAATATACCATTTAACGCTTCGAATGCAAATTATGAGATTGACAAGGAAGCCTATCAAGAGTATTTCCGCAAGATGCACCAATTGTTCCCTAAGTGCAAGAAGATGATTATGGCTTTGCGCAACCAATTGGCCAGCAGCCACCACACCCTCACCGGTGTGCTCTACGATGCTGTAGAAGACCGTCTGTACACCACCAAAATATACGACATACAGCCTATCATAGACCCTATGGGTGTAGGCGATGCCTTCGTAGCTGGCTATATCCACGCCAATCAGAAGTGGACCGATGCCAACCAACGTTGTCTCGACTTCGCACTTTCGGCAAGTGCCCTAAAAAACACCGTGCCTGGTGATCAGAATCTGGTGACGGAAGAAGAAATCATAAGCAATCTGACTTCATCGGGAGGCAGAATACAGCGTTAAAAAACAAACAATAAAAACAACGTTACAAGCATCAAAATGATGTAGGATAACGTTGTTTTTGTCGTTTAAAACCTTATTTGTTGATATAATCAAGTATCTGCTCGGCATGTATCTTGGTCTTGATTTCTTTTGGAGTAAAGATTTTCTCTATAATGCCATTCTCATCAACAAGATAAGTGGTTCGCAGAATGCCGATAGTTTTTCTACCGCAAGCCACCTTCTCTCCCCAACATCCAAGTTCCTGCAACAGTGTGGTTTCAGTATCGGCAATAAGCGGGAACTGCAAGCCCTGGGCATCAGCAAATTTCTTCTGCAGAGTCTGCTTGTCCTTACTTACACCAATAATCTCGTAACCGGCAGCTGCCAGTTCTTCCTTGTGCGCTTGTAGCGAACAGGCTTCAGCTGTACATCCGCTGGTATTAGCCTTAGGATAACTGTAAAGCACTATCTTCTTGCCACGATAGTCGCTAGCCTTAATCTCACGTCCGTCTTGGTCGAAGCCAAGAATCTCAGGTATTTTATCTCCAATATTCATAACTGTATATTTTTATTTATCATTAAAGTTTCAAGCATCACTACACAAAAGTAAGTATTACAAACGGGAATAGCTTTAACTTCTTTGTTAAACTATGCAAAACGCGACATTAACACCTATTTAATACCTAATAATGAGTATTGGGCGGTTTACTTATTTTTGAGTATTGTCAAACCTATGGAAACTCACTAACTTTGCACTCCCCCAAAAAATAAGGTGGCTTGCTGCAAGCCGCCCGAACAAACCAAAAGCAATACGTACATTAATATTTTAGGATTATATGAAGAAATCTTTACTCTTATTTTCGCCACACTTATGGCAGGTAATATCATGGCACAGATGCACGGCGCATTGCGTTTTGCAGGTGCTTCGTCAGTAAAAGTATTGACTACAAATATCGAAAACCCAAGCACAACGAGCAACGTTACGGAGGCGCATTCGGACTGAGCAGCAAACATTGGAGCAATATGCTCACAGCCAACTACAACAGTCGTGACAATTACGACGTGCATAGCGCCTCCAATCCCGTGACGCGCATCATATCAACCGTATATGGCGACAAGACCACCAACCTCAAGGAACAGCTTACGTGGAGCCCGACAACAAGCTTCAACCTTACAGGACGTGCCGGCTACTTCTTCCGCGAGACAGTACGCTCTGCCGAACAGCCCGAGCGCTATCGCGACTTCACGGGCGGACTCCGCATGAACTGGAGCATTAGCGCGCAAGACCACTTGCAGGCAAGCTACGCCTTCGACCAGTACGACAAGTTGGACTACCAACGCATCACACGCCTCGACATACGCGACTACAGTAATGTGCAGAACTCCCTACGCCTGCTCTACAACCACACTTTCGTGCGTGGCGACATCCTTACCATAGGCTCCGACCTCATGCACGACTATCTGTACAACACCAATCTTGACGGCAGCACACGCAAGCAGGACAGCTGGGACCTCTTCGCCCAATACGACTGGCGCGTAAACGAGAAGATGGAGATAGTGGGAGCGCTCCGCTACGACTACTTCTCCGACGGCGATGAGTCGCACCTTACACCCAAGCTCAACTTCTGCTACAAGCCCCTACGCAATCTTTCGATACGTGCTGGCTACGGCATGGGATTCCGTGCACCTACGCTCAAGGAGAAGTACTACAACTTTGACATGTCGGGAATATGGATAGTTGAGGGCAATAGCAACCTCAAGTCGGAGGTGAGCCACAACTTCAATCTCTCTGCCGAGTACACCAAGAGCCACTACAACTTCACGGCTTCGGTATACTACAACAAGGTGAAGAACAAGCTCGCCACCTCGGCACCCTACTTCAAGTCGGCTTCAGACCGCCTGCCCTATCTGCCCTACGCCAACCTCGACGACTACAAACGTGTGCGGAGGCGAGATTGGAGCGCAAGCCAAGTGGAACAACGGTATGGGTGCCCGTCTGACGTATGCCTACACAAAGGAACAGCTTGCCAAGGACAAGGATGGCCACACCATCAACAACCAGTATATTCCGGCTCGCGAGCACGCCCTTAACGCCCGTGTGGACTACGACCACCAGTTCGGCAAGCATTACGGACTCAACGTAGGCTTACAGGGACGTGTGCTTTCGGGTGTGAAGAATGTGGAATACAAGGACTATTACGACATGAGCAAGGGAACCATCGACGTAGAATATCCTGCCTATACCTTATGGAAGTTATCGCTTGTACAACGCTTCGGCAAGGCCGTAAAGCTGACGGCAGCCATCGACAACCTCTTCGGATACAAACCGAAGTATTACTATCTGAACTGTCCGACAACAGACGGAGCAACGTTCCAGATTGGAATGTCGATAGATATAGACAAATTCTTCAAATAAGATAAAGACAAATTAGATACAGACAAATTATACCGAATATAATAACACAAAAAAATGAATATGAAAAATAATTGGTGGAAAGCAATAGCATCGTTTCTCGTGGTACTCTTTACCATGCCTTTGGGACATGCTCTGATGATGATAATGGAAAAGACCATGACGCCCGTGGTGCTGCACTACTCTGCCTTCCTTATGGGACTGGTGGGACTCTTCATCGTGATAACGGGTGTGTTCGTGAAGGGCGACACCAAACAGACCATTTTCGGACTGATCGGCGGACTGTTGTTCTGGACCGGTTGGGTAGAATTCCTATTCCAGTACTACGCCACCCGATGGGGCACTCAGCCCGAGATTGTGAATGGCGAGGTGGTGACCAAGCCCGAATACCTTATACTGCCTGCCTCCTTCGGCATGTGGATGATGATGATGACACTCTACATATTCTCTACCAAGAACGGATGCAACTTCATCAACTGGTGGCAGCGCCGACTGCTTGGTTCGCGCAAGAACGATATAGCCGCACGCCCAATGACCCATCACACCAGCATCGTGACATTCATGGAACTGAACATGATACTCTGGGCAAGCTATCTGCTGCTTATGTTCTGCTACGACAGCAACTTCCTTGGCGACCGCCATCCCGTCACCAGCATCGTGGCTGCAGGCTGTCTGCTTGGCAGCATATTCATCTTCAAAAAACAGCTGCGCCTGTCATCGTGGGGCGCCAATATACGCATGGCTATAGCTACGGTAGTGGTGTTTTGGGTGCCTGTAGAGGTGCTCGGCCGTCTCGACTTCTTCCATGAGTTCTGGGTTGAGCCACAAGAATATGCCACACAAATGACATGCATACTCGTAGCATTCCTGGTGCTGCTGGGATATATCGTCGTGGCAGCAAGAAAACAAAAGAGTAAAAGATAATAAAAAAAGTAAGGGATACTACAAGAGTTCCCTTACTTTTCTTTTTATATTCTGTTTTGCCACATCCGGCTGCATCAATACCGAGAGCGGACGATTGTCGCCCTCGTTGATGCTCCTTACCACGTCAAAACTCTCAGACAGTCTGCCAGTAGCATCGTCTATCATACCCGAGAGCAACCATACGGGAACATTAGCTTTTTTGCAACGTTTCAGCACGCCATGCGGCACCTTGCCCATTAAGGTCTGCTCGTCCGACTTCCCTTCGCCAGTAATGACTAAATCGGCATCCTTAATGGATGCATCGAAATCGGCAATATCAAGCATAATATCTATACCAGAATGCAGCTCGGCATTAAGATATGCAAGCAGAGCATACCCCAAACCTCCGGCTGCACCTGCCCCCGGGCTGAATGCCAAATCAGGAGTGGCACGTCCGGCATGTTCGGTCTCCTTTGCAAAAGCACGTAGCTGCTCGTCGAGCAACGCTACCTGCTTGGGCGTAGCGCCTTTTTGTGGAGCAAAGACATAGGCTGCACCATTCTTGCCAAACAGAGGATTGTTGACATCGCAAGCCACAATCATCTGGCATTTCATGTCAAGGCATCGACAATCTCTCAAAGCCTCAACCATACCACGTCCACCATCGCAGGTAGCACTACCGCCTATGCCCATTACGATTGTTTGGCAACCGCGCTTCACGGCATCTGCAATCATCTCGCCCACACCATAAGTGGTGGTAGTCATGGGGTTGCGCAGTTCGGGTGGCACAAGCGTCAGTCCACTTGCTGCCGCCATTTCCATATAGGCGGTCTTGCCATCCGCAGAAATAGCATATTCAGCCTCCACCCTATCCATGAGAGGGCCGTGCACTTCAATGGCGACACTCATTGTGGGCAACATCTGTCGCACACATTTCACCAGGCCTTCACCGCCATCGCTCAAGGGAATCAGCACAACCACGGCATCCTGCCAAACTTCACGCACGCCCTGAGCGCACGCCTCGCATGCATCCTGTGCCGAGATACATCCCTTGAAAGAATCGAAAGCCAATACTACCTTTTTCATTCTATTTTTTCTCCAGTTCCTGCAAGCTTTCCATCTTCTTCGATTCGAGAAACTCATATATGCCGCACAAGTGCTCGCGCACCCGTCCATGACCAAATTCGTACACCTTGCTTACAAGACCGTCGAGGAAGTCGCGGTCGTGGCTAACTACAATGAGCGTGCCGTCGAAGTCCTGCAGGGCTTGCTTCAGCACATCCTTAGTCTTGAGATCCAGATGGTTGGTAGGCTCGTCAAGAATGAGCAGATTGACCGGTTCGAGCAGTAGCTTGAGTATTGCTAAACGTGTGCGCTCGCCACCCGACAACACCTTCACCTTCTTGGTAGAGTCTTCGCCTCCAAACATAAAGGCACCCAACAGATCGCGTATCTTGTTGCGAATTTCTCCCTTTGCTACATCGTAAATGGTTTGAAACACCGTCAGCTCACCGTCGAGCAGCGAGGCTTGGTTCTGGGCAAAATAGCCTATCTGCACGTTATGTCCAAGCTCCAGTTTGCCCTGATTCTGCAACTGCCCCATAATGCACTTCACGAGCGTCGACTTACCCTCACCATTTCTGCCCACAAAGGCTATCTTGTCGCCACGCTCTACGGTGAGGTTAACACCGCTGAACACCGTCTTGTCGTCGAACGACATAGCAACATCGCTCATCTGTACAGGATAGGCACCGCTGCGCGGACTTGGCGGGAACTTAAGGCGCAGATGGCTTGTATCCTCCTCGTCCACTTCGACAAGCTCCAGCTTCTCAAGCATCTTCACGCGGCTCTGCACCTGGAATGTCTTTGAGTAAGTACCCTTGAATCGCTCGATGAAGTCCTTAGTCTCGGCAATCATCTTCTGCTGCTCCTCATACTTCTTCATCTGCTGCTCACGACGCTCCTTGCGCAGTTCCAGATACTGGCTGTAAGAGGTCTTGTAGTCGTAGATGCGACCCATAGTGACCTCAATGGTGCGAGTGGTGATGTTGTCAACAAACTTGCGGTCGTGGCTGATCACTACCACCGCCTTCGAGCTGTTGATGATAAAGTCTTCGAGCCAACCTATCGACTCGATGTCAAGATGGTTGGTAGGCTCGTCGAGCAGCAACACGTCAGGCGACTTGAGCAGCAGTTTGGCAAGCTCGATGCGCATACGCCAGCCACCCGAGAATTCGCTCGTGGGGCGGTTGAAATCCTCACGCTCGAATCCCAGTCCAAGCAGCGTCTTCTCCACGTCTTCCTCAAAGTGGGTCATGTCTATGGCATAGAACTTCTCCGAGAGAGTCGACACCTTCTCTATGAGCTGCATATATTCTTCGCTCTCGTAGTCGGTACGCACGGTAAGCTCATTGTTGATACGGTCTATCTCGGCCTGAATCTCGTGCAGATGGGCAAATGCCTGGCACGTCTCATCAAAGACAGTACGTCCGTCTTCGGTCATCAGGTGCTGTGGCAGATAGGCCACTACACAATCCTTAGGTGCCGAAACCGTACCACGTGTGGCCTTGCGCACGCCAGCTATAATCTTGAGCAGCGTGCTCTTGCCTGCGCCATTCTTGCCCATAAGGGCTATACGGTCCTTCTCGTTAATCTGAAAAGAAATATCCTTGAATAAGGTGGTGCCGCCAAACTCGACGGTCAGTCCATCAACTGTGATCATATCTGTTTATTAAGCTTATAGTGAAATAATGCTGCAAAATTACCTAAAATTTTTCAAATTATCCACCATATACAAGGCAAGCTACTCCACCGTTACGCTTTTTGTCAAAATTCTTGGCATGTCAACGTTCAGTCCCTTGTCCACAGCCACATAATAGGCAAGAAGTTGCAAAAGCTCAGTACTTTCGTCAAGTACTGGAGTAATCTTAGTAAAGTACTGGAGTAATCTTACCAAAGTACTGGAGTAATCTTCGTAAAGTACTGAGACGAAACATCAATAAATCCAGCAATGCGACAAAAAAACCGACTGACATTTAAGCATCAAGCCTAAAGTCAGTCGGTTTTAGTCTGTTAAATATGCGCTACGGCTTCTGCCAGCTGCTCAAGCGCCTGACAAAGAACTGAGCGTGGTGTACCCACGTTTAGTCGCATGAAACCTCGCGACACGCACTCCTTCTGGTGTAGAGGCATGGCGTAAGGGTTGAGCGCAGTATCGAAGATCTCACCATCATTGAGCGCCAATCGGGCTTTGTTGACAAAGAGGTCCTGAAGGTCGTCGTGGTTGAGACCCAACGGACGACAATCGAGCCATACGAGGAATGACGACTCTGGACGTATGAACTGGATGCCCGGAATGTGCTCCTTGAAGTAGGCTTCGGCAAAGAGGATGTTATGCTCTATATAGTCCAGCATCTGACGTCGCCACTCTTCGCCCTGGCTGAAGGCTGCTATTGTGGCAATAGGGGCAAATATGTTGGGCTCGTTGAGCTCGTTGGCCTCCATCCATCGGTAGAGCCTATGGCGAAGCCGGGGGTTGGGCACGATAGCGTAAGAGCTTACTATGCCAGCCATGTTGAATGTCTTGGTGGGAGCCTGAAACGTGATGCTTATCTCTTCGGCCTCCTTGCTGACCGTGGCAAAGGGGATGTGCTTGTGTCCGAACAAGGCAAGGTCGGCATGTATCTCGTCGCTTATCACTATCACTTTATGCTTGTGGCAGATCTGTGCCACGCGTTCAAGTGTGGGCTTGCTCCACTATATGCCTCCGGGATTATGAGGATTGCACAATACCATCATCTTGCAGCCCTTCAGAGACTGCTCCAGACTGTCGAAATCCATCTGATAGAAAGAGCCTTCAGACGACTCCTTGAGCGGACTGAGCACAACTTGGCGGTCGTTGCCTTCTATGGTCATGCGGAAGGGATGGTAAACGGGAGTCTGTATCAGAATCCTGTCGCCAGGCTGCGTCAGAGCATTTATCGCCATGCCTATGCCCTTGACCACTCCCGGCACATAGGTCATCCATTCCGTCTTGACGTTCCATCCGTGATGATCGGCAATCCATCGGCTTACGGTAGGCCAATATTCGGAGGGTTCGACAGTATAGCCTACGATAGGATGATGCAGACGACTCTTGATGGCATCAAGAATGAACGCGGGGGTCTCGAAATCCATGTCGGCCACCCATAACGCAATCAGGTCGTCGCGTCCATAACGTGCCTTGAGCACCTCGTGCTTAAGGTCGCCCGACCCGGAGCGGTCAATTATCTTGTCAAAATCGTATTTCATAAATGTTTTTCAATAATTATAGATTACGAATATAAATTTATTGTCCAAGAGCCTGTACTATATCCTCATAGAGGTCGTTGACATCTTCCAGCCCCATAGAGAGACGGATAGTTGTGTCGAACACATCCATCTTCTTTTTTTCCTCAGGAGTAAAATTGACAAAAATCGTGGAGTAAGGATGTATTGCCAACGACTTGCTGTCAAACAGATTGGTAGCCCTTCGGATTAGGCGCAGGCTGTTAAGGAAGTCGTAACACTTCTGCTCAGTCTCGAGGTCGATGGTGAGCATGGCACCGAATGGTTTCTGGAGTTGAGAGCTTCTTGATGTCTACCATCTCAAGCTGCGGATTGGTTATGTATTCGGCAAAGATGAGGCAGGCATCGTCGGCTATGGTCTTGTCGAGAAGGTCGAGGTCGGAGAAATCGGCTATCTGGACCTTTACGCCCAGTCGTGCCAGGGTTGTGGTTACGAGCGAGTAGGTGTTTCCGAAGAGGTGGTTGGACATGACAATACAGCCTGCCATCATAGATTATTGTTCGTTTGTAAAAAGAAAATTAGAAATATTGTAGTCGAATAGTGTAGATGTACATTATACGATACTTTTTCTTTATTCTTTTTACTTCTTCAACATCCTACGCGACTTTTCCTTGGCAAATGCCTGCATGTCTACAGCCACGTCGTCTTCGTCTACTATCTCCACACCAGTCATGGTCTCTATGACGTCCTCCATCGAAACCACGCCACGCAGACAGCCATACTCATCGAGGATGATAGAGATGTGCTCGCGCTTCTCCAGCATCTTCTCCCAAATCTTATATACCGAGTCGTCCTCATTGAACGAAAGTATCGGGCGCATAAGGTCGAACAGTCTAGTATCGAACTTGTCGTCCGACAATTGCTTCAGCACCACGTCCTTCAGCACATAGCCTATGATGTATTCCTTACTCTTGTCGTATACCGGTATGCGCGAGAAGTTCCAGGTCTGCTGCTCGTAAAACTCCTTTATGGTAAGGTTGACATTGGCTGTCTCTACCACTATGGATGGCGTCATCACCTCGCGCGCCTTGACTCCCGCCAGACGGATGCAGCTCTTGATTATCTTGCTTTCCGACTCACGGAAGACGCCCTCGGTCGTACCCACATCAACCATGGCCGACACCTCCTCGCGACTTACCGATGCCTGGTGGTTCTTCGGCGTGAACACTTTGGTGATGAGCTCGGAGAGCAATACCAGCGGATAGGTGACGAAGATAAGCACACGGATAATCCTGGCGGACGGCATGGCAAGCGAACGCCAGTAAGAAGCACCGATTGTCTTTGGGATGATTTCGGAAAGCACAAGTATCAGAAGAGTCAATATTGCAGAAATCACTCCAAAATATTCTTCGCCAAACAGCTTCATCGACTCCGCACCCACGCCTGCCGAACCGATAGTGTGAGCAATGGTATTGAGCGAAAGGATTGCGCCTACAGGACGGTCTACGTTGTTCTTATACTGTTTCATCAAAGAGGCAGTCTTGTTGCCTTGACTCTCCCTCATCGAGATATATGACATAGGGGTTGAAAGGAGTACCGCCTCAAGGACGGAACATAAAAAGGAAAGTGACAGAGCACCTAAAAAATATAAAATTATTAAGCCCATTAAATATATAATTCGTTTATAATAAGTTGTCTGAATAAGGGGTGCTTAGACAACCTACTATAAACGAAGGGCTTTGTGATGTACGAATAGTCGATGTTTCATATTCGACACAAAGATATCAATTTTGTTGTAATCTTACAGTTTTAGCTGTCAGATATTGCAAACTTTAACTAAAAAGTATTGTTTTTTATGTTGTGTTTGCAACTTTAAAAATTAGTATTTATCCAATATCTCTTTTGCCTTTTTCTTTTTCGCTTGCTTTCTTGCTTTGATAATTCCTCCTGCATTTATGGAATAAGGTTCTGTATCATAATCTCTTACGAATACTTGGGTACCGGTTTTGGGGTCGGCTATAGATTCTATCAACGATTCTTTTGCTACTTCCTTTGTTACTCTGCATGATGTCAGGCAGAATAAGAATGACATTATCAGCATGAGCGGTAATACAGCCCATGGTTTGGATATACTGACAAACTGTTTCATTGCTTTATATTTTTGTTATATGAACAGTTCATTCTCTTTCCTCTCGCTACATAGAGGCTTGAGATGTGCGGTAAGGAAGCTTAAGCGCTCACCGATGCCTCTTGCTTGAGTTGGGCAAACAGAAACACATCGCATGCAACCGATACAAAGTTCCTGGTTGACAGCTTTGAGGTTGTCGAAAGAAATTGCTCCCGTAGGGCATTCGCTAGCACAAGCCCCACATTCAGCACAACCATCATTTGCTGTAGGATAAGGACCAGAGCAACCTTGTTTGTATGGTCGGTTTCCTGGTAAAGCGAGAGGTTCGAAAGACCGAGTATCGTTTACCTTGTTAATTATATCCAAACCGAACGACGCCAAAACCTTTGCGTCCTCATCGTCAGGTCTGCCAGTACCATACATTCTGCAAATACTATGCTCGGCAATGGCTGCTACAGCAGCTATCACCTGAAAGCCAATTTCTGTTGCCACATCCTGCATTTCAAGTAAGGCATCCTCGTATGCCCTATTACCATATACTGCAACAATAACACACTTTGCCCCGTTCGCCTTAACGCCTTTCAGTCTTTCAACAGCCAGGGCTGGCACACGACCAGCATATACGGGCATGGAAATCACTACCAAGTCATCAACATTAATGCTTGGATATTTCAAATTCTCCTGCTTTATACAAAGTTCTGTAATAAAGCTCTCTACATCGAAAGCTTTGCATATTGATTCGCTCACACGACGAGTTCCGCCTGTCGGGCTGAAAGTTAATTGATGTATATTCATAATGATTGTTCTATTTTTAATGTTTAATAAATGGCATTCATCTTGCCTCAATCTCCAACAGCATTCTCTTTGCCTCCAGTCCTCCTGCATATCCCGTTAGTGAGCGGTTGCTGCCTATGACGCGATGGCATGGGATGAGGATGCTGATGCCGTTGGCTCCTATGGCTCCTGCCACAGCTCTTACGGCATCAGAATGGCCTATATCTGTAGCTATTTGCTTGTAACTTTTTGTAGCTCCGTGTGGGATATTGAGCAAAGCATTCCACACCTGTAGCTGGAAGTCAGTACCCACGGGATGCAACGGAACGCTGAGCGTCTTGCGATTGCCAGCAAAGTATTCATCAAGTTGTCTTTGGGTTTCACTCAAGACTGGGGATATCTCTATCTTGAGTTCGGCATTCAGATACCTTGTAAGACGATGCATGTTGCGTTCAGCACATGGATTATTGGTCCAATCGCAAAGACACAACTCTTCGCCAACCGAAGCCAATACCAGCTCCCCACATGGCGAGTGGTAATATTGGAGATTTATCGTATATTTATCGTTCTTCATATCTGTCGTTCAATCCATGCCATAAGTACAGCTACGGCATACTGCTGTTCGGCTTGTGTCAGCTGTCTGCCAGCAGGTATGTGGTGCCACTTACTGAAGCATCCGCGGCAACAACAGCCCGTGGCATGCTGGGCTATGAATACGGGATGGCCTCGTATGGGAGTCTGCTTGCCGTCGTTGGGAATAACGGCAGGAGCAAGTCTTCGGGCTACGAAGTCCTCAGCATGCTGGCGTATAGTAGCCAAGCCCTTTGAGGATATATATTCCTTGTCCTTCGCAGAGAGACGGAAACGGCTCCGGAAGGAGGACTTGGAAAGCCTCGCAAACAGATCTGTAAGGTCGTAATCCCTGCTTGCAGAGGGGGGCTGAGCTTCATTTGCAAAAGGGGGCTGAACCTCATTTGCAGAAGGAGCCTGCTCTTTGCTACCATTCGGTATGGAGTGCCTTGGAAATTCCTCTTCCTCCTCAGGAAACAAATTCAACTCTACGTATTTCATAGGTTATGGTTGTGCTTGCATAATAAAGAACTCGTTACATCTCCCCCACTCTGGGGACACGCAACGAGTTCCTGTTATTTATTGGTATTCAACCTGCGAAAGTTCCGCTTACTGGTGCTGCTCTCTAAGCAGATCGTTAACGGTCTTAACGGGGTTGAATGTGCTTACGGGCACTTCTACGAAGATTGTGCTCCAGTCGCTCATGGCTCCATTCCACAAGCCCGGCAACTCAAGAGCCTTGAGTTCCTTGCCGTTCTTGCTCTTAGAGCTGATGAAGCCCGTGTTGTGGTCGACATGCTTGAGGAGGTCGAAGCGATTGCCCTTGTAGTCCTTTGTAGCGCACACGAGGTCAACAGGGTTGAAGTGGGTACCGTTCTTGAACATGGCAACATACTCGGCATTATTGGTGTCAATCTGGCTCGACTCCAATATCTGAAGGCTAACTGTTCCGTCGGCATTGTAGCATACGAACGGACCGCCACCAGGCTCGCCAACGTTCTTAACCACTCCACATACGCGCATCGGGCGGTTGAGCTTGTTCTTGAGATATATTACGAGTTCGGCATCCTCCAGTTCCTTAATATCGTGCTTGCGGCAGTAGAGATCCTGCTGCACGAAGCGGATTATCTCCTCAATCTGGGCGTGGCTGTAAGAGCCCGACTCGAGTATGCGCAGATATTCAAATGCCTTCTTTTGTGTGTCAACGAGTATGCCTGCCAATACCTTCTTATATAATACTGTATCAGCCTTGATACGGTCGGGCACCACGTTGTCGATGTTCTTGATGAACACTACGTCAGCATCAATATCGTTGAGATTCTCGATGAGTGCGCCATGACCGCCCGGACGGAACAACAGAGAGCCGTCTTCGTTACGGAACGGAGTATTGTCGGGATTGGCTGCGATGGTGTCGGTACTTGGCTTCTGCTCAGAGAAACTTACGTTAAGACGAATGTTATAGAGTTTCTCAAACGACTCAAGTTTCTCGGCAACCTTGCTCTTGAACAGTTCGAGATGCTCGTGCGAAACTGTAAAGTGGATGTTGGCCTCGCCATCAGAGCTGGCATAGAGCGCAGCCTCAACAAGATGCTCCTCCATAGGAGTGCGCGGACCTTCCTCGTAGTTATGGAAGAGCAGCAAGCCCTTGGGCAGCTGTCCGTAGTTAAGGCCCTTGACTTCGAGCAGATTGGCTACTACGTCCTTGTAGCGTCCTGCCTCAATCAGCTTGCATACGCTAAGTCCGGTATTGACCTTGCACTTGGCACACAACTCCTTCTTGAAAGCAAACTTCTTGATATTGTCAAAGAACTGCTTCTCAAAGTCAGTTGTAGGAACGTCGTAGTCTGCCGAGAGAAATGCAAAGAGATTCTTGAACATACGACTGGCGGCTCCGCTGGCAGGCACAAACTTCACAATCTTGTGACCCTCCTCGAGATACTGCTTCCAGTCGGCTACGTACTTGTCGCGCTGAGCCTCATCAGGAGCAATAATGCCATGGCCTATAGCTGCTGCAGCCTCAATGCGCAAGAAGGGGAATCCTGCCTTTATCTGTTCGAGCTGATGCTCCACTTGCTGTTGTGTAATTCCACGTTGCTGGATCTGGTTTAAATCGTTTGTAGATAACATAATATTTTGACTTTTAGGTTTTGAAAATGTCATGTAAGGTTAGTAAGTGTTGTTCGTGGCGACATCTTACTATGTACAAATGTAAATACTTTTTTGCTAAATAGGAAATTTTCTACCATTTTTTTGTATCTTTGCCTTGTAATTAACATCAAAAGGGGTGAATTATGGAAGAAAAATTCAAGTTTACGACTGAAGAGTTGGCCGAACTGCAGAGAATAGCCACTCACTTGAAGACCACTATGGGAGACACGCTTGAGCCTGACGACGAGAATTATCTTCGTCAGCAACTGGAAAAAGAAATCAGCGACAACAAGATAAAAAGGGATGTATTCGGACTGAACCCTATATTGCTGAGTTTTCAGACTGCAGAGTTGGAGCTGGCCGAAATCGGTATGAAGCGCGAGTGTGTTCTGGCTATACTTCTATACAACAGCATCATCAACGGTATTCTGACTCTGGAAGAGGTTGAAAAAAAGTTCGGTCATAGCGTAGCGCAGATTATTCACGGGCTGGTGCGCATACACGAGCTGTACCAGCGTACGCCTATCATCGAGAGCGAGAACTTCCGCAATCTGCTGTTGTCATTTGCCGAAGACATGCGAGTGATTCTGATTATGATAACTGACCGCGTCAACCTGATGCGACAGATACGCGACACACCCAATAAGGAGGCACAAAGCCGTGTGGCGGAGGAGGCAAGCTACCTGTACGCTCCACTGGCTCACAAACTGGGTCTGTATAAGCTGAAAAGCGAACTGGAGGACCTGAGTCTGAAATATCTGGAGCACGATGCCTACTATATGATTAAGGACAAGCTGAACGCCACAAAGCGTTCGCGCGACGCATATATAGAGAAGTTCATACAGCCTATCGACGACAAGCTGAAGCAGATGGGTATCAAATGCCATATCAAGGGCCGCACCAAGAGCATACACTCCATATGGCAGAAGATGAAGAAGCAACAATGTGGTTTTGAGGGCATTTACGACCTATTCGCCATACGCATCATCATCGACTCGCCTATCGACCAGGAGAAGATGCTGTGCTGGCAGACATACTCGCTCATCACTGATATGTATCAGCCTAACCCTAAACGTCTGCGCGACTGGCTATCGGTGCCAAAATCGAACGGCTACGAGAGTCTGCACATCACGGTACTTGGTCCAGAGAACAAGTGGGTGGAGGTGCAAATCAGAACAGAACGCATGGACGAGATTGCCGAGAGAGGTCTGGCTGCTCACTGGCGATACAAGGGCATCAAGGGTGAATCGGGACTGGACGAGTGGCTGGGCAACATACGCTCGGCGCTTGAGAGCAACGACAATCTGCAGCTGATGGATCAGTTCAAGATGGATCTATATGAGGATGAGGTGTTTGTGTTCACTCCGAAGGGTGACTTGATAAAATTTCCCAAGGGTGCCACAATTCTCGACTTTGCCTACCGCATCCATTCGGGTGTGGGCAACAAGTGTGTGGGCGGCAGAATCAACGGAAGAAATGTGCCGATACGCGAACAACTGCATTCGGGCGACACCGTAGAGATTCAGACGCAAAACAACCAGTCGCCTAAACAAGACTGGCTCAACATTGTACAGACGGGCAAGGCTAAAGCCAAGATAAGACAGGCAATAAAGGAACTGCAGGTAAAGAACGGACTATATGCCAAGGAGATTCTGGAGCGCAAGTTCAGAAACCGCAAGATAGAGATGGAAGATGCCTTAATGTCACATCTGATAAAGAAGATGGGATTCAAGGAGATGTCTGACTTCTACCGCCAGCTTGTTGACGAGAAAATAGATGCAAACGACGTTATCGACCAGTATGTGGAATATCGCGACCATGAGGCAGGACTGAAGACTTCGGGCGTAGTACGCTCGGCAGGCGAGTACAATTTCGAAAGCCAGCAAGACTTGCAGATGAAGCGTCTTGCAGGCAACGATGACGAGCTGGTAATCGACCAAAACCTGAAGGGACTGGACTACTCGCTGGCTAAGTGCTGCCGTCCTATTTACGGCGACCCGATATTCGGATTTGTTACGGTAAACGGCGGTATAAAAATACATAGCAAGGGGTGTCCTAATGCGCCTGAGCTACGCAAACGTTTCGGCTACCGTATAGTGAAGGCACGTTGGAGCGGCAAGGGTGCGTCACAATACAACATCACACTTCGTATTGTAGGCAACGACGACTTGGGTATTGTCAACAACATTACAAGCATCATATCAAAGGAAGAGAAAATTGTGATGAAGTCGATAAATATCGACAGCCACGACGGACTGTTCAGCGGCAACCTTGACGTACTTGTAGAAGATACTGGCAAACTTGAGTCGCTACTGAAGAAACTACGCACAGTAAGAGGCGTAAAGTCGGTAGTGAGATTGTAAAAAAAGAGAATTGAGGGTTAAGAGTTGAGAATTGAGATTTATGATTACTTTGATAAACATATAAATAAAATGTTATCATAAGAACAAATCATAACTTTCAATTCTCAACTCTCAACCCTCAACTTTTTTATTTTTCAGACTTAGATTGTCTAATCATGTCAATGAAGTATTCGTGTATACGTGTGTCGTCATTCAGCTCGGGGTGAAACGCTGTAACGAGTTGTGCGCCCTGACGGGCGGCTACAATATGTCCACCAACAGTGGCAAGTGTCTTGGCATCGGCCGACACACCGTTGATGTAAGGCGCGCGAATGAACGTCATTGGCACATCGTCGCCAACTCCCTCAAAATGGGCCTCGGTATAAAAACTGCCGAGCTGACGGCCATAGGCATTACGGCGCACGTCAATATCCATTGTCGAGAGACGATTGGCAGGCTCGCCATCCTGTGTCTTGGCAAGCATGATAAGTCCGGCACAAGTTCCGAAGACAGGCAATCCGCTCTTGATGGCTTCAGCCACCGGAGCGTAGAGTCCGAGGTCGCGCAAGAGTTTTATCTGTACTGTACTCTCGCCACCAGGAATAATTAGTCCGTCCTTAGGCTGCTCCCAATCGCGCAGCTGGCGCACTTCGAATGTCTCAACGCCAAGGCGCGCGAGCATTTTCTCATGCTCGATAAACGCGCCCTGGAGAGCTAAAATGGCTACTCTCATAATACTTATTATTTGCCTCTTTCAGCCATGAGAACCTGAATCTCCTGCTCGTTAATGCCTACCATGGCCTCGCCCAAGTCCTCAGAGAGTTCAGCAAGCTTCTTTGCATCATTGAAGTTAGTAACAGCCTGAACAATAGCCTTAGCACGCTTTGCAGGGTCACCACTCTTGAAGATACCAGAACCTACGAATACGCCCTCTGCTCCGAGCTGCATCATGAGAGCTGCATCGGCAGGTGTAGCTACACCACCAGCGGCAAAGTTAACTACCGGCAACTTGCCATTCTCGTGTACATACTTAACGAGATCGTAAGGAACCTGCAACTGCTTGGCTGCCTCGTAAAGCTCATCCTCAGACATTGAGACGAGACGACGAATCTCGCTCTGCATCATGCGCATGTGGCGCACTGCCTGAACAATGTCGCCAGTGCCCGGCTCGCCCTTTGTACGAATCATTGTAGCACCTTCGGCAATACGGCGCAAAGCCTCGCCAAGATTTCTTGCACCACAAACGAAAGGTACATCAAACTTGTTCTTGTCGATGTGGTAAACATCATCGGCCGGTGAGAGCACCTCGCTCTCGTCAATATAGTCAATCTCAATGGCCTGCAGAATCTGTGCCTCAGCGAAATGACCGATACGACACTTGGCCATTACCGGGATTGAAACAGCTTCCTGAATGCCCTTGATCATCTTGGGGTCACTCATGCGTGAAACACCACCAGCAGCGCGGATATCTGCGGGAATGCGCTCCAATGCCATAACGGCACATGCTCCAGCTTCCTGTGCAATACGAGCCTGCTCGGGAGTTGTAACGTCCATAATTACACCGCCCTTAAGCATCTGAGCAAGGTTGCGGTTTAGTGTTTGTCTGTTTTCTGTCATGATTTAAATTTTATTGTTAATAAAAGATCTTCCTTATGGTAATTGCTTTTACTATGATATATTACTATAATATTTATCTCTCTTGGTTGTCGCAACTGTACTACTGCACAATCTTGAATCTTACACGGAAGGCTTTCGCCATCTCGTCCCAGTTGGTGCCCAACATTACGAACTTGCCAATTTGAGCCGTAGAGCGGACATGCTTTCCGATACACGGACACACGTCGTAATCGCCGATGCGAACAAGACGAATCTGCTCTGATGCATCGTCTGGCAAACGGTCAATCTGAACATCAGCAGGGATGTGGTCGCGGTCTACCACCTCATAGGTTACGGGGAGGTCTTCGGCAATAAGTTCGTTCATACGGTCCTCTATCAGTTTTTCCTCCTTGCGTGAGGGTTTGTGGTCGAGAATGAACGTCATCTTGCTCTTCTTGCGTTCGATGTGGGTGTTTGACGAACGCTCACATCCGAACAGCCTTATCATGGTCTGATTGAGCAGATGCTCGGCTGTATGTGCAGGCGGAAATTCCTCCTTGTTGTGCTCGTTGAATATTGGTTCTTTATCCATAACCAGATTGAATTTGAATATTCTACAGTTGTGCGCCTCAACACCAACGTCAATGAAGTTCTGGCTTTTGAGCAGCGCCATAAGAGGTGCACCTCCAAGCATGTCATCGGCAGTAATATCGTCGTGAGGGATATTGAGGAAGTCGAAAGCGTGCGTTGGGATATTAACTCTACACTCCATACGCTCGTCAGCGAAGTTGGCCACTACGAATAGCATTTCATTGCCAGCTTTGCGCAAGAATGCATACTGACGTTGTGCAAGATGCTCGTTGACATACATAAGGTCGAAGAAATCGCCCTCGCCTATAGCCTGTTCCGTAGCTGCAATGTTGAGTACCTTGTCGTAAAGTGACGCTAAAGTCTTTTCGTCGTCTGTGAGCGAATGACTGACGTGTGCACGATAGAGCGAAGGTACCGTCCAGTAGTCGAATATTGTAGTACGTCCGTCGCGTCCGCTGAATCCTTCTTGATCCATTCCACGCTCACCATACTCCTGTCCGGCGTATATCATGAACGGATTGCTACGCATCAGTGCATTAACGACAAATGCCGGATAGGCTCTGAATGGGTCACCTGCAAAAAAGTCACTCGCTATGCGCTGCTCATCGTGATTTTCGAGGAAGTAGAGCATGTGACTGCTTATGCCGTCCACCCATTGCCATGCAGTAGTAATCTGCGATGTTGGGCAATTGTCGCATACAACAGAACGCATTGTGTCGTACATGCCCACCTTATCATATAGGTAGTCCATGCCCGCATCAACATAGCGGTTGTAGTCGAGCGGATTATATACCTCGGCCACGAAGATTATCTCTGGATAAGCCTTCTTAACCTTGGCTATAGCCCAGTGCCAAAATGCGGGAGGCACCATCTCGGCCATATCACAACGGAAACCGTCAACACCCTTGGCTGCCCAATACATCAATATAGCGGTCATCTTGACCCATGTGTCGGGCATTGGTGCAAAGTGCTCAGAGCGTCCACCAGCATCGAGATAGTCAACACCATAGTTGAGTTTGACAGTCTCATACCAGTCGTTCACACAGGGCGAAGCATCGAAGTGGTCATTGCCTGTAGCCTTGGCAGGAAACTCGCTATACGGTTCTGCCTCACCAGCATAGGTATCAATATGTGGTTTGAACGGAGTGCCTGGACAATAGTAAAAATTATTGGCAGCAGAAAAACCCATCGACGTGTCGTCATCCTCGCCAAGGCCATGCACTCCTTCGGGCTTGGCCGTAGAGTGATATTGACGAGCCACGTGGTTTGGCACAAAATCGATTATTACCTTCAATCCGGCACGATGGCTGCGGTTGAGCAGTTGTTCAAACTCCTGCATACGATTGTTGACATCGTCGGCCAAATCAGGGTCGATGTCGTAGTAATCAACAATAGCATATGGAGAGCCCGCCTTGCCCTTGACGATGGCTGGATGCTGGCTTGGAATGTCGTATTGGGTATAGTCGGTTGTGGTGGCGTGGCGTATTACGCCCGTATACCACACGTGTGAGTAGCCCTTGGCACGCAAGCCATGCAGCAGTTCATCGGTAAAGAAGCTCATCTTGCCCGATCCGTTTTCGGCAATCGTGCCTCCAGGCTTGCAGCCATTGGAGCGATTGCCGAAAAGGCGGGTGAATATCTGATAGATTATTATCTTCTGTCGTCCCATAAGTATTTAGGCGATACCGTGAGCGCTGACATTCTTGTCGATACGTCCAATCATACCCTGCAAAGCCTTGCCCGGGCCACACTCTGTAAAGTCGTCGGCACCGTCCTTAATCATATTCTGCACACTTGTTGTCCAACGAACGCTGCTTGTAAGCTGTGCTATAAGGTTAGCCTTGATTTCTGCAGGGTCAGTATGAGGCATACCGTCTACATTCTGGTAGACCGGACACTTAGGAGTATTAACTTCAACAGCCTTGATAGCCTCCTCAAGTTCCTCCTTGGCAGGCTGCATAAGGGGCGAGTGGAATGCTCCGCCCACCTTGAGAGGAAGGGCACGCTTGGCACCTGCAGCCTTAAGCTTCTCACAAGCAGCATTGATAGCGTCGATATTTCCACTGATTACGAGCTGACCTGGGCAGTTATAGTTAGCAGCTACAACGACGTTGCCGTCAGCGCTCGACTCCTTGCAAATTTCTTCTATCTTCTCGTCGGGCAAACCGATTACAGCAGCCATAGTGCCAGGAGCAGCCTCGCATGCCTTCTGCATAGCCATAGCACGGGCAGCAACGAGCTTTACACCATCCTCAAATGAGAGTGCGCCTGCAGCAACAAGTGCAGAGAACTCACCCAAAGAGTGGCCTGCCACCATTGCAGGAGCGAAGTCATCGCCAAGACAGATAGCCGAAATAACACTATGCAAGAATACTGCAGGCTGTGTCACCTTGGTCTGCTTCAACTCGTCGTCGGTACCGGCAAACATGATGTCTGTAATACGGAATCCGAGGATTTCGTTGGCCTTTTCGAAGAGCTCTTTAGCTGTCTCATTGTTGTCGTAGAGGTCCTTACCCATACCTACAAACTGCGATCCCTGTCCGGGGAAAACAAATGCTTTCATATTCTTATATTATTATTCTATATTTATTATTTATATCTTTCTTTAATTACTGCATTGCCTATAGGCAACGCAACAACACAAATGCAAAGGTACAAAAATTTATGTCAAAACCTAAAACTCTTTGATGTTTTATTACTGAAAAGCAGTAACTTTGCAATTACATCATAAAATAATTGCGTAAAGTACAAAACCAAGCAAATAACAACCAAAAATCACATGAATATTCTTAAGAGAACGGCTTATATACTCGTAATGTGCTTCATTTTCGGCTCTCCAACAGCCATGGCACAAATGAAATGGAACTCAGCCTACAAAGCATATGTCGACCAATACAAGGATTTGGCTATAGAACAGATGCTGCGCTATAACATTCCTGCCAGTATCACTCTTGCACAAGGACTGCTTGAAAGCGCAGCAGGACGCAGCGACTTGACGCGCGCAGGTAACAATCACTTCGGCATTAAGTGCCACGGATGGACAGGAAGACGTGTCTATCACGACGACGACGCACGCGGTGAATGCTTCCGTGCCTACGACAATGCACGGCAAAGCTATGAGGACCATAGCCGTTTTCTGGCAAAACAGTCGCGTTATGCCAGACTTTTTGACTATAAGCGTACCGACTATCGCTCGTGGGCACGTGGATTGAAGGCGTGCGGATATGCAACAAACCCTCAGTATGCAACAAAGCTTATACAGATAATCGAGTTGTACGGCCTCAGTCGTTATGACCGCGCCACTTCGTTCGACCGCTTTATGGCGCGCCACGCATCAACCGACAAGCCTGCACCTGACGGTTCTATACATGTAATAAAATTCTACAACAAGAACTATTATGTCATAGCAAAGACAGGCGACACTTTCGCAGAACTGTCTCGTGAGATGGGCATTTCAGCACGCAAATTGGCTCGTTATAACGAACGTGGCAAAAAGGACGTGCTCGTAAATGGTGACGTCATTTATCTAAAGAAGAAACAAAAACGTGCCGAGAAACAATTCCGCCGTACACCACACATCGTAAGAGCAGGCGAAAGCATGTACTCTATAGCCCAATTGTACGGCATCAGACTGAAGAGTCTGTACAAGATGAATCATTTGCAGCCCGATTATGAAATTCAGGTGGGCGACCGTCTGAGAGTACGCTAAAAAATACGCTAAAAAAATGTGGTAAGGTAACTTCTACCCTACCACATTAAATCTTGCAAACTTAAGCAACAATGTCTTCACTCCAGCATTGTCAAATTCAACTGTTGCCTTCTCATTTTCACCACTTCCCTCGACACTAACCACGCGTCCTAATCCGAAACGCTGATGTTCGATTCGAGCGCCAATTGAGATAGTTTGTTTAGAAGATATTTCCGAAGACCTTGCAGCTTCTATCCCCCTCGTAAGCACCGCATTTTTCTGAGCACTCAACCTACGGAATCTTGCCAAATCCGGTATTGGATTTGGCGAGCTACCAATATTCCTCTCCTCAAATTTGCTACGGTCTGAAGCAAGTCGTCCATTCACTTTCATCCATTGCGGATCAATCTCACGCAAGAAACGACTCGGCTCGTTAAACAACATATTGCCATATTGATAACGACTCTTAGCACAAGATAGCAGACATCGCTTCTCGGCACGTGTAATGGCCACATAGAACAAACGGCGTTCTTCTTCCAGCTCGCGCGGGAATTCACAAGCCCTCGGACTGGGAAACAAATTTTCCTCAACACCAACCACAAAGACAGTGTCAAATTCAAGTCCCTTAGAGGCATGTATGGTCATAAGCGACACCATGGCACGTTCATCTTTATCCGTATCGCGATCAGCATCAGTTATAAGAGCCACCTCTTGCAAGAAACGATCTATATATATTTCATCGGCATGGTCCTCTTCACGCTTAGAATCGACAAAGTCATGGAGTCCGGAGAGAAATTCCTCTACATTGTCACGCCTGTCCTGAGCATCATCATCGCCACCCGAAAAAATTTCAGCAGCAAGTCCCGTCTGTTCTATTATAAGTCGTCCAAGAGCATAAGCATCAGTCTGCTTGTTTTGGTCGATATAGGTCTGAATCATGTCGTGAAACGCCACTATACGGCGAGCTGCAGCTGCACTTACTTCTGGTGCGAAAGTAGTAGGACTTGAAACTACAGTCCACAGACCCTTGTCGTAGCGACGTGCTGCAACTATAAGCTTGTCCACTGATGTAGCCCCAATGCCACGTTTGGGATAGTTGATGATACGCTTTAATGCTTCCTCATCATTAGGATTGGCAACAAGTCGGAAATAAGCGATTATGTCCTTTATCTCCTTACGCTGATAGAAACTCATTCCACCATATATGCGGTAAGGAGTTCCCTGCCTACGCAACTCATCCTCAAATATACGGCTCTGAGCATTGGTACGATAGAGAATGGCAAATCCTCCATACGGTACATGCTCACGATTGTGCAGTCGACGAATTTCGTTGGCCACTATAGCTGCCTCCTCCTTGTCACTATAAGCAATATTAAGCGCAACCTTATCACCCTCAGGATTTTCGCTAAACACCGTCTTCTCTATCTGACGTCGATTGTGGTGGATAATACAATTGGCTGCTCCTACAATATTCTGCGTACTACGATAATTCTGCTCAAGCTTAAAGAGTCGGGAATCTTTATACAGACGTTGAAAGTTCAGAATATTGTCGATATTGGCTCCACGGAAAGCATAAATACTCTGTGCATCATCTCCCACCACACAAATCCGGCTATTCTCACGTGTAAGAAGTGTGACAATACACTGCTGAGCATAGTTGGTATCCTGATACTCATCAACAAGTATATAAGCAAACCTCTCAGCATACTTGCGACACACTTCGGGATGATTACGGAAAAGAATGTAAGTGAAGAGAAGCATGTCGTCAAAATCGACAGCATTAGCCATCAAGCATCGTTGGGCGTAGATACGATATATGTCGCCTATCCGTGGCATCTTAGAACGCAAATCACGTTCTTGCAGCTGTAGATCAGAAATATAAGCATCAGGAGTGATAAGATTGTTTTTGGCCATTCCAATACGAGAAAGTACAGCCGACGATTTGTACACCTTGTCGTCAAGTTGCATTTCCTTAATGATAGAACCAACGAGAGCACGCGAATCGGAATCGTCATAAATAGTAAAGTTTGACCTCAACCCTATCGCCTCAGCCTCAACGCGCAGTATGCGCAAGAATACGGAATGAAATGTTCCCATATTCAGATAACGAGCCTGATCCGGACCGACCAACTGAGCTATACGGTCTTTCATCTCACGCGCAGCCTTATTCGTAAAGGTCAAAGCAAGAATATTCCACGGATTCATGCCACGACTCAGCAGATAAGCAATCTTGTAGGTAAGGACACGCGTCTTGCCCGATCCGGCACCAGCTATGACAAGTTGAGCTCCGTCAATGTATTCAACGGCAGCACGTTGGTTGGGGTTGAGCGATGAAAGAAGATTTTCCACTTGCTTGATTATGTTATTAATTGATTATCGTAAAGTTATCTAATACGGTTTGAAAAGTTATCTAATACGGTTCGTAAAGTTATCAAAAGCGTATCAAGAAATTATCGACGACGATGATAAACTCCACCAGATGTTGTAGTAGGGTCGTAATCCTCACCTTCGCGCGGAAATGATGGAATAAACTTCATTTGATATTCAATACTACCGCGACGAGCTCGCATATAGGCACTTGGATTGCTACTGTCAAACTTGCGTGGATTGGGCAGTGTTGCAGCAATAAGAGCACACTCCGAACGAGTGAGTTCGGATGCCGTCTTACCAAAATGATATTTTGCTACAGCTTCAGCTCCGTATATACCATCACCCATCTCTATTGAGTTCAGATATACTTCCATGATACGCTGCTTACTCCAAAGCATCTCTATAAGCGCAGTAAAATAAACCTCAAAACCCTTACGCGTCCAACTACGACCAGGCCATAGAAAAACATTCTTAGCCGTTTGTTGAGATATGGTGCTGGCTCCGAGTTTGCGTCCTGCACCACGAGCATTACGTTTGGCAGCCTTCTGAATTGCGCCGAAGTCGAATCCGTGATGAATAAGGAAGCGTTGGTCTTCGCTCGCCATTACAGCCACAGGAAGATGACGTGAGATTTCATCAAGCGACTTCCAACTATGATGCATAGTTATCGATTTGCCCTCGCCTACCTGCTGCACACAACGTATTACCATCAACGGCGTAATGTATACCGGTACAAAACGATAGACTACAACTGCAAGAATAGTTGAGCCGAAGAAAAGGGCTGCCGCCCAACGTATAATCTTTGATATAATACCAAATTTCATATATTCATATACACACAACAATCGTCTGAGTGAAGTATAATCTTACACACAGACGATTGTCTATCAGTTGTTTACAACAAATTATTTAAGTGTTCCTGCATTGGCTGCATCTACCATAGCCTGACTTGCATAGAGATAAACCTCTACACACGGTTCTGAGTACGTCCTGCCTGAGTTGAATTATCTGCAACTGGCTCTGAACTACCCTTACCTGCTATGTTCTTGAACTGTGATGTAGAAACTCCACAACTCTGCAGATAATTTGCTACACTTTGTGCACGTCTGTTGCTAAGAGGAATATTAATACCGTCGTTACCAGTACTATCGGTATGACCATAGATATCAACCGAGAGCAAGTTATTCTCCTTCAATGTATTAGAAAATTTAGCCAAAGCATTCTTTGAAGCCGCATTGAGGTCAGCCTTGTTTGTTGCGAAAAGAATACCAGAGTCAAATGTCACCTTAACAGCCTCAAGACCATTGCTATCAGTAACCTTCTCTACCTTAGCATTCTCTATCTGCTTGGCCTGCTCAGCCACCTTGTCCATATGACGACCGATTAAAGCTCCGGTACCAGCACCTACTGCACCACCAATTGCCGCACCAACAGCTGTATTGCCTGCAAGTTTACCGATAATACCACCAATAATAGCACCACCACCGGCACCAATAAGCGAACCTGTACCCTGTTTTGTGTTGCAACTTACTACAGCAAGCATACCCATTGCTATTGTTGCTCCTTTTAACTTGTTCATTTTCTTCTATATTTTAGTGTTAAAAATATGAATTATGCGCCACACGACGCATTTTATAATTGCAAAGATAGTTGTTTTTTCGATAGTGTGACAATATTACAACATTTTTTTGTATTTTTGCACTGCAAATTAAGAATTTAATTAGAAATTAAAATTATATCACACAAACAATGGCAAAAGAATTAAAACATCTGACAAAACGCTCAGAGAACTACAGCCAGTGGTACAACGACATCGTTGCCAAGGCTGACCTCGCAGAGCAGTCAGCCGTACGCGGATGTATGGTCATCAAGCCTTACGGCTACGCTATTTGGGAGAAAATGCAGCACCAGCTCGACCTCATGTTCAAGGAGACCGGAGCACAAAATGCTTATTTCCCATTGCTTATCCCGAAATCTTTCTTCAGCCGTGAGGCAGAGCACGTAGAAGGTTTCGCTAAGGAATGCGCCGTAGTGACTCACTATCGTCTGCGTGTCAACGATGACAAGACGGGGATTGAGGTAGATCCGGGCGCCAAGCTTGAGGAAGAACTTATCGTTCGCCCAACATCCGAGACCATCATTTGGAACACATACAAGAACTGGATACACTCTTACCGCGACCTTCCATTGATGTGCAACCAGTGGTGCAACGTTATGCGTTGGGAGATGCGTACACGTCCATTCTTGCGCACATCAGAATTCCTCTGGCAGGAAGGCCACACAGCTCACGCTACACGCGAGGAGGCAGAGGCTGAAGCACAGAAGATGCTGCATGTTTACGCCGACTTCGCCGAGAAATGGATGGCTGTACCTGTAGTTCAGGGTGTGAAGAGCGAGACCGAACGTTTCGCTGGTGCTTTGAACACCTATACTATCGAGGCTATGATGCAGGACGGCAAGGCTCTGCAGAGTGGTACATCTCATTTCCTTGGACAGAACTTTGCCAAGGCATTCGACGTTACATTCCTCAACAAGGACAACAAGCCTGAGTATGTATGGGCCACTTCATGGGGCGTATCTACACGTCTTATCGGCGCCCTTATCATGACTCACTCTGACGACAACGGCCTTGTATTGCCTCCGAAGCTCGCCCCGATACAGGTGGTTATCATCCCCGTTACAAAGAATGCCGAGCAGCTCAACGCCGTAACCGAGAAGCTCACACCTATCATCAACGAACTGCGCTCGAAGGGTGTCAGCGTGAAGTATGACGATGCCGACAACAAGCGTCCGGGCTTCAAGTTTGCTGATTACGAGCTGAAAGGCGTGCCCGTACGTCTTGTACTCGGAGCACGCGACCTTGAGGAAGGAACTATCGAAGTTATGCGCCGTGATACTCTTGAGAAGGAATCACGTCCTATTGAAGGTATTGCCGAATACGTTGAGAACTTGCTCGATGAGATTCAGGACAACATATTCAAGAAAGCTCTCGACTATCGTAATGCCCACATCTACGAGTGCGACAACTACGAGGAATTCAAGGAGCGCGTCAAGGATGGCGGATTCTTCCTCTGCCACTGGGATGGCACAGCAGAGACTGAGGCCAAGATTAAGGAGGACACACAGGCAACAATACGCTGCGTGCCGTTTATGTTCGAACAAACACCAGGCGTGGACATGGTATCGGGTAAGCCCGCTACACAGCGCGTCATTATAGCTCGCAGCTATTAATAACGCATAAATGAGAGGCTATGGTCTCGAACCATAGCCTCTCATCAATATTGTTGCCTAAGAAAAAACAAAGACATTATTAATTAATATACTAATTTAAACATCACTCAAAACAATGGATTGGATAATCAACTTATTCACAAACACCGAGTCCATTGCCCACATCGCCCTACTCTATGCCGTGGTAATTGCCGTTGGTATTCTGTTGGGAAAGATTAAAATTGGCGGCATCTCACTCGGAGTGACGTTTGTGCTCTTTGCCGGTATCGTGGCAGGACACATCGGGTTTACTGGTCCGACCAACATCTTGAGCTTCATTCAGGACTTCGGACTTATTCTGTTCGTATTCTGTATCGGTCTTCAGGTTGGTCCGGGCTTCTTCGAGAGTTTCAAGAAGGGCGGCGTTACGCTCAACTTGCTCTCTACAACACTTGTCTTGCTGAACGTCGGCGTAATGTTCGCATGCTACTACATCTTCTTCGACGCCAACGACAAGACCAACTTGCCTATGATGGTGGGCACTCTTTATGGTGCCGTGACCAACACCCCGGGTCTTGGTGCAGCCAATGAAGCTCTCGAATCAGTATGGAAGACAGTAGACGGTGCCGTACCCCAGATTGCAGCCGGTTATGCCTGCGCTTACCCGCTTGGCGTACTCGGTATCATCGGAGCTACCATTGCCGTACGCTTCCTCACACGTACTAAGCTCGAAGAGGAAGAAGAAGAACTCAAAGAAGAAGCAGGCGACAACGCACACACCAAGCCACTACAGATGCACCTTAAGGTAGACAACACCTATCTTGCCGGACGTACAGTAAAGCAGATTAACGAGTTCTTGAACCGCGACGTTGTCTTCTCACGTCTTCTGCATGATGGCAATGTATCTATACCAAGTTCACGAGACGTATTCCATATGGGCGACGAGGTACTCGTAGTATGTGCTGCTGCTGACGCAGAGGCTATCCAGGCTTTCATCGGCCCGGAGATAGAAAAGCCTTGGGAAGAAGACCAAAGCAACCAGCCGCTTATATCTAAGCGTATCGTCATCACCAACCCGTCAATGAACGGCAAGGAACTTGGCAAGATGCACTTCTCAAGCGTTTATGGTGTGACTGTGACACGTGTCTCACGTCAGGGTATGGACCTCTTCGCATCGCGCAACTACCGATTCCAGGTAGGCGATAAGATTCTTGTAGTTGGTCCTGCAGACAATGTTAACCGCATTGCCGACATTATGGGCAACTCTGTTAAGCGTCTTGACACTCCTAACATCGCCACTATCTTCATCGGTATCATTATCGGTATTCTCTTCGGTAGCATTCCTTTCGCTATTCCAGGTATGCCAGTTCCTATGAAGCTCGGTATCGCAGGTGGTCCGCTTATCATCGCTATCCTCATCGGTCGCTTCGGCCATCGTATGAAGCTCAACACTTACACCACAACATCTGCCAACATGATGCTCCGTGAAATGGGTCTTGGCTCTTCCTTGCCAGCGTAGGCGTAAAGGCAGGCGCACACTTCTGGGACACAGTAGTAGAAGGCGACGGCTTGATGTATGTGTTCACAGGCTTCCTCATCACTATCATACCTATTCTTATAATCGGTACGATAGCCCGCCTGAAGTTCAAGTTCAACTACTTCACCATTATGGGTATGCTTGCCGGTACTTGCACCGATCCTCCAGCATTGGCTTACGCTAACTCAATCTGCTCACGTGAGGCTCCTGCCATCGGCTACTCTACAGTATATCCGTTGTCTATGTTCTTGCGTATCTTCACAGCCCAGCTCATCGTGCTGTTCTGCTGCGGATAAAAACAAGACAAATAAAACTCAAAGAGGGATGTGTAACTATTTTGACACATCCCTCTTTTTATTTAAACTGCAAAGTATATTATATATAAGCTCCAGTATCAATTAAGTTATAGTTCCGAAGCAGCCGTCTTAGTAGACATGCCATAAGCCAAGGCCTCGAGTTCTTCTATACTCATGTGCTCTATCACATCTACAATTTTCTTTATCAACTCTTCGCGCTTATACTCATCGTCGCTACCAAGTCTTTTCTTCCAAAAGTCATTCATACACTACTTTTTATTTCATAATGAACTTCAGTTTACCGCCTCTTACAATGTCTTTATGGGTAATATAAGTTGTCTTCAATCGACGTCCATTAAGTTCTACATCCTTAACCTTATATCCGTCGGGAGTCTTGCCCACAGCCTCAATCACAAAGGTCTTGCCATTGTCGAGATGCAACGTAACACGGTCGAAGAGTGGCGTACCCATCTCATACTCGCAGCTTATCGGATTCATAGGATAAAAACCCATAGCAGAGAATACATACCATGCCGACGTCTGTCCGCAATCTTCGTTGCCGCACAAGCCAGCCGGAGAGTCATTATATAGTTTTGTGAGAATCTCGTGTATATAGCGCTGAGTCTTCTCCGGTTGTCCAATCTTGTTGAAGATGTAGGCTGCATGATGACTCGGTTCGTTACCGTGGGCATACTGACCTATCATACCCGTACTGAAGAGAGGCAGTTCGGCATTGGCAGCAGGAGTATACGTGAACAGGCTGTCGAGTTTGTCGGCAAAGCGTTGCTTTCCTACAAGAGCCTCAAGTCCCTTTATATCGTGCTGAACCGACCACATATAGTGCCATCCATTCGACTCACATATGTGCGACGTATAATCATCGGGCGAATAGTTGGGCTGGAAGTTGCCTTTAGAGTCACGGGGCTGCATAAATGTAGAACCCGGACAATATACATTACTATAGTTTTGAGCACGCTTTGTAAACGTCTTATTAATGTCATTCTTGCCCAAATGCTTTGCAAGGGCAGCAATACAAGCATCATCGTAAGCGTATTCCAAAGTGCGCGACAACGACCAATCGTCACCCAACGTAGGCTCCTTCACATCGTAAGGCACATATCCAAGACGCTTGTACAACCCTATTCCACGGTAGTCGTCAAGGTTGGCAGTCTTGACACACTCGGCAAGAGCTTCACCTGCATTAATACCAGGAACACCCTTCAATACCGCCTCTGCGATGACCGAAGCAGCATGATAGCCTATCATCATGTCCGTCTCCGATGCCCACATATTCCAAACCGGCAATCGTCCGTTCTCCTTGCTAAAGGCAACAAGCGAGTTGACCATATCGCCGGCACGCTTCGGGTCTACAATAGCATACAGAGGATGGGCTGCACGATAAGTGTCCCACAACGAACAGGTCTCATAATTATTCCATCCGCTCGCATGGTGTATCTTACGGTCGGCTCCCATATATGTTCCGTCAACGTCGTTGAACAATGTAGGAGCAATCATGGCGTGGTAGAGAGCTGTGTAAAATGTGGTCTGCTGTGCTGGCGTACCGCCTTCTACCTCTATCTTGCCCAATTCACGGTTCCATTGCTTCTCAACCTGATTGCGATAATAATCGAAGTCATCGTTCGGAGCCTCTGCTGCAAGGTTCTTTGAAGCACCCTCCTGTCCTGTTGCCGACAATGCTGTGACAAATGTCAGTTGCGACGGTCCTTCAGTAGCAAACAATATACGTGCCACGTAACCATAGCCCGTCACATGTCCATCTTCAGTCTTCAGCTCGGTTCTTTCTAGTTGGATATTCTCTATAGGTTGAGAGAAACGTGTGCGGAACCAGACACGCTGATTACGTGCCCAACCGTCAGAAAAGCGATAACCCTCAATAGTACGCTTGTCTATTTGCGTTATCTTGGTGTCTTTGGTAGCGTCCCAGTTCATCGCCTTCGTAAGATTAAGGATAACCATACGTTGGCGTCCGTTCTCTGGAAACGTGTAACGCTGAACTCCACATCTAGGTGTTGCTGTTAGTTCTACATTAATATCATAGTCGGTGAGACGGACCTGATAATATCCGGCATGTGCAGTCTCATCATTATGATTGAACTTGGAATGAATGCCGAGTGGAGCGGGCGCATCATTAAGGGGCAACGTTACGGGTAAGAAAGAAATATCATACAAGTCGCCGGCACCCGTTCCCGAAAGATGCGTATGCGAGAATCCGGCAATGGTGCTGTCCGGATAGAAGTAGCCTGCAATACGGTCCCATCCGGGCAATCCGTTGTCAGGACTGAGCTGTACCATTCCAAAAGGAGCCTGTGCACCAGGATATGTATTGCCAGTATAATCGGTACCAATAAGCGTGTTTACCTTCGTAGCATAATTCAGCTTCGATGCATTGTCAGCTGTTGCCGTACTGACAGCCGTATGAGCCAGGCCAAATGCTATCGCTGCGGTAATGAAGAGTGTATTGTTCATCTATTTTCCTAAAAACCAAAAGGGAGACTAAGGCCAAAATACTTTTAGCCGAAGTCTCCCACATTATTTTATCTAATTATCTTATTTGAGCAAAGACCGATTATTCGAGGTTAAGGCTCTTCTTGATAGCCTCAATCTTCTCCTCAGCAGCCTTCGTGCAACGCTGATAGCATCCGGCACACTTGAACGAAGGATCCTTCACCTCAATATAGAACTTAATCTTAGGCTCAGTACCTGATGGGCGAACGCTCACCTTAGTACCGTCTGTGCAGAACCACTGCAGTACGTTGCTTGTAGTAGGCATATCAAGCTTCTCTACCGAACCGTCCTCACGTGTAGCTGTCAAGGTCTGATAATCCTTCCAGAGGCAGATCTTGCTACCACCGAGCTCCTTAGGAGGATTAGCACGGAAGTCAGCCATCATCTGCTTGATTTCGTCAGCACCAGTCTTGCCCAGACGTACTACGTTAACGGTGAACTCCTTAGAGAATCCATAGTCAGCATAAATCTGCATGAGCAGGTCGTAAAGAGTCTTGCCCTGGTCCTTAGCCCAAGCTGCAATCTCGCAGATAAGGCAGATAGAAGCAGGAGCATCCTTATCACGAACCTTGTCATAAGGCAAGAAGCCGAAGCTCTCCTCACCGCCACCGATATACTGCTGCTTACCCTCTGAGATAGCAATCTCACGTGCAATCCACTTGAAGCCTGTGTAGCAGTCGCGCAGTTCTACGTTGTTCTTCTTTGCAATCTCAGCAATTACCTCAGTTGTAACGATTGTCTTAACGAGGAAGTCTGTAGGCTTGAGTTTGCCAAGCTTCTTCTTGTTCTCGATGATGTAGTAGCAGAACATCATAGCAGTCTGGTTACCGTTGATGATAACCCACTCGCCCTTGTCGTCACGACATACAATAGCAAGACGGTCGGCATCAGGGTCGGTAGCTACCACGAGGTCTGCATTAAGCTTTGTGCCAAGCTTCATACCGAGAGTCATAGCCTCAGCATTCTCTGGGTTAGGCGAAACAACTGTCGGGAAGTTGCCATCGATTACCATCTGCTCAGGTACAACGTTGATGTTCTGGAATCCCCAAGAACGCAAGCAGAGCGGTACTATAACACGACCTGTTCCGTGCATAGGAGTATAAACGATGTTCAAATCCTTCTGACGGTTGATAACGTCCTGATCAATCATAGCCGAGTGAACAGCCTCCATATAGTCGTAGTCCATCTCGCCACCGATAATCTTGATGTTATCCCAGTTAGCCTCAAACTTAACGTCGTCGATACCTACCTTGTTCACCTCATCGATGATGCCGGTATCGTGCGGAGCAAGCACCTGAGCGCCGTCACTCCAGTAAGCCTTGTAGCCATTGTATTCCTTAGGATTGTGCGATGCTGTAACATTCACACCTGCCTTAGCTCCCAACTCACGTATAGCGAATGAAATCTCAGGTGTCGGACGAAGGCTCTCAAACAAGTAAGCCTTGATGCCGTTGGCAGAGAAGATAGCTGCTACAGTCTCGGCAAAGAGACGTGAATTGTTGCGGCAGTCATGACCTACAACAACAGAGAGGTTTTCCTCACCAGGGAAAGCCTTGAGGATGTAGTTGGCAAAGCCCTGTGTAGCCATACCTACTATATACTTATTCATACGGTTGGTACCGACACCCATTGTGCCGCGCAAACCGCCTGTTCCAAATTCCAGATTCTGATAGAATGCATCAATAAGGGCTGACTTGTCTTCTGAATCCAACATAGCCTGTACCTCTTTACGGGTGTCCTCGTCGAATGCCGGCGTAAGCCACTGCTTGGCTCTCGCCTCACACTGGGCTATTAGTTCCTGGTTATTTTCCATAATAAATTTATATGTTAACGTTTAAAATTAATTCTATTTACGTCAACGACAAAGTTAACTATAAAAAATGAATTGCAGACATATTTGCAGCGATTTTTTCGCTGCAAATATTTATTCAAGTATCTTTACCATATTAAATTCAGAAATCAGCCCTTCGGGACTAACTTTGGCATTTACACGGTATTGTGAATCTTCGACACTTCCGTCTTCATGTGTCACAGTCTGCTTAGCCGAGAAGGCAACTGTATATTCTAATTTCTGACTACCAACATCTTTCTTAGCTATAGAATAATCGTCCATCGACTGCCACTTCATTGAGCTGACACCACTCTTATATATCTTGTGCATGAAAGTGACAACATCACTGCGTGTAGCATTGCTCTTTCCGAGGAATTGTGTCATCAACGGACTTGTTGAGCTCATAAGAGCTTCCTCGTCACGAACATTCAGACTTTGGAAGAAGCCATTGAATACACTGCTTACCAACAGTTTGTCCTCCGGTTGCACCGTCGTTGAATTGAGATTCTTTATTGCGTCATTAGCATCCTCAATATAATCTCCATCAGGATGACTCTCAATGTAAGTTTCTAAAGCCTCTACACTACCTGCTGTTTTTGCAACCGACCAATCAATAGAATCAATCATATGCTGAGCAACATTCTTAAAAGGCGAATTAGGATGTTCAGCGATATAACGCTCAATGACGCCTTCGATCCGCTCACTACGGCGTTAGTCCAGTCGCGATCAACGGCTTTAAGCATGTCAAGATGCGACTGTATTGAGTCAACATGTTCTTGAGGAGCATTTGGATACATGGCAAGATAGTTTTGCAATACATCTGCATCCTGACTCGACATAGCCATTTCATAAGCCTGCTGCTCCTTATCCGACTGTGAGTTATGGTAGAAAGCATAACATATGCCACAGACTAATAATGCTACAACCACAACCACCATTATTACAATGCGGTTATTTTTATGTACATTGATAGATTTAACTGATGACTCCTCCTTATTTTCCGAACCATTTAATGGAACATTAGTATCTGACACATCGACTAAATTCTGACTTGCATCAGTTGTTTCTGCCATTCCTGTCTTATTATGACATTGTGGACATTCAGATAAATTTGAAAAATACACTTTACCACAAACTGGACATTTTACAATATGGCCAGCAATAGGCACTCCACACGAAGGACACACAGGAGCCTTATCACTGATATCATGATTACACTCCGGACATTTTATTATTGCCATTACAAGAAAATTAATTTGATATTTTCGTATTTAAGATTATCATACAAAACTAAAAGTAAAAATAAGACTACCTATGATGCAGAAATCGAATTTCTCGCAACCCATGGCGTCCCATAAAACGACTCTTGTCAACATATCCGCGTATGCCGTCAATATGTCCCTTACCCGTATACTGCCACAGCATATAGTCGTTGCCGTCGTTCAACACAGGCTCGTTCGAAGAATACTGGGCTATCATAAGCTTATAACTGTTCATGAGTCCCGACATATATTTATTATAGAAGTTGGTACCGGTATAAACCAACGGTTTCTGATGATAAGCTTCCTCCACCATTGTCAGAAAAGTCATCAACGAATCGCGGAAAGCATCGTTAGACAGTCCTTGTTTTGTCTCAACATCAATCATAGGTATCAAGTCCTGCTGCGACGGACGACATTGAGCCATAAAGTTCTCAAGCTGTAGCTTAAGCGGTGTTTTAGGACGGAAGAAATGATAGGAACCTACTTTCAGTCCATATTTATGCGCCAGTTTTATATTCTGTTCGTACTTATCGTCAATACGGTCGCCACCTTCTGTTGCTTTAAGATACACATAGGCCATCTTTGAATTATCACCTATTGCCTCCCAAAACACTTCGCCTTGATAATGGCTTAAATCTATTCCGTGAACATGCGAACACGTATCTTCACACTGTACATTATGATCTTGAGCAGAAACGCTAACCCAACCCAACAAGCAGACCAACGTTATTATGTATTTGCAAATATTTATATTCATAATTGCAAAGTTACAGGAAAAAGAAGACAACACAAAGAAATTAAATTATTTTAAATTGCGCTTTCACATTACAATACAAAAAGAGTAAGACTGTTGTCAATGCTCAAACGTCAACAAACAGCCTTACCCTTTTTATTAATTCGAGATTCTTTATATTATGGAATACTCCATATAATTCTCTCTCGTTATTCTTCATCAGCAGTCTCAGCAGCGTGCTCATCAATAAGCTTCTGCTGCAGATCGTTCGGTACAAGCTCGTAACTTGCGAACTTTGTGGTGAACGAAGCACGTCCGCCTGTGAGGCTGCTCAATGAGATAGAATAGTTGCTCAGTTCCTTCAATGGAATCTTAGCCTGAAGCTTCTGGTATCCAGCCTCGCTATCCATACCCATAATAAGAGCTCTGCGTCCCTGCAGGTCACTCATTACATCGCCCATATAATCGGCCGGTACATATACCTCGAGGTCGTAGATAGGCTCAAGAATCTTCGGACCTGCCTCCTTAAACGCAGCAGAGAAAGCATTGCGTGCAGCAAGCATGAACGACAATTCGTTAGAATCCACCGGGTGCATCTTGCCGTCGTATACAATCACTCTCACGTCGCGTGCATAGCTACCGGTAAGAGGTCCGTGCTCCATACGGTCCATGATGCCCTTCAATATTGCAGGCATGAAGCGTGCGTCAATAGCACCACCTACAACAGAGTTGATAAATACGAGCTTACCGCCCCATTCAAGATTTACCTCCTCACGACCCTTGATGTTGATCTTGAACTCCTGACCGTTAATCTTGTAAGATGTCGGATCTGGCATTCCTTCAGCATACGGCTCAATGATGAGATGTACTTCACCAAACTGACCAGCACCACCCGACTGCTTCTTATGACGATACTCGGCACGTGCCATCTTAGTGATGGTCTCACGATAAGGAATGCGAGTAGGCTCAAACTTAACGTTCAGCTTCTCGTTGTTCTCAAGACGCCACTTCAATGTGCGGAGGTGGAACTCACCCTGTCCGCGTACAATAGTCTGACGCAATTCCTTGCTCTGTTCAACGAGCCATGTCGGGTCTTCCTGATGCATACGCAGAAGCGCAGCCATAAGTTTTTCTGTATCGGCGGTATTCTCGGCCTTGATTGCACGTGAGAATTTGGGGTTAGGATACTTGATGAAGTCAAACTTCCACTCGCAATCCTTACCATTGAGGGTGTTTCCTGTCTTAACGTCTTTCAGCTTTACTGTGCAACCAATATCACCGGCAACGAGCTCGTCTACTGGAATACGGTTTGCGCCAGCACATACATATATCTGTCCGATACGTTCCTTCGATCCGCGGTCAGCATTAGTCAGGTCATCGCCTGCCTTAATCTTACCGCTCATCACTTTGAAGTAGCTTACTTCGCCGATATGCGGTTCCAGACCGGTCTTGAAGAAGTAAACAGATTCCGGGCCATTGGTATCAGGGGTGATTTCCTCGCCTCGTGTATTGTGTAATTTCGGCATTTCGCTAACAAACGGAACCACATTGCCAAGGAATTCCATCAGTCGGCGAACGCCCATATCCTTGCCCGCACATACACAGAATACGGGGAAGATTGAACGTGTTACAAGTCCCTTGCGGATACCCTCACGAAGTTCATCTTCAGAGAGAGCTTCTTCCTCAAAGAATTTCTCCATAAGAGTCTCGTCGTTCTCGGCAGCTGCCTCCACAAGAGTCTTGTGAAGCTCCATAGCCTTCTCCTTCTCACCTTCGGGAATGTCTACGATTGTAGGCATGCCACCTTCCGGACCCCATGTGTACATCTTCATAAGAAGCACGTCAACGATGGCTCCGAAATTGCTGCCTGTACTAACCGGATACTGAATCTGTACGCACTTTGAGCCATAGATGGCCTTCATATTGTTGATGATGTTGTCAAAGTCGCACTTGTCCGAATCGAGTTGATTGACAAGGAAGATTACTGGCTTATGCAATTTCTCTGTATATCGGAAATTGTTCTGTGTGCCAACCTCCGGACCATACTGTCCGTTAATAAGAATAACAGCCTGATCGGTAACGTTCAAAGCTGTGATTGCACCACCAATGAAGTCGTCAGAACCCGGGCAGTCAATAATATTAAGCTTTTTGTTGTTCCACTCTACATGGAAAACTGTCGGGAATACAGAATAACCATATTCATGCTCAACTGGGAAGTAGTCACTTACCGTGTTCTTTGCCTCCACTGTACCACGGCGTTTGATGATACCACTACCGAAAATCATAGACTCGGCAAGAGTGGTCTTGCCGCTACCCGCACTGCCTAAAAGGGCAATGTTCTTGATTTCATTTGTTTGATAGACCCTCATATCTTCAGGTTTTAAATGGTTAATGTAAATTGTTCATGGCGGACAAACTTGGGGCGGGGTTTATCCGACTACTAAGTTATAAAAATAAGAATAGAAACCAAAAGAAAAACAAGAAAAGAGATGTTTTTTTTTCACTTATTAGTACTTTTGCATTCTCTTAAGACACAATGTCACCTTTTACACATTATTATATAGGCAAATGAAAACTGGAATATACATCCACATACCTTTTTGCAAGAGCCGTTGCATCTATTGCGGCTTCTATAGCTCCACTTTGTTCGGATTGCAACACGATTATGCTGCGACCTTGATAAAGGAAATGCACTTGCGTCGCTCCGAATTCAACGGATTGGGCAGTATTGACAGTCCCAATTCGGTAAACACGATATACATTGGGGGCGGAACTCCTTCCACTCTCCCACTTTCCGACATTCAGGACATTCTCAATTCCGTATCTGAATGTTTCCCCGGCAATCCGCGCGAAGTGACCATCGAAGTCAATCCCGACGACATCACGCCTGAGTTTGTTGGCCGTTTGCACTCATTCGGCATCAACCGTATAAGCATGGGCATTCAGACTTTCGACGACTCGCGATTGCAGTTTCTTCATCGTCGACACACATCGTCGCAAGCGATTGATGCCGTTAGAATCATAAAAGAAGCTGGCATTGAGAATATAAGCATCGACCTTATGTTCGGATTTCCCAAACAGACGCTCGACGAATGGGCTGCTGACGTGCAGACAGCCATCAGTCTTTCGCCCACACATATTTCCGCTTACAGTCTTATGTATGAGGAGGGCACGCCTCTGTATCGTATGATGAGCGAAGGCAAGATAGCCCAGATTGACGACGAAGCGTCATTATCCATGTATAAATATCTTATGGATACGCTCGAAACTGCCGGCTATGAGCATTACGAGATAAGCAACTTTGCAAAGCCTGGCTATCGTTCTGTACACAACAGCAGCTATTGGCATAATGTGCCATATCTCGGTATCGGAGCCTCAGCCCACTCCTACAACATAAGCACACGCAGCTGGAACATAGCCGACATACGCCAGTATATCAAAGCCGTCAACAACGGAACGCTTCCTTCTGAGAGCGAGACGATTGACGAGACCACCCACTACAACGACCTTGTAACTACCGCCTTGCGCACGTCAGACGGTATGGATCTCGACTCTATCAGCCCCGCATTACGACAATACGCCCTGCAATGTGCCGGTATTCACATCAATAACGGATTGCTAAAGCATGCCGACAATCATCTGAAACTGACACGTGAGGGATTGTTTGTAAGCGACATGGTAATGGGAGACTTAATAAAAATATAAGCCACGAAGAGGGTCAAAATAGGAGTTATAGGAATTTAAGAAGAAGTTAATCCATCTACGATAGATGGAAGTTAACAGACATATGTCCGCTAACTTCTGTTAACTACGGGCAAAGCCCAAACTTCCTCTAACTTCTATTTTGACCCATATTCTATTTATTGTTTTCTTTTCTATTTACTTACACTTTCTATACCATTCAATAAGGTTGGCTCTTGGAACTCCAAGTTTTACCATTTCGTCCAGATCTTCACGTGCCTCCTTTTTGCGTTTCATCAATATACGCACATTGGCACGATTGAGCCTGAAGTCGGTATTGAGCGGTTTCAGTTCTATTGCCTTGCTATAATCGTACTCGGCAGGACCGTACATCTTGCGCTCCACTTCCATTCCGCCACGTGCGGCATACGCCACAGCGCTGTCGGGATGCTGAGTCACCAATAGGTTTATCATGTCCAAAGCCTCAGTATAGTGACTGTCTTTCTGATTAAGCAAAGCCAATCCGAGTGTGGCCTCAAAGTTGCCCGGCACAAGACTCAACAGATGCTCGTAGTCAAGACGGGCAAACTTGTAGCGTTTCTGCTGTTCGTTGACAAAGGCGCGATAGAACAGAGCAGCCAGATTGTTCGGATCACGTCGCAAGACATAATCGTACTCATCACGGGCATACTGCCATTCCTCAAGCTGCACGTTCCACGATGCTTTCCTCAAACGCAAGTTTAAGGAATCGGGATGGAACGACAATGCCTCAGAAGCTGCCGACAAGCTGTCGCGAAGCTGCTGCCTTGTCTGTGCAAACATAGTGTTTGCATTAAGCGCCATTAATGCCAGAACAAGTATTAAGGTCTTCATAAAGTTAAGCTTTAGCTATATAGTCGGCAATCCACTGACCTACCTCAGCCGTACCGTACTGTGCGCCACCCTCAACCTGAATCTCAGGAGTACGTACGTTGGCATCGAGCGAAGCGTCAACAGCCTTACGTACAAGCGCACCTTCCTCATTCAGTCCGAAATGTTCAAGAAGCATGGCTGCCGAAAGAATCTGTGCTACTGGGTTGGCAAGGTTCTTGCCTGCGGCCTGCGGCCATGAACCGTGTACAGGCTCGAACAACGGAGTGTGCTCGCCAAGCGAACTTGACGGCTGCAATCCCATCGAACCAGTGATACAAGAGGTCTCGTCGGTAAGTATGTCGCCAAATGTATTCTCTGTAACGATAACGTCGAAGAATCTTGGCTCGGTAAGAACGCGCATCGATGCGTTGTCGATAAACATATAGTCGGTATTCACCTCAGGATACTGCGGTTCCATCTCCTTGGCAATCTGGCGCCACAGACGTGACGAAGCCAGCACGTTGGCCTTGTCTACTACGGTAAGGTGCTTGTTGCGCTTCATGGCAAACTCGAAGGCAACCTTAAGGATGCGCTCTATCTCGGGGCGAGTGTAGATGTCGGTATCGTAAGCCTTGTCGTTGTCCTGATACTTCTCGCCGAAATACATACCGCCGGTAAGTTCACGTATTACAACAAAGTCGGCACCCTTGAGCAGTTCGTCCTTAAGGGGCGACTTGTGCAGAAGGCAGTCGAAAGTAGCTACAGGACGCACATTGGCAAAGAGTCCAAGCTTCTTGCGCATAGCCAGGAGTCCCTGCTCGGGGCGTACCTTGGCAGTAGGATCGTTATCGAAACGTGGGTCGCCTACAGCTGCAAAGAGCACAGCATCGGCATTCAGACAGGTCTGGAAGGTTTCCTCAGGGAAGGGGTCGCCCACTTCGTCAATGGCATGAGCGCCACAGATGGCCTCCTTAAAACTGAACTCATGGCCGAACTTTTCAGCCACAACCTTCATTACCTTCACACCTTCGGTCATAATCTCGGGTCCGATACCGTCGCCGGGAAGTACAGCTATTGATAATTTCATATCCTTTGTTTTTTATTATATTGTTTATTTTGATTCTGAGTCTTGCTGTTGCTCTTGCTCAACGATGTTAAGCATCTTGATTGTAGCCTTGATTGCAGCTTCGGTCTGGTCGGCATCGAGTCCGCGTGTACGCAGTATCTTCTCGCCGCTACGCCATGTTATGACAGTCTGCACGAGTGCGTCTGTGCGTCCGCCAGGCGGTATTGATACGGCATAATTCTCAAGTGTTGGGAATGTGCGTCCAAGACGTTCGCGGTATATCTTGCGCATAGCCTTCACGAAAGCGTCATACTGTCCGTCGCCAAGAGCGTTGTCCTCATACTGCTTTCCGTCTATCTCAACCTTAACCGTAGCCATAGGACGCAGTCCGTAGGCAAGCGACACCATATAGCTCACAAGCTTTATCTTGTCTTCGGGAGCCGAATGCTTCAGCACATCGCTCACGATGAATGGCAAGTCTTCCTGAGTTACAATCTCCTTACGGTCGCCCAGTTCGGTAATGCGTTGCGTCACACGACGTGTCTGTTCGGGAGTGAGTTCCAGTCCGAGCAGTTCCAGGTTCTTGGCGATATTAGCCCTACCGCTATTCTTACCAAGTGCATACTCGCGCTTACGTCCGAAACGCTCAGGCACAAGATTGTTGCAGTAAAGGTTGTCCTTATTGTCGCCATCGGCATGAACGCCAGCCACTTGCGTGAACACGTTCTCGCCAACGATAGGCTGGTTGGGGGCAATGGCAATACCAGAATATCCCTCTACCAGTCGGCTTATTTCGCCCAATCGGTCTTCACGGATACTGGTTTCAATACCGAGCTGGTCTTTAAGTATAGCCTGCACACTTGCAAGCGGGGCATTGCCACAACGCTCACCCAGTCCGTTCACCGTGACATGCAGACCGCTTGCGCCACTCAACACAGCAGCCAACGAATTGGCTACGGCAAGGTCGTAATCGTTATGTGCATGAAATTCGAAGTGAGTATTAGGATAACGCTCTACCATCTGACCGAAATACTTCGTCACCTCCATAGGGTTGAGTATGCCCAATGTATCGGGCAGGAGGAAACGCTTGATGCCGCTCTCCACGAGGGCGTCCATCATCTTGAATACATAGTCGGGCGAATCCTTCATGCCACTACTCCAATCCTCAAGATACAGATTTACAGCCATACCCTTCTGCATGGCAAGAGTGAGCGACTCGTATATTCCGTCGATATGTTCTTCGGGAGTCTTCTTGAGCTGATGCGTGCAATGCTTGAGCGAACCCTTTGCAAGCAGGTTTATAACCTTGCATCCGCATTCGTCAATCCAGTCGATTGACTTGCCACCATCGACAAAGCCCAACACTTCTACCCTATTCAGCTTGCCCACACTCTCGGCATAGCGGCAGATCATGCGCACAGCCTCCTTCTCGCCATCAGAGACACGTGCCGAAGCCACTTCTATACGATTCACATTGACATCGCCAAGAAGCATACGTGCCACCATGAGTTTCTCATGAGGAAGGAATGACACTCCGCTGGTCTGCTCGCCATCGCGGAGTGTACAGTCCATTATTTCTATTGTTCTTGCTCCCATGCTTCAACCTTATCACGGTTCTGTACAAGGAAGTCTACGTCGTCGAGTCCGTTTTCAAGGCAATGCTTCTTGTATCCGTTTATCTCAAAATGCTCGCTCTTGCCTGTAGCGAGGTTTGTCACGGTCTGATTGGGCAGGTCTACCTTCACCTCTGTCTTGTGGTCCTTGTCGATGCTGGCAAAGAGTTCCTTAAGGAATTCCTCGCTCACCACTACCGGCAGCACAAGATTATTGAGCTCGTTGTTCTTGTGGATGTCGGCAAAGAACGAGCTGATGACCACACGGAATCCGGCTCCGGCAATAGCCCAAGCTGCATGCTCGCGCGAAGAGCCCGAACCGAAGTTCTTGCCTGCTACGAGTATCACTCCACTATACGACGGATCGTTCATAACGAAGTCGGGTTTGGGAGTACCGTCGGCATTATATCGCCAGTCACGGAATAGGTTGTCGCCCATGCCTTCCTTGTCAATTGCCTTAAGGAAGCGGGCTGGTATAATCTGGTCGGTATCCACATTCTCAAGTGGAAGTGGGATGCATGTGGAGGTTATAACGTTGAATTTCTGTTTCATAATTCTTTAAACATTAATCATTAAACATTAGAACATGTGTTCTCTCGGGTCTGTTACCACTCCTGTAACTGCTGCTGCAGCTGCTACCAGAGGCGAAGCAAGGATGGTGCGTGAGCCAGGTCCCTGACGACCCTCAAAGTTACGGTTGGATGTTGATACCGAATACTTGCCTGCTGGTATCTTGTCGTCGTTCATGGCAAGACATGCCGAGCAGCCCGGCTGGCGAATCTCGAAACCAGCTTCGGTAAGAACCTTGTCCAGTCCTTCCTCTCTAATCTGCTTGTCTACGAGCCATGAGCCCGGCACAAGCCATGCCGTAACGCCTTCTGCCTTATGGTGTCCCTTCACGATAGAGGCAAATGCACGGAAGTCTTCAATACGTCCGTTGGTGCAGGCACCGAGGAATACATAGTCAATCTTATGACCGAGAAGCTTCTCGCCCGGCTCAAATCCCATGTAAGCAAGCGACTTCTTGAATGAAGCCTGACCAGCCTTGTCTATCTGGTCGAGTGTCGGGATGGTTTCTGTAATGCCAATACCCATACCGGGATTGGTTCCATAAGTGATGCGCGGCTCTATGTCGGCAGCATCAAACACGAGTTCCTTGTCGAACACAGCATCGTCGCCACTCTTCAGAGTCTTCCAGTAAGCCACGGCCTTGTCCCATGCCTCGCCCTTAGGAGCATATTCGCGACCCTTGATATATTCGAATGTTGTCTCGTCGGGAGCCACAAATCCGCCACGCGCACCCATCTCGATAGAGAGGTTGCAGAGTGTGAGTCGGCCCTCCATAGACATGTCGCGCACTACGTCGCCAGCATATTCAACGAAATATCCGGTAGCGCCCGAAGTGGTGAGTCGGCTCATCAGATAGAGAGCTACATCCTTAGGCGTAACACCCTTAGCCAACTTTCCGTTGACGCTTATACGCATCGACTTCGGCTTGGTCTGCAGAATGCATTGTGAAGCCATAACCATCTCTACCTCAGAAGTTCCGATACCGAAAGCTACAGCCCCCATAGCGCCATGGGTAGATGTGTGCGAGTCGCCACACACGATTGTCATACCGGGCAGAGAGAGACCCTTCTCCGGTCCTACTACGTGGATGATACCGTTGTCCTTAGAGTTCATGGCGAAGTGTGTCACGCCGAAATCAGCAGCATTCTTAGCCAATGTGTCCACCTGACGCTTTGACACGGGGTCTTCGATAGGCTTGTCCTGGTCGTGTGTAGGAGTGTTATGGTCGGGCATGCAGAATATGTGGTCGGGACGGAACATCTTTAGTCCGCGGGCACGCATGCCGGCAAAGGCCTGAGGCGAAGTCACCTCGTGGCAGTAAAGACGATCTATGTACAATTGTGTAGGGCCGTCCTTGACTGTCTGCACAACATGCTTATCCCAGATTTTGTCGAATAATGTGTTCATTATAATATGTTTATATTGTTAATGTTATTGCTTGTTTGTATTGATTGTGTGGACGATTGGGGGGCTTTATTTCACACGAAACTTGTTGATACAATCGATGTAAGCCTCTACCGAAGCCGTAACGATGTCGGTATTGGCTCCGAATCCGTAGTACACGCTTCCGTCGTACTCCACCTGCATGTGTACCTTGCCCACGTCGTCCGATCCCTTCGAGATGGCCTGGATTGTAAACTCCTTCAGGGTCATCTGCTTCTGAATGATCTTCTTGAGAGCCTTGATGGCAGCATCTACCGGACCGTTGCCTGTCGAGGCCTCTTCAAACTTCTGTCCTGAGATGTCGAGTCCGATGCTTGCCACACTCTTAACGCCCATGCCTGTAGTAACCTGCAGGAAGTCAAGCTTCACAGCGTGCGAAGCCTTGGCATCGGCACCTGCCAACATGAGTATGTCGTCGTCGTTGACCTCCTTCTTGCGGTCGGCAAGCTTGAGGAACTGCTGGTAGATAGCGTCTATCTTCGACTCGTCGTCTATCTTCACGCCCAGCACTCCGAGGCGATACTTCAAGGCGGCTCTGCCCGAACGAGCTGTCAGCACTATGCTGCCGCTGTCCAGACCTACATCCTTCGGGTCGATAATCTCGTATGTGCTCACATTCTTCAGCACTCCGTCCTGATGTATGCCGCTACTGTGGGCGAATGCGTTACGACCCACAATAGCCTTGTTGGGCTGAACGGGCATGTTCATCAGGCTCGAAACCATGCGGCTTGTGGGACAAATCTTGGTGGTGTTGATATTGGTATCGATATTGATGCCGTTGTGACACTTCAGAATCATGGCAATCTCTTCGAGCGAAGTGTTGCCCGCACGCTCACCGATACCATTGATTGTCACCTCTACCTGACGCGCTCCGTTCAGCACTCCGCTCAGCGTATTGGCTGTGGCAAGACCCAAGTCGTTGTGGCAATGGGTTGAAAGTATGGCCTTGTCGATGTTGTCCACATGCTCTACCAGATACTTTATCTTGGCTCCATACTCCTCGGGCAGACAGTAGCCCGTAGTGTCGGGAATGTTGATGACGGTAGCGCCAGCCTTGATGACAGCCTCAACAACACGTGCCAGATACTCGTTGTCGGTACGTCCGGCATCCTCGGCATAGAACTCTACGTCCTCGACATATCGCTTGGCATAGGCTACGGCACGTACGGCACGCTCTATTATCTCCTCACGATTTGAGTGAAACTTATACTTAATGTGCGAATCTGACGTACCGATACCTGTATGGATGCGTCCGCGCTTGGCATACTTCAGAGCCTCGGCAGCACAATCTATGTCCTTCTCTACAGCACGTGTCAGAGCACAGATGGTGGGCCATGTCACAGCCTTTGAAATCTCAATGACCGAATTGAAGTCGCCCGGACTGGAAATAGGGAATCCTGCTTCAATCACATCTACGCCCAATTGCTCAAGCTGCTTTGCCACTTGTATCTTCTCAACGGTATTCAACTGGCATCCTGGCACCTGCTCGCCATCGCGGAGCGTAGTGTCAAAAATATACAATCTTTCACTCATCCTTATATGTGTTTTACGTTATTACTTAAACCGAAAAAACCTTTCACACTACCTTGTAGGGGTTAGTGAGAAAGGTTTTTCTTTTCATCTGCTCATAAGAGAGAATGTATTGTTTGCGGCAACCTATTAGCATACACTACCCCGTTCGACATTGTTCCAAAGTCGAATTCGAATAATAATGCTAATAATGTTGTACGACAAATTCATATTTATAATATATTTATGGTGATACGTCTTATTTCGGTTACAAAGGTAAGAAAATATCGGTAGCTCACAAATAATTTATCACTTTTTTTATCATATTTATTGCATTTTGTTAGAATATGACATTTTCCCACTACTTTACACCTTATTATATAATAGAGTATTTGTCATTTGTATCACGTTCAAATCAAAATCAGTTAAAAATATGGTTCTTCAGACATTTGGAGAGATACTTGATATTTGCTTCTTGAATGTAAGCGTATCCGCGATGCAGCCTTGTCCATATTTTTTCTCTTTACCTTTGCTGCGTGAATAAAAAATCTAATATGATAGCAGCAAAACGATATGAAAGCGTATGGAATGCGTTTTTGAAAGAGTTACCACGTAATCCAACTATCACTTTATCCTCTGTTCAAAAGAAATGGCATACTAACCGCAAAGGAATGCAACGCTGGATGAATAACAACGGACTATCTGTAAAAGAAGCCAAGAAGCGTATACGTGGGTGTAATCAATGAATGACGGAATGCGCTATTATGTATGCCAGCACTATATTAGAATGAACATGGGGATAAACGGTCTGTATAAGCTTGTGGCTATCAGAAGCGACTTGAAAGAGGTACCTTCGAGATACCCTATTTCAACCCCGGCAAGAAGGCTTGTGTAATTCACTTTTCTTCGGGTCGCATACAGGTGCCAAACGGGCAGCCATGATCTATTCGCTTGCATGCTCCTGCAGACTGCAAGGTATTAACTTCTTTGAATATATATCTGATGTCATCAACAAAGCTGCAGCACTGCCACCAAGAACATCGCTAAGTAAGTACCGGGAATTGCTGCCGGATAAATGGAAACAAAAAAATATCGCTCAAGAATAAAAACTTGAGCGATATTTTTTTGACGTGTATATACTAGCATCGCGGATACGCTTACCTCGATAGGGACGTTGCCGAGCTGTATGGGGTTACTACAAAGGAAGTAAACCAAGCTTTGAGAAACAACCCCGCAAAGTTTCCTGATGGATATGTTATCGAGCTGAATAATAGCGAGAAAAACGAACTGGTCAAAACTTTTGACCGGTTCGAAAGTATGAAACATTCTACCGTTGCGCCTCATGCTTTCACGGAAAAGGGCTTGTATATGCTTGCCACCATCCTTAAATCTCCAATGGCTGCAGAGGTGACTATTGCTATCGTTGAGACGTTCGCAAAGCTTCGCCAGGTTGCCAGGGCGATTGGCAAGGTGAATGCTGATGCCGCAAATGGCATAGTTCCAGAGGAGGCAGAACAAGGGAGAATCCAGAACCTAATGGGTGAAGTTCTGTCTGATACTCTTCCGTTGAAAATGCGGAAGTTGGCTTTTAGCCTAAACCTTGGGTTCGTAAAAGTGTCTATTGAGACAACAAGGGAAAGAAAAGATTAAGCCGTTGTCGTTATGTGCGGTTCGTCCGTTTCGTCCGTTTGTACGTCTTCAACGGATTTTATAGCATGTTGTTGTGTGCGCTTTGCGTGTTGAGGTGAAAGAGACTCGGACGTGACTGACATGCGGAGGGACAGAGGAGCTTTTTCTCTGTCCCTTTTTATCCCAAGTTTAACATATCCAAATCGTTTCGGTGCAATGAGAGGTGCTATGGCCCCCCACATCTACTCTATTCATATTCGGTAGGCAAAATGAGTACTAACGTAGTGTTGTGAACACGACCGCCAATATAAAGAAGATATCGAAGACCATCTGATTAATTATATGTTTATAATTGCCTTTATAATCCTCGTCTGATTTTTTAGATTTAAATAGTGCATAGAGCACGCAGAGTAAAGAAACACAGATACCAAAAAGACTTATCCAAATAAGAACAGGTCTATTTATCCAAGAACCTATATTCCAAACTATGAACATGGCAATATTTAAAACAGAAAGTTCTTCAAGTAATTTATTAATTTTCATAGATTTTTTTTAGCCGTTCATACAATCATAAAAATCAGCAACCATAAGTGCAACTCCAATATAACCTAAATATCGTTTTCCAATAGCGAATAAGGCTCTTCTTAAACTTGTAGCCGTAACTATACCTTTGACGGAAAGTTCTTTAATGGCTGTAAGTCCAACTGCTGCAGAAAGACAGCTTTTGAGGGAAACTCGAGTCCCAAAATCTGTGGCTTCATCAATGTGATACACCAAGAAAGAAAGCGAAGATAGTTGTTCGTCGTTCAATGACTGATAACCTAAATTCCGCAGCATTTTAGTTTAACTTATTTTATAAGTACCTGAGCAACAAA